>JAIRPQ010000147.1 GCA_031256875.1 Eubacteriales Family XIII. Incertae Sedis bacterium | reverse complement strand
ATCCCGACTTTAACAGTTGGATAGTCCGCGTTGAGCGCCAGAGGTTGAAGTTCCAAGGAAAACTCACCTTTCTTTGGTGCTGCGAAAGTTGTATATTTTATTGGCTACAATATTTTTTTAATTTTTTTGTTCAACTCCTTGGGTTGGTAGTATTTCTTGTCAAGCCCTAGCATAAATATTTCGTTGAGAGCGGCACAGACTTTGGAATCATCGTATGTGGATACGTGAAAGATGTCTTGCACCGAAGCGACCTGCATGTTTTTTAAAGTCTTGATAACGTTGTCTACGCTGAAATGCGTGCCGTTCTCATCGAGCTTTGCTTCAAGTAAGCGGTATACGAGCAGCGCCGTATAGCAAATCATGAAGTGAGCCTTTATGCGCCGGCTCTTGCTGTGGTGCACAGGTCTTGCCTCGAAGTTGGTTTTCATTACCCTAAAACAGTCTTCGATCTTGTATCGTTGCTTGTTGATTCTTAGTATTTCATTTACGTCGTCATCCAGATTCGTGGCTATAGCGTAATAACCATCGTACTTTTCTTCTTCATCTATAATTGTTTGATTGATTTCGTAGCTGTCATTAGCTTTCTTGCCATCCTTGCCTGTAGAGGTTCTTTTGATAAACCTTCTTACGTCGTTGGAGCCTTTCTTTATTTCCTCCGGATCTTTGGTTTGAAGAAGCTTCTTCGCGCGCTCTATCTGGTTGTTCCTTATGCGACGTTGGTACTCCATGGATTTTCTTGAGAATGTGACTATGATTTTTTGTGGTACTGCGTCCTTGGACTTCACGGCTCTTTTCCTGCCGTTCGCGTAAGTCTTTTCTTCGTATCTGCCGTTTTCAAGGGCGATAGTTGCAGGAATGATTTTGTACACGAAGTCATTGTAGAGTCCGAGATTATCGGTGTTCATTTTGTCGAAAGCTTTCATGCGAGCTATGGTGGTTTTTTTGTTTGACGAAAGCAGACGGTAGTCGAAGTCATTGAATACAGCTTCTTTGACAACATCCGGAAGCTTCTTTACAGACTGGGTGACCACGAATGATTTACCGCCCATAGAATTGAATTTACGGATGTTATACGAACCCAGGCCTGCATCCGCACAGTAGATGAACTTCTTGTCCTTGAACATCTCAATCAGTCTCTTCTCTAAGGGAATGGCGCAGGTTTGCTCATTGTCGGAACCCGAGTTTATGCACATGGAGATCGGGATCCCTTGCGTGTCCATAAAAAGCCCCATGCTCACAAGCGGGTTTGGTCTGTGGTCCTTCGCACGACCGTATTTCCTAAGCCCCTTTATCATTTCGCCGGTCACCTCGTCTATATACTCCTCGTCCTCACCCTCTGTTTCGAAGTAGTAGTTGGTACAGTCGAAGTAGCATACAGAAGTGTCTCGCTTAACAACCCGGTTGCTTTGCTCCCACAGGTGCGCAAGATATTCGTCATAATGCTCCTCCATAATATCCATCGTGCGCAACATCTGTTCATACCTTACGCCGGGTTGCTCGTAGTAGCCTGAAAGGCAGTCGTATGTACCGTGTTTGGAGTCCGGCTCCAGTATTCTTGCGTAAACCATAAAACGGTTCGCTTCATCAGGATTGTATTCTATCTTAGAGCCCGCAGTGTATGCCTTAAAGAAATCGGATATCCTAAGCTTATGATAGATGCTTTGCAAGAAAAAGTAGCCTATGTTCAGACAACTGCTTGATGAGGCCGTATTGTCCCCTGCCTTAAGTTTCGCCTCAAAATCTATTTTTAGCTCCATGGAGATCTTGTCCTTCTTCATCTCCTCGTTGCGCTCCGCCACCATTTGCTTCGCATACTCAAGCGGGTCGTCTGTAACCAAAAGCAACTCGGAGTGCTTGCCTATCCTATGCACATTGCGTGTCGATGTTTTATTCCCCTTGCGAAAACCCTGCTGTATGTAATAAATGGGATCTCTCGCGTTCTTGTTGTATGACAGTTTCATAGCTTCCTCCGTTTCTTCTTTGCACTAAGCAAGAGAACTATAATATATTGTATCATACATTACAACAATATACAACATATTTAGAAAATTTATTTGAAAAAAAATACCGATTTTCTGCGGTTTGTGGACTGATATTGGCTATTTAACTGTTAAAGTGCCGTTTTTTCCATTGACAGAATAGGGTGGGGGGTGGTGTAATGTATAGGCAATATAATGTCATCGCAATTCAATGAAAGGAAGGTGTAGCCATGAAAAAATACTTTAAAATTATCCTGCTCTCTACATTGATTTTTGCTTTAGGATTTGTTTCAGCTATAATTGTTGTGCCCAATAATAAGTCATCATCCAATGAAAATATCAACATTACAGTTCCCTCCGATGCTATCACTAAAACATCTTGGTCTGAAGAATCAAAGGATGAGTACGTTATTCCCGAAGCAGAAGAAATATCCTTAACTGATGATGGAAGTATTAGTGTTGTAGAAAGCATAGATGGGATTTCGCCCGATGAATACAACATACCTACAGAGATGCCCGAAGTGTTTGAATCCGACGAAGGTTACTATGGGATTGAAATTGAAACAGAACATGATGAAACTATCGTACCTGTAACTAAAATCAATATAGATATGACAAATGATGATGTTGTTGAGAATTTATCTAATATAAACATTATCCCTGATAGGATTAAAGAGCAAATAGAAGAAACTCAAGAACAAATCGCCAATAATACTACCGAGGAAAATGAGGATGTAGTTGTTTCAATATTTATATCCGATGATTTTTCAATAACAGATGACGGAACAATAGATATGCTTACAGATGATGATGTAATTCAAGCAAGAAAAGCATCGTATCTGAAACCCTCAACAAAAGATGGTAAAGTCATTGTTCCTTTGGATATTTATTCGTCAGAAAATCCGTCGTTATTTTCAAATGTTGCGACAAGCACTGTGACAAATGGAGGACACACATTCAAAGTTGTTGCTTCAACTATTTTGGGCAAAAATACAGGGTATCAATTTGTCGGAAAGAAGCAAGCCGCTTACAATGATGCAAAGAAGGCGAAAAACTTAATTTTGACAGGAACTTCATTAATACCGAACCCAGTAGGTTATTTTGCTTCCGGAATATCTTTATGGGAAGCGGTCGGTACTGGCAATTGGATTGTTGGACATGCTTCTGATTTCGTGCAAGTCAAGGTGAGGTATGATACAACATATAAGGATATTTTTGCAAAAGTAGGTAGTGAGTATTACACTGCTTTGTCAATACGTAGTTCATCTATATTGCAGATTGATAAATACGTAAATTATATTGACAAAAAAGGTGTGGGCAGAGAAGCATACCTACCTACGTATTACCCAAATAAGGTTTTTAAGTCAACTCATTATGACAGCCCATGGAACTATGCGTGGGATCACAGATATTCTTATGTTGACGAATCAAGGATTGCCTGGAAATCCGATTATTTTACATGGCTTCTCCATTGATTCCATAGAATGTCTTGTATAATAGCATTATAAGTGAGGATATCGGTAGTACGGGAATGAAGAGAATAATAATTATCATATTGATTATCATATTGATTGTGGTCGCTATATGTGCTTCATTATATTTTTTCCGAGAGCAACCGATTTGTTATGATACAAGTACAATTAGTTTGGAATCTATTCGTATCATCCGTGTAGTGGATGGGATAGAAACCGATGTAACAGAACGAATCAACTTGGCAGAGTTGGTTGAAGTTCTTAGTGGAATACAAAGTCGGCGTTCTATATATTCCATGAACGGATATTTGATGAGAGATGTACTTTGGGAAATAGATTTTATCGTTGATGTACAAAATCCGCGCCATGTAGTGTTGGGGGAAAATAACTTTTGGTATATATCCTCTGGCGAGCCATTTGGTCGTTTTGATATTATTGATTCTGACGCATTAATAAGCAAAGTCAATATGCTATATGAGTAAGCAAAAAACCGATTTAGTAAATCAATTATCGGGGAAAGCGCCTTGTAATCCTATGCGCCGCCCCATATAATTAAAGCATGAGCAAATTGTCTTTCAACGCATTCTGCATAGAGATGTACGCGGAGCATTCGGGCAAGCCGTCGCCTGATGTCTACGGCATGTTCGAGCGCACGGGATTGCTCGGGATGCTCGATGCCGACTACGAGGATCTGCACGGCATGTCGTGGGAGTCCTTGATGCAGATGTTTGACGAATATCTGTCCGGCACGGGTAGAGCGGAGGCGAGCGCATGATAAAGCTGTACCACGGCTCGGTTCAGCCCGTCGAGCATCCTCGTATAATAAAGACCGAGTACGGCCGCGATTTCGGGTTTGGATTTTACTCGACCGATATTTTCGCACAGGCAAAACGATGGGCTGTGCGCCGCGCCAAAATAATGTCGCGAGGCGGCAGGGACGCACATGCGATAGTGTCGGAATATGAATTTGACGAAGCTTGCTATGGCTCGCTAAGCGTCAGGCATTTTCCGAACCCCGATATGGAATGGCTTGAAATGGTCTGCGCATGCCGAAGCGATATCTCGTACTCGCATGGATACGATATTGTTACCGGAAAAATAGCGAATGACAATGTTGGCGAAACTGTATCGTATGTTGTGCAGGGGATAATGCGCAAGGAGGACGCTATAGAGAGATTGAAGTTCGAGAAAATAAACAATCAGATATGCTTCTGCACCGAACACGCGCTCGCATATCTGCGCTTTGTCGGGTTTTCGGAGGTGGCGCGAGATGGGGCATAGGTTGATAAAAGCCACGCTGATTCCCGAGGTCGTTCGCATGATTGCGGAACGCCACGGCATCGCTGACAAGGAAGCGCTCGCGCGGTATTACCGTTCGGCCACCGCCGCGTCGCTCGACGACGATGACACAGGCTTGTATGGCCAGAGCGCATTGTTTATCTACTCGCTTTTCGAGCAGGAAATCAGCGCGGGCGAAGTCTCATAATGAAAAGCCAGGCGGCTCGGGGCATCCGTTCCCCCCGCATGGGCGTCACGCCAGCCCCCGCCGGTAACATCCCGATAACCATAGCTTAGTAACATCTTAATAACCCTGTGCCTTTGCGCTTAATATGCGTCTGTTAAGATATATGTATCAACGGATCAAGAAAGGAAAGACTGCATGGAGCACGGGAAGCGCGGATATTGGGAATTTTATGCTGACGGCGAAGGGAATAATGTGATTTCGCGAGGGCGAGGGCGCGGGGACGGACGAGGCGGAAGCAGGCGAAAGAGCGAGCGCCGCGCTGCTATGGCTTCCCGCGAGCGGAAACAGCATCGCCGCAGAACCATCTACTTCTTGGACATGGACAGGGAAACCGGCCGCAGGAGCAGCGAGAGCCGTCACGCCAGGATGCGTACGCGCAAGCGGATATTGGCGGGCATAACCGTCGCTGCGCTCGCCGTGGCCTGTGTGCTGATTATTTCAAAAATTGTCGCGCCATATATGGCTCCGGACGCGGGCGGCGGCGCGGGAAGCTCCGAGCCTGGAGGCATGCCCTTAGGCGCGGGCGCCACGATAGGGAGCGCGGGAGGATCAAACTCGAATGCCGACCTTGACATGACGGTATTGGTCAACGCATGGAACCCCTTGCCGAAGGATTACAGGCCCGCCGTCATAACAGACCTGATGGAAATCGTAGCGGTTTCGGACATCAGCGTCCGCGCCGCGGGCGAAGTGGTCCAGCCGCTGACCGACATGCTGAATAGCGCTGAAGATGCCGGCCACGCGGGTCTGTTCGTCACGAGCGGCTACCGCAACTACGACGAGCAGCAGCGCATCTACAAAGAGTCGGCTGACAAATCGTATGTGCAGCCGCCAGGGTGCAGCGAACACCAGACGGGCCTGGCCGTGGACATCATGAAGATGGGCGTGAACATGGAATCGTTCGGCGACGACCCCGCCAGCGATTGGCTCTACGAAAATTCGTGGCGCTACGGCTTCATCGTCAGATACCCGCGGGACAAGTCGGACATCACAGGCATCTCATACGAACCGTGGCATTTCCGCTACGTCGGGAAGGAAGTCGCGAAGCTCTGCTACGAAAAAAACATCTGCCTTGAGGAATACGCCGAGGACAAATGAGCGCGGCATGCACACATGCAAATATCATTGCGCCCGAGCCTGACCCAGAGAAATCAATCAGGCCGGGCGGCATCACGGTGTGGGGTATAATGGAATAATGGAAACTTACACGATTTTGGTTTGCGACGACGAAGAAGATATCGTGTCGGCGCTGCGCATCTACCTCGAAGGCGAGGGCTATGGCGTACTCTGTGCGTCCGACGGGGCGCAGGCGGTCGAACTGCTGCGCGGGAACAAGGTTCACCTCGTCATTCTCGACGTGATGATGCCCGCGATGGACGGCGTTACAGCCGCGCTGAAAATGCGCGCGTTCTCGAACGTCCCCATCATTTTTTTGAGCGCGAAGGGCGAGGAAGCCGACCGCGTTCTCGGACTGCACGCGGGAGCCGACGATTATATCGTGAAGCCCTTCACGCCGATGGAGCTTTTCGCGCGCGTGAAATCGCAGATACGCAGATATTCGGAGCTGGGCGGCATCGCGGCCGGCGAATCATCCGGCGCGGCGGCTGACCGCGACGGGGTGTACCGGACGGGCGGGCTCATGCTGGACGACGCGCGCAAGCGGGTGACGGTGGACGGCGATACCGTTCCGCTGACCGCGCTCGAATACAATATCCTGAAGCTGCTCATCTCAAACCTCGACTGCGTTTATTCATCGTCGCAGATATACGAATCGGTCTGGAACGAACCCGCCTACGACGTGGGCAGGACGGTCGCGGTACACATCCGCCACATCCGCGAGAAAATCGAAGCCGACCCGAAATCGCCGCGCTACCTGAAGCTCGTCTACGGGCTCGGGTATAAGGTGGTGACGGCGTGACATCTCCACAGAATAACAATAATGGAATAATAACTCAGCAAGCCGGCGCCTGGCCGACGCGGAGCCAGGGCTCTGCTCTCGCGCTGTTGCTGCTCTTGAAAATCGCGTTTGCGGTTTCGCTCGTGGTCTTTATCTATTCGTGCGTGCCGCCGTTCAGCGGGTATCTGGCCATATTCCGCATCGGGTATATCGCGGCTGACCTCATGAATACCGGCGATTACATGATGTTCGAGACGGGCACGGCCGTCGCGGAACTCGCCAAAGGCGCGGTGCTTGCCGCCATAGCCGTGTCCATCTTCGCGCTCCACCTGTTATTCACGCTGAAAAACTCGGAATGGCTGAAATCCAGACGGCTTCACAGACTCGATTATTATCTTTCGGCCGTGGTGGTCATGTCGGTCTTGGTGCTGATTTCGACGCCATTCGCGTATTTCAGGTACAACCCGTGGGCGCATATAATTTTCGTCTCCGTAGTTCTCGCGCTGTTCATGCTGCTCTGGGAAACGACGCTGGTCAGGCTTTGCGCGCATACGCTCGGCGAGACGACATATTTTGTTCAGGCGTTCAGGGTCTTGCCGCATGGACAGGTGTCCGGCATTTTTGTTATTGTAGTGGTAGTGGGGGCTTCGTTCTTATTCCTCCGCAACTCATTCAATTATATTTACAATATGGTGAAATACGTCTATCTGCTGGACAGGAACATCGACGTGTGGTTCGCGGATTCGAATATCTTCGAGCAGATAGTCATGCCGGCCGTCATAGCGTTCATCTGCTTCGGGGGCTGTAAGCTGTTCACGGGGCTTTACGAGCTGCTTGGCCATGCGGTCGGTGACAAGGAAGCCGCCGACAGGCTCCGCGTCGACCTCATCGCGAACGTGACGCACGACATCCGCACGCCGCTGACATCGGTCATCAATTACGTCGATTTGATAGACAAGCTGGACATCGACAACGCGGAGCTGCGCGAATACTCCGCCGCGCTGAAACGCGCGAGCGCACGCATGAAGCTGCTCGTGAACGACCTGCTCGACGCGTCCAAGGCCGGTACCGGCAACCTGCCCGTGGAGATTTCGGACATCGACCTCGCGGAGCTGCTCGGGCAGATAGCGGGGGATTTCGATGCCGCCTTCGCTGAGAAGGGTCTGGAGTATGTCAGCGTATCCGCGGATAGTCCGCAGATGTCGCTCAAACAGCCAGGCGAATCCGCCGCCGCGCCCGACGAGCCCGCGTTGGCAGGCGCGTCCGAGCCGTCCACCACGCCGGTAAAAGCCGCCGCCGCGCCCGCGCTCGTCAAAGCGGACGGAGCGCATCTCTGGCGCGTGCTTGAAAATGTTTTCTCGAACGTCGTGAACCACGCCATGCCGAACACGCGCGTCTACGTCAGCATCGAAACCAAAAGGGTGGAACGCCGGCTGCGAAAGACCACGAAAAAAATATACGGGAGCGACACGGAAGTCATACTGCGCGTGAAAAACGTCTCCCGCGAGCCCCTGAACATCACGCCTGACGAGCTGATGGAAAAGTTCGTGCGGGGCGACGCATCCCGCCGTTCGCAGGGCAGCGGGCTGGGGCTGTCCATCGCGAAGGATCTGGTGTGGCTGATGAACGGCGGCTTCGAGATAACCATAGACGGCGACCTGTTCACCGCAACGATAACGCTGCCGTCCGCGGAAGTGGCGTAATAGGGGGGCTGCCACATTGTCTGCGGGCAGCCCCTTCATTAACATTCGTATTTGTAAGGCCTGTGTTCAGTTTATGTTTCGTTTGCGCTTCTTAACGATAAATATCACAAACAGGGAAACCGCTATAGCCGCGCCCGCAACGAAAATGATTGGGGTGATTGTTGCGCCGGCATTAGACGGTGTTTGGCCAGGTTCATAGCTGCCTGAAGCTCCCGACGCGTATATTTCTCCGGATGCTTCATCGGCAAATTCTTTCGGCAGTTTGTTAATAATGCTTTTTATTTTTTTGTAATCGAGTTTCGGCAGTTCCGTTTTTTTATCATATGAAAGGCCGAAAGTTTCCCACGGCACGGCATCAGGCGCAGTAGGCACCAACTCCCCGATCTCGCCCTCGCTGTCAGGGAAGATAGCGACTGCAAGGTGGAAATAGGGTAGGCCGCCTACCAGTAAATGTTCTTTGTCGGTGTATCCCGCTGTCATTCCTTCGTAGTAGGTTTCGTATTCTTTTTTTGACTCAAATTGGCCGGCTGAGGAAACAATCCACTTTCCTGCCTTGCTGTCATATTCTTTTAGCTGTGCTTCATCCAACAGCTTTCTTTTTTCTCCCGTCAGAGGTATCTCTCTCTGTATGTTAGCCATAAAATAATGACCGTCAACACAAACGGGAACCTCAAAAATAGCATCGCTTTCTTTCTCAAGCAGCATTTTTATTTCGTTAAAATTATTGGTTTTAAAATCCATAATATTTGTGTCAACGAACACTTTTACCGCTTTTGAGAAGTCGACGTCCGAAGATCGCGCTTTTATTGAAAGCTCTTCCGCAAAGGACGTACCGTTAATAAAACTGGCTATTTCGCTTTTTAGGTGGCCAACATCCATGTCGGAAGGATATTCGGCACTGCTCTCTGCGGCGAAAACCGGCAAGGCACTGGAGATAAGCAAAACACAAACCCCTATTACGAAAATCGGCTTTTTTATTTTCATCATTGTTTTCATCATGGCACCTTACCAACGAACTCCCGCTTATACACTTGTCATGATATATTATCCATGATTTATTTTACAAACGCAAATCGAGGTGAGTTTCGCGCCGTGAAACGAATCCCCGCGAAACTACATAAATAACATCAGCTTTCTGTCACGATTGTCTATTCAAATAGCATCCGCCTAGGAATATACTTCATGTTAGGTTGTCAAGCCGCACGTATCGCTTTGGGAGTAAGGCCAAGCTTGGTGGGTGGTTGTTCGGCAATCTGCATTAACCTCGGATTGCGGGCTCGGAGATCCTCGAAGATTTTCGGATCCGACGTGGCAGGGTTATGAATCGTGTTGGCAATGAATAACGAAAGAGAACAAAGGCAGAAAACGGTGCCATCGGCATCGCGCGCTGCCTTTATTTTATTATTGGCATTTTATTTCGCTTGAACTGTCAGGTGCTTCAACGGAAGGAGGTGTATAGGCATCAATTAAAGGTTTCCGGATGAATAAGGAGGAAGACATGAAATTCATGACAAAGGAAAAGATAGGATCAGCCAATGCAAAATGCGCAAAAGCGCGGCGCGGAAAGTCGTTGCCCTACAGATTTCTGGCGACGTTCTTGACGCTGGCGCTCATTCTGGCTATGACGGCGGTGCCTTCGTGGGCGGCCCCCGGAGACGGAGCCGAGCTGAACGGCCTGTCCATTGGCGGCAAGACGGCCACGCTTGGAACGCCGAGCGCGAGCGCTGACGGCAGCGGCGTAGTGGCCGGCTCCGTCACTTATTATTCGCTGGACGGTACGCAGGACGCGCGCATCGTTCCGCAGTTTGCCGGCGACAATGCGGGGGCAAGCGCCTACTGGTATGTCGGCGGCTCGTATGACTACGCGCTGCAGGGCCCGCTCCCCGTGGGCGTGAGCGCGGCCGACACGGTAGACTCGCTGGCGTGGCAGCCCGCGAGCAAACCGATTCCCGCCATCTACAACAAGACAGCCATATGGGTCAAGGTGGAGTCGCAGAGCGGCGCACAGACCAATGTCTACAAAATCGTGGCGGACGTGGCGCTTTCGCAGGCCGCATACGGCACGCTGAAAAACCATGCGGTGGCGGACGTGGATGCAAAGAGCCAGAGCGATAATGTATTCGACAAAAACGATGTTTCGTTCCAGGTCTATACCATCCGCGACCTGCTTGGGAACAACAAGGTGCCGCCGGTCATCAATCCTACGGGAGCGGACGCGCGGACCGGCGCGAGGGATGCAAGCGCCCGCATGGAATACGTGCGCGGAGTTTTGCAGAAGCTCTACGACGCCGGCTATCGCCGCATCGAGCCGTACAATGACATTGCGGGCAACTACAATAACGTTACGCAACTCGGCACGGCAGGCTCGGACCAGGTGGCGCCGTGGCTGACCGCCAAGGAATGGCACACGATACTGAGCAGCATAGGCGCCGGCGATATGCAGATAACGGGCTGGCATCTGAACGTGCCCGGCGGCACGGGCGCGGCAGACGCGAACGCGCAGGCGAAGGATGCGCAGCTCGCGAACTTCATCGATGAAATCGGGCTGAACCATGCCATCATCGCATACGCGGGATTCATGACGCAGGCTCAGGTGGATGCGTTCCTCGACAACGCGGGAGATTTCGTCGATGCATTCGCGGCGCGCAAAATCAAGGTGGACTACCACATACACAACCATGAGCTGCAGCAGGCTACGAAGGCCGACGGCACGCTCGACAACGACGACGCGAATGTGGCGCTCACCACCATCCTGAACCGTTTCGACAAGGACACGGGGTTCGGGCCGGACGGTACGGAGGGTTACAAGACCGGCTTGGAGCTGGACATCAACTGGGCCTCGCGATCCGGCCGCGATATCCTCGACATCATCGACCAGTTCGGCGACAGGCTCACTTACCTGCACATGAAGGATGTGGGCTATACGGCGGAGGGGATCGTCATATATGAGGAAGAAGGCGATGGCACGTTCGATATTCCTTCCATAATAGCCAAGGCGATGGACAAAGGTACGAAGTTCTTCGCCATTGAGCAGGACGACAACCACCTGCCGCTGTCTACAACGGAGCAGAAGTCCGACTCCATGGCAAGCTCCATCAAGAGCATCGGTTATTTCAAGACGCTCTACGGCACTAAGGCTGATGTGGCGGCCAAGGGCATCCAGCGCGCTACGAACCGTCCGGCACCGAGCATTGCGGCCGGAAAGCTGGCGCTCGACCTGAACAGCATCGACTCCGTGCTGGCTTCACGCGACGGCGATATGGCCGGCATCAAGGGCGTACTCGAAAACGTTCGGGACATAGGATATACGAGGGTGCAGGTGGGCAAGCTCTACGGGCTTACCGCGGCAACCTGGGCCGCGATGCTCAGGGAGACAGGGCTCACCGCGATTGCGCTCCAGATTTCGGATGCGTCAGCCACCCCGTCCACCCTTATCAGCAGGGCGGAAGCGCTGGGCGTCACCAAGGTCTGGTACAGCAACAGCAGCGCATTTGCGACATATGCCGAATCCGCCGCAGTGCTGTCCGAGCTGGCCGCGCTGAAACAGACGCTGGGCGATGCGGGGCTCACGCTCGGATACAGAGCGACCAGCAAAGATTTCACGCAGAAAAGCAACGAGGACGGGTTCTACACGGAGTTTACATATCCTGGCTGGGGCACGTTCAGGATCGACTCCAACACCTATCAGCAGCGCATCGTGCTGGATGACGTCATCGACGCGGGGCTTCCCGTTTCGCTGGATACATTCTGGACCGGCCGCGCCTCGCGCAGCGTGCGCGATGTCATCGACAGATACGCGTCGGCCATAAGCCAGGTGAATTTGCAGGATCTCGGCATCGGATGGAACATCGCATTCGTGAACGAGGAGCTTTACGACGGCCACCTGAATATGGACGCCATCATACAGGCGGGCAACGCGGCGAACGTGGATAATTTTGTGGTGACGCAGGAGGGCGGCTACCTCGGCGGCGATGCCATAAGGTCTATAGGGCGCAGCTACAATAACCTTGTCAGCGGCGGCATTATCGCCGGCGCCGCGTCTGCGCCTGTTACCGGAATAGGGACAGGCACGACGAATCCCAACGGCGTTGGCATAGTGGCGGGCAGCGTGTCCGTGCCGCTGGCTCAGGCGAAGAACTTCATGTTGGACGCGGCGGCGTTCACGGGCGGCAGCGCCGGCGCGGAGGTCTCTTGGTATGTGGGCGGTTCGTACTCGCGCAGCTTGGCGCGTGCGCTGCCGTCAGGCATCAGCGCGGCCACTCCCGCGACCGCTCTCCAGTGGAAGCCGGCGTCCGAGCCCATTCCCGCCGTTTACAACAAGACGGCAATATGGGTAAAGGTAACAAAAACGGGCGCATCGACCAAGTATTACAAGGTGGTCGCGGACATCCAAATTGACCCCGCCGCTGCCGAAGCATTGAGGGCGGCTGCCATCGCGCCCATCGACACGAAGGACCAGAGCGACGGAGTGTTCGACGCGCAGGATGTTTCGTTCCAGGTCTACACCGTGCGCGACCTGCTTGGGAATAACTATATCCCCGCAGTCGTGAACCCGTCCGGCGCGGCGGCGCTTGACGGCACACGCAACGCGGCCGCCCGCATGGAGTACGTGCGCGGATTGTTGCAGACGCTCTACGACGCGGGCTACCGCCGCATCGAGCCGTACAACGACATCGCGGGCAACTACAACAATGTGACGCAGCTGGGAGAGGCCGGCACGAGACAGGTCGTTCCGTGGCTCACTGCGGCGGAGTGGCATCAGATACTTGCAACGGTGGGCAACGGTGATATGCAGATAACGGGATGGCACCTGAACGTGCCCGGCGGCACGGGCGCGGCTGACGCGAACGCGCAGGCGAAGGACGCGCAGCTCGCGAACTTCATCGACGAGATAGGGCTGAACCACGCGCTCATAGCTTACGCGGGCTTCACCACGCAGGCGCAGGTGGATAATTTCTTCCGCAACGCCGGCGATTTTGTCGACGCTTTCAGCGACCGCGACATCAAGGTGGACTACCATATCCACAACCATGAGCTGCAACAGGCTACGAAAGCCGACGGCACTCTCGACAACGACGACGCGAACGTGGTGCTGAACACCATCCTCAACCGTTTCGACAACGATGTCTACAAGACGGGACTTGAACTCGACATCAACTGGGCTTCGCGTTCAGGCCGCGATGTCCTCGACATCATGGACCAGTTCAGCCGCCCGAAGAACGCGGTGGATCGCCTTGCCTATCTGCACATCAAGGATGTCGGTTTCACCTCCGCGAACACAGGCGCGACGCAAGGCACTATCATAATGGAGGAACAAGGCGCGGGTACGCTCGATTTGCCGTCCATCATAGCCAAGGGCATGGACTACAACGTGAAATATTTCGCGGTGGAGCAGGACAGTAATTTCGTGCCGTTCGGATGGCCGAACGCATCGGCGCAAAATCCGAACGGCGGCAATACGGGCGATTCGATGCTCAGCTCCATCACGAGCATGAATTACCTGAAGACGCTGTTCGGCACGACGGCACAGGTGCGCGCCAAGGGCATCCAGCGCGCGAATCTGCCCGCACCCAAGATCAAGGACACCGAGCTTTCGCTAGACCTCGCCGGATGGGACAGCTATCTCGCGGGCTATGCGGGCAGCGAGAGAAGCATCCGAGGGATACTGAAGGACATCAAGGCCATCGGCTATAAGAACATTCAGGTATCGCAAAACCTGTATGGGCTTACCATCGAGCAATGGGCAGCGCTCATCAAGGAAGCGGGTCTGAATGTATCCGCCTATCAGATTTCAGCAGTGCCCACGTCCGCTGACATCGACGGCATATCCGAGGCCGCCGGCCTGCTCGGTACGAAGCGCGTGGTCTACAGCAACAAGAACGCTTTTGGAACTGCTAGCGCGCAGACATACGCCAACTCCGCGGCGGTGACATCGCAGCTGGCGAGGGTGCAGCGTTCGCTGAAGGGCGACGGCATCAGTTTCGTGTACCGCGTGACGAACAAGGATTTCGCGCAGAAGCTCAACAGCGACGGCTACGGAACGGCGAACGCGAACGCCACTTATTCCAAGCTATCCGCCATCGACGACGTGTATGGCTACGGCGTGCCGCTCGACATCGACACGTTCTGGACGGGACGCTCGTCGCGCACGGTCAGGGACGAGGTGGACAAATATGCCGGCGGCATAGAGCAGATAAGCCTACAGGATCTGGGCATCACGTGGAATATCTCGTATGTCAGCGAAGAACTGTATGAAGGCCACCTAAACTTGGATTCCATCATCAGCGCGGCCAACGCTGCGGGCGTCAAGTCATACGTGGTCACGCAGGAGGGCGGCTGGTATCAGAACGATCCGCTCGCGTCCGCAAGGCGCAGCTACGACAGCCTGAAAGCGAAGGGTGTTTTGCAGACGGAGACGGCGGCACAGCCGGACACCCCGCCTACAGACATTCCGTCTACGGATACCCCGCCGGCCGTAACGCCGCAGCCGCCACAGACGGCCGCGCCGCAGCCTCCCACGTCAGCGCAGGACACGGCAGCCGCGGCCAAGGTAGGCAAGCCGAGCGGCATCAAGCTGAAAGCCGGCAAGGGGCTGTTCAAGCTTTCGTGGAAGAAGGCTGATGTGACGGGATATCAGATTCAGTACACGACGGACAAGAAGTTCAAGAAGGGCGTCAAGGCAAAGACAATAGCCAAGGGCGCAGCCGTCAGCTACACGGTAAAGAAGCTGAAGAAGGGCAAGGTCTACTATGTGAAGATTCGCGCATACAAGACCGTAGACGGAACAAAAATCTACAGCCCGTTCAGCAAGGTTTACAAGGTGAAGATAAAATGACGGCGTGACGGTATTTCAAAATAGCGCCGGATGAGCGCAAAGGGGCTGTCTCAAAATGACATTAGGAGTCATGGCGAGACAGCCCCTTTCATAGGATGGCGGGAACGGCTCGCATCCCGCAACCCCCCACTATCAATAATGCACGATAGTCTTAGTGCCGACCGGAGCCCAGTCGTAGAGGTATTTTGCTTCGGGGGTTTTCATGTTGACGCAGCCGTGGCTCATCTGTCTGCCGAAATTGTTGTGCCAGTAGGCGGCGTGGTAGGCGTAAGCACCCGAAAAATATGATATCCACCGCACGTTCGGTGTCTCGTAAATCTTTTTGCCGTTCTCGTATCCTATCATCGTGTGTAGGGAGCGCTTCATATAAATGTAGAACGTGCCCACTATCGTCGGGGTGGCGTCCCTGCCCGTCGAGACGACGAAGGTTTTCAGCTTCCGATTGCCGTCCCAGAGGTAGGTTCGCTGGTGGGTCAGGTCGGTTTCTATCCATTTCCCGAAGTCAGGCCCTATCTCCTCGGTCTCGAAGGGGATGGTTTCATACTGCGGGTTCAGCTCGATATTTTTGAATGCCAGCATTCTGTCCTTTATTTGATTCGCCAGCTCGTCACGGTTCGCTATGGCGAGTCCGTCCTTGCCGTCTCTCACCATACGCTCCGGCTTCGGAGCCGGCTCCGTGACAGGCGCGGTCTCGTCCGCCGCACCCCCAGCCGCGTTCTCGTCCGCGCCCTTGGAACCTTTCTCGTCGCTCCCCTCGCCGTCGGCGGAAGCGGTACCATCCGTCCCATTCCCGTCGCCTTTGGCCGGCTCGTCCTTCTGATCATCCGCATCCGCGGGCTCGTCCGCACCTGCGGGAGTCGCGCCGTCGGGCTTCTTCGCCTTGGCCTTGGCGCCCTCGATGTCGATTTCCTTCACCACAAGACGCGGCAGCGGTTCTTCGACGAGGTTTTCCGAAGCGGTGGTTTTCAGAAATTCCGCCACCTTCTCCGTGTCAACGCCGACATCGTATTTGCCGCCTTCCTTGTCGGCGGTGAACGTTATCCAGGATGCCTTGCTGTTTCGGGATGCCTTGTATGCGACCTTGCCGTCCTTCTTGAAATTCACCTTTGACTTCATCGCCTTGTCCGCGATGTCCTTTGCCTCGATTGCCGCTTCATCCGATATGGCGGGCGGCAACGGGTTCAGGTGTACGTCGTATTCGGACTCGCCCGCCCTCAGCGCCCCGCCTTTCAGCTCTGTGAGAAACCTCTCCATGTCGAGCGATGTCCCGACCACCCCCGCCGTTACCGTGAAAGCCTTTTCCTTCTTGTCGTATTTCACCTTCGGGAGCTTATTCTTGAAAACCGCGTCGCCGAAATACTCCTCGATTTTCGCCGTGGTCGCGGCATCGTCCACCACGATGGACAGCCCTGAGCTTTTTTGCACAAAAGGGTTGACCTTGGAGATGAACCACTCGTCCGCCGCGGAGTCCATCGCGGCCTGCGCGGTAGCGTCCGCGTCGAAAACGATGCCGAGGTCGTCCGCTGTCAGCGTTTTTGTGATGGCCGGAACGGACGCCACCCCGCTGTCGTCCGCCAGCGCCAAATCCATTACTATGCTGTCGTAGATTTCCTGTCCTGTAGCCTTGGCCTCATCGAATGTGTAGCCGCCGACATCCTCGCCCGCGAGCATCGTTCCGGGTGGTACATGGTCGGAGTAGTGGTCGTACGCCCATATCAGATAGGCGCACAGCGCCCCTAATGCGCAAGCAACGGCGATGATAAAAATCCTGAATCCTTTTGTCTTAGTCATATCGCTCTAGTCATATTCCTCGCGGCTGCCCGAATCGCGTCCATGCCGTGGGCAATTATCTTAAATCGCCCGCGTCCAATGACGCATACATCCGCCGGCAGCCATCGTTCATCAGCAATTGGCAACAAAGCTACATTATATTACACGCGCATGGTCTTTTCAACAATAACTGTCATGGTGCCGCCGCATACCATGCCGTCCTCCTCCGCCGAGTCCGTCATGTCGATGGTCTTGGCCCTCCAGCCGCCCTCGCGGATGATGGTCCTGGCGTCGCTGATGACATCCGATTCCGCGCAGCCGCCGCCTATCGTTCCCGCCGTCCTGCCCTCGTAGCTGATAGCCATCTTCGCGCCGGTTTCGCGCGGGACAGACCCGTTCGTCGTAAGTATCGTGAGCAGCGCGTCCGCTTCATCGCCGTGCTTCGCGAGCCATTCCGCGATTTCTATGTCGCACGTCAGGCTGATGTCCATGCCGTGCGCCGCCTTAGCCCTAGCGCCTGCCTTGTCGAAGCCCTTGCGCTTCACGCCGATGACCTCGGCCAGTATCGCAACGGAAATCTCAGCGGGCGTTACCGCACCTATCTTCAGTCCGATTGGCGTATGCACATCGCTCAGAAGCTCCTTGTCGTATCCGGCGGCTTCGAGCTGCTTCAGCACTATCGCGACGCGCCGGCGGGAGCCTATCATGCCCGTGTACGCGGGCTTCACGCCCTTCAGCACGCCCTCGAGACATTCGGTGTCGTGCTTGTGGCCGCGTGTCACGATGACCACATAGTCCGACGCGCGCACGCCTATGCGCTCCATCACGCGCGAAAAATCGTCGCAGATAACTTCGTCGGCCTCGGGAAATCTCGCATCGTTCGCGAACGCGGGGCGATCGTCGAACACCGTCACATAGAAGTCCGCCAGCTTCGCCATCTTCGTGAGCGCGAGCGCGATATGCCCCCCGCCGAGAATGAT
This sequence comes from Eubacteriales Family XIII. Incertae Sedis bacterium, assembly GCA_031256875.1. Taxonomy (GTDB): domain Bacteria; phylum Bacillota; class Clostridia; order Peptostreptococcales; family Anaerovoracaceae; genus JAIRPC01. The sequence goes on along the minus strand of JAIRPQ010000147.1, from coordinate 6,465 downwards.
CATGCGCGGCTTCGGCAGGTAGCTCTCGACCGTCAAAACCTTTGCCGCCCCGCCGTCGCCAGAGCCGCTTCCCATAATATATGACACCGGACCGTCGCAAACAACACCTTCTTGCGCGGTTATTCCCTGCAGCTCGGCCCATCCGGACCGGTCGCGCTCGGTGTAGAGCGTTTTTTCGACGGACTCGCCCCCCTGCCCGCCTACGCCCGCATCGTATTTTGACACGACAGCCGCCGCGTAGCCCGCCGCCAGCTCGCCCATCAGCTTCTCGTAAAGTTCCCTCGTGCTATTGATTTTATTCATTGCAGTCTCGCTCCTTCATTTTAGTGCCGACAATAGACATAATAATTATAATACATCCGCTATTGGCTAAAAAGGGTATAATTATTATGGAATAATCGGAACAATAATAACAATAATTATGAGAGATTTGAATGCGATAAAAGAAGAAGCGCACAGGATAGTTGCGGGGATGACGCTGCGGGAAAAGGCGGCGCTGTGTTCGGGGCGCGGCTACTGGCACACGAAAGCGGTAAAGCGTCTCGAGCTTCCGCGCATCATGATGGCCGACGGTCCGCATGGGCTGCGGCGCCAGGGCAAGGTCGGAAACAGGTTCGGCATCGGCGGCAGCGCACCCGCCACGTGCTTCCCGACGGCCTCGGCGCTCGCCTGCTCGTTCGACCCGCGGCTGCTGCGCGAGATAGGGGCGGCGATAGCGGAGGAAGCCTTGGACCAGGGCGTATCCATCGTGCTCGGCCCCGGAGTGAACATCAAACGCAGTCCGCTGGGCGGGCGAAATTTCGAGTATTTCAGCGAAGACCCGCAGCTGAGCGGCGAGCTTGGCGCGGCCTTCGTGCGCGGCGTGCAGGAGAACGTGGACGGCAGTCCGACGGGCGTCGGCGCGTGCGTCAAGCATTTCGCGGCGAACAGCCAGGAGCGCTTTCGCATGGTTTCGGATTCGGTGGTGGACGAACAGACATTGCGGGAAATATATTTCCCCGCGTTCGAGAAAGTCGTGAAGGAAGCGCGGCCCGCGGCGGTCATGTGCAGCTACAATCTGATCAACGGCACATACGCGTCGGAGAGTGGGTGGCTTTTGACGGACGTGCTGCGCGGCGAATGGGGCTACGAAGGTCTGGTGGTTTCGGACTGGGGCGCGACGGCGGACCGCGTGCGCGGGCTTGCGGCGGGGCTGGATCTGGAGATGCCCGGAGTCGGCGGCTACAGCGCACGGCGAATAATGAAAGCCGTGCGGGAAGGCATGCTTGCGGAAGATGTATTGAATGCGTCGGCGGAGCGCGTGGCTGCGCTCGCGCTGACGTATGCTCCCGCGCGTCCTTGCGCGGACGCGGAAGGGCAGAGCGCAGGCGCGGGAGGGCAGGGCGCGGACGCGTGTGAGCAGGGCGCAGGCGGGCAGGGCGCGGACGCGGGAGGTCGGCGCGGCCAAGGCGATATGTACGAACGCCACCATGCGCTGGCGCGGCGGGCTGCGGCGAGCTCCGCCGTGCTGCTGAAAAACGACAGGGCCTTGCTCCCGATCGTGCCGGTTGCCGCCGCGCCGGAGCATGGTACGGAGCTTCATCCCGCGCCCACGCCGGCATCGGGCATCCGGCTCGCCGTCATCGGCGAGTTCGCGAAGAAGCCGCGCTACCAGGGCGCCGGTTCGAGCTTCGTGAACCCGACGCGAATCGACACCGCGTGGGACGAGCTGGTCAAGGATTTCCCCGATGCCGCATACGCCAGGGGCTACGACCTCGCGGACGAAAAGGAGAATGTCCCGCAAACAGATAAGGCGGCGGCGCCTCAGGCTCCACCTGGCGGGCTTGGCAAGAAGGCGGAAAAATTGATAGAGGAAGCCGCGGCAGCGGCGGCCGCCGCCGACATCGCCGTCGTGTTCGCCGGCCTGCCCGAGGGCTTCGAGAGCGAGGGTTACGACCGCGCGTCGCTGGCCATGCCGCGCTCGCACGATGCACTGATACGCGCGGTCTGTGCGGCGAACAGCAACACGACCGTGGTCATACAGGCGGGGTCGCCCGTGGATCTGTCCGCGGCGAAAAGCGCCGCCGCGATACTCTACGCGTGGCTCGGCGGTCAGGCGGGCGGCGGCGCCATCGCCGACCTGATTACGGGCCGCGCGAACCCGTCGGGCAGGCTGGCCGAGACCTTCCCGCTGCGCATAGAGGACACACCATGCCACGGCAACTTCAGCACGGAGAGCCGCACGGTAAAGTACAGCGAGGGTACGCTGGTAGGGCGCAGATACTATGAAGCGAAAGGGATACCCGTAACCTACCCCTACGGACACGGCCTGTCATACGGCAAAGAGGTAACCGCGCCCACCGGCAACGCGACCCCCGCGCCAAATTCCACATTACACCTCGACTCCCCGCGCCGCCCTTGCGTGCCATCGCAAGCGCCGGAGCCACAACGGGCGCCCAGCACCGCCCCCGCGCCGCAAGCCGCACGAGGAAACCGCGGCAGCAACCCCACACCGCACGCGCCGGCTTTCCGGAGCTACACCGCAAACAGCACACTAGGCGACATGCGCCGCACCCCCGTTGGATTCCTGCTCTACGCAGCCGTGCGGTTCGCGCTGACGCTCGTCTACGGCACGGGCGCGGCGGGGCGGCGCATGGCGCGCAGCATCGTGGACGAGACGCCGCTGCGCGCCATGTCCCCCATGAGCGGCGGCCTGCTGCCCAGAGCCATGATGGACGCCATAGTGCGCCTGGCGAACATCGGCCCGCGCTCCGGAAAGCCGTAGGCGCGCACCCCGCGAGCGCCGGCCAATGAGCGCGAACCAGGCTCCGGCGCTTCCCCAAATTAACTCCGGCGCGCTTGCGATTCCGACTGCCGCCCTGTATACTAATACGCATGAGGATGCCGATGAAGATACCGAGATTTTTTGAAGGACTGACACAGAAGGAATATCTGCTGGCGAGGAAATCGCTGGAGCTTTCCGTCGGTTATTTCAATGACGACGAAATTCTCGTCGACGAAGGGAAGCGCACGAACACGTTCTGGCTTGTCGTTTCGGGCGCTCTGCAAGGGGCGCGCTGCTACCCTGACGGCAGCAGGGATCTGGTGCAGCTGTACACCGCGGGCGACGCCGTCTGCCTGGACGTGGTATGCACCCGCAGCAGGAGAAGCCTGTTGCAGATAAGCTCGATAGGGATGTCGGAAGTCATCGCCATCGACTATGACGCGCTGGTCGCGTACGCGCCGCCCAACACGAGGGTCAGGCCATCCAAAACCGTACACATGAAAATAATGGACAACATCGTCAGGACGCTCGCGGACGACAGCATACGGAAGCAGTACAAAGTCGACGTGCTGTACAAAAGGCATCTGCGCGCGCGAATAGAGACGTTCTTTCAGCACATGCGCGAGAAAACGGGGAACATGGCGTTTGATATCGGCATGGACAGGGAGCAATTCGCCCAGTATCTTGGCGTGAACCGCAGCGCCCTGTCGCACGAGCTCAGCATGATGCGCGAGGAGGGCATGATAGAATTTAAGAAAGGGCATTTCGAAATCCTCGAATCCCCCCGCGCCTGATGCAATTTCCGCGCAGATACGCTATAATAATTGTTTAAGCGATTCGCGGCGCGGTTCGCGGCGTGGCACGGAATGTGCGTGGCACGATTCGCGTAGGAGGTTTGCGACGGAGGTTCGCGCGGAAGATTCGCGACGAAAATTTGCGACGAAGATTCGCGCCGAAGATTCGCGCGGGACGGTGGAACAGGTTAGGCAAGGAGGACGCATGATAGAAATAAGATGGCATGGCCGCGGAGGGCAGGGGGCTAAGACCGCCGCGCTTCTGCTCGCGGATGTAGGGTTTTCCGCAGGGCTTTTTGTCCAGGGCTTCCCCGAGTACGGGCCGGAGCGTATGGGCGCGCCCATCACCGCTTACAACAGGCTCAGCAAGGACGAGATCCGCGTACACTCCAATATATATGAACCCGACATGGTGGTCGTGGTGGACGAAACGCTGCTGAAGACAGTCGATGTCGCGGCGGGTCTGAAGACGGGCGGCAAGGTGCTTGTCAATTCCAGCCGCGACCCCGCCGAAGTGCTCGCGGGGTTCGGCGCTCTGAACGGCGAGGTCTACGCGATAGACGCGGTTGATATCGCCGTGCGCACCATCGGCAAGCCCATGCCGAACTCGCCGCTGCTGTCGGCCGCGATAAGGCTGTCGGGCATCATGGGCAAGGACGAAGCCATAGCCGCGATGCAGGGCGCGTTCACGGAGAAATTCGCGAGCAAGCCCGAGGTCGTGGGCGGCAACATGAAGGCCGTCTCGGAAGCGTGGTCTGCGGTTTTGAAGATAAACTAGCGGACATCCGCGCCGTCCCGCGCACGCGGGAAGCGAGGCGATAGGTGCGATGCGCGAGAGAAATATTGCTATTATTTCAATAATTATTCATTCAGTAATTTGACGAGAGGAAGCCGCATGAGTGAGAAAGAGAATTTAATGAAGGGAATCGACGAGCGCTCGCCTTGGCGCGATATCACGGCGGGCGGGTTCGTCTACGGATCGGGCAACAGCGAGTATTTCAACACGGGCGATTGGCGCACGCGCACCCCTGTGTGGAAGCCCGAGCATTGTAGGCAGTGCCTGCTCTGCTTCCCCGTCTGCCCCGACAGCTCCATCCCCGTGAGCGAGGGCAAGCGCGGGGATTTCGATTTCGGGCATTGCAAGGGCTGCGCCATCTGCGCCAAGGTATGCCCGTTCGGAGCTATCGACATCGTGGCAGGAACGGAGAGCGCGGAGAAAGGCGGGGAAGAAGCATGACGAGAAAAGACCGAATGTCCGGCAACCAGGCGGCTGCCGAGGCCATACGCCAAATCAACCCCGACGTCATAGCGGCGTTCCCGATAACACCGTCCACGGAGATACCGCAGTACGTCAGCTCCTTCAAGGCGGACGGACTGATAGACACGGAGTTCATCGCGGTCGAGTCCGAGCACAGCGCCATGTCCGCCTGCATAGGCGCGAGCGCGGCGGGTGTGCGCGCCATGACCGCTACGTCGAGCGCGGGCATGGCCCTCATGTACGAGATGCTCTACGTTGCCGCTTCCGACCGATTGCCCATAGTGCTCGCGGCGGTGAACAGGGCGCTCACGGGGCCGATTAACATCAACGCCGACCACAGCGACAGCATGGGCGCGCGCGATGCGGGCTTGATACAGCTCTACAGCGAAAACGCGCAGGAAGCCTACGACAACCTGCTCATGGCGAACCGGATCGCCGAGAACCCCGACGTGATGCTTCCGATAATGGTCTGTCAGGACGGTTTCATAACGAGCCACGGAATCGAGAATATTATCATCGAGGACGACGCCAAGGTGAAGGATTTTATCGGCGAGTATCGCCCCGAAAAATACCTGCTGAACCCGAGCGAGAGCCTGGCGGTTGGCCCGTACAGCGTTTCGCCGTATGTCATAGAGATGAAGCGGGCGGCGCACGAAGCCATGAAGAACGCGCGGCAGGCCGTCGCGGACGTGTCCGCTGATTTCGCGAGGGTATTCGGGCGCGAATACGGCTTCTTCGAGGAATACCGCATGGACGACGCCGAGTACGCCGTGCTGGTCATGAGCTCCGCTGCGGGCACCTGCAAGGACGCGGTGGACGAGCTACGCGCGGCCGGCATCAAGGCGGGGCTCGTGAAGCTCCGCATGTTCAGGCCCTTCCCCGCGGATGAGCTGGCGGACGCGCTGAAAGGGCTGAAAGCCCTCGCCATCATGGACCGCAGCGACGGGTTCTCCGGCACGGGCGCCCCGCTGAACGCGGAGGTCAGGGCGGCGCTCTACGGCAAAGCTGATGTCAAAACCGCAGGCTATATCTACGGCCTGGGCGGGCGCGACATCAAGGTCGACGACTTCAAGGACATCTTCGGCGAGCTGGCGGACCTGGCGGCAGGCAAGGAGCTGCCCTACTGCCGCTACATCGGAGTGAGGGAATAAAGGAATAATAAAAATGGCTTATCAAGCATATACATTAAAAGAAGTTGCCAACAAACCCGAGCGACTCAGCCCCGGGCACAGGATGTGCGCGGGCTGCGGCGCGACTGTCGGCATCCGCGCCGTGCTGCGTGCGCTCAAACCGGAGGACAGGGCGGTCGTCACCTGCGCAACGAGCTGTCTTGAAGTCAGCACCATGACCTATCCCTATACATCGTGGGAGGATTCGTTCATACACACCGCGTTCGAGAACGCCGCCTCAACGACCAGCGGCGTCGAAGCCGCATACGAAGCGATGAAAAAGAAGGGCAAGCTGGACGAAACCTACAAGTTCATCACGTTCGGCGGCGATGGCGGCACATACGACATAGGCTTTCAGGCGCTGTCGGGCGCGATGGAGCGCGGCACGGACATGGTTTACGTCTGCTACGACAACGAAGCCTATATGAACACGGGCATACAGCGCTCGTCCTCGACGCCGCTCTACGCGGACACGACCAC
>JAIRPQ010000117.1 GCA_031256875.1 Eubacteriales Family XIII. Incertae Sedis bacterium | reverse complement strand
GTATTTCTGGTCGTCCTTCATGCGCCCAACGTACTCGGCGAGCGTCACGAGCTTGCCCTCCGACGAGGAATGCCACATGACCAAATCCTGCAGCGCCTCCTTGTTGCGCCCGTACTGGTCGTAGATGCCGAATTTCAGTTGAAGCCCGAACGCCTTCCAAAATTCCTCGTATTTCTCGCGGTTCTTTTTCAGCAGGGTTTCAAGCTCCGACTTGATTTTCTTTTCGACGCGCTGCCCTATCGCCTTCAGCTGGCGGTCGTGCTGCAACATCTCGCGCGAAATATTCAGGCTCAGATCCTGCGAGTCCACCACGCCGCGCACGAACGAGAAATAGTCAGGCAACAGCTCCGCGCATCTGTCCATGATCATGACGCCAGACGAATAGAGCTGCAGCCCCTTCTCATAATCCTTCGAGTAATAACCATACGGAGCGCGAGCCGGCACATACAGCAAGGCATCATAGCTGACCACGCCCTCGACGCTCGAATGAATAACTTTCAAGGGGTCCTCGTAGTCGTGGAATTTCTCCTTGTAGAACTCGTTGTACTCGTCCTTCTTGATGGAGGAACGCCCGCGCTTCCAGAGCGGCACCATGCTGTTCAGCGTTTCTTCCTCGTAATATTTTTCGAGCTGCACGTCCTCGCCGTCCGCGCCTTCCTTCGCGCGCTCATGCTCCACGTTCATCTTGATGGGGTAGCGGATATAGTCCGAATATTTTTTTATCAGCTCGCGCACGCGCCAGTCGCTGAGGAACTCGCCATATTTCTCCTCGCCTTCGTCGTCCTTGACCGTGAGTATGACATCCGTGCCGGAGCCTTCGCGCACGGAGGGCTTGATGGAATAACCGTCCGCTCCTGCCGACTCCCACTCCCACGCGTCGTCTGCGCCGTAGGCTCGCGAGACGACCTTCACGTCCGACGCGACCATGAACGACGAGTAGAATCCGACGCCGAACTGCCCGATGATGTCTATCTCGGACGCCGCTTGCTCGGCCTTCTTCTTCGCCGCGCCCTTCTTCTCCTCAGCCGCAGCTTCGCTCTCGCCGCTGAACGCGAGCGAACCAGACCGCGCTATCGTGCCAAGGTTCTGTTCCATCTCGTCCTTCGTCATGCCGATGCCGTTGTCGCTGATGGTCAGCGTCCGCGCCTCCTTGTCGATCTCGACGCGCACGGCAAAATCGTCGCGCGACACGCCCGAGGTCTTTTCCGTCAGGCTCTTGTAATAGAGCTTGTCGATCGCGTCGCTAGCGTTTGAAATCAGCTCGCGCAGGAAAATCTCCTTGTGCGTGTAGATGGAATTAATCATGAGATCCAAAAGCCGCTTCGACTCCGCCTTGAACTGTTTTTTCGCCATATCAGTTTTCTCCTTCTGCAATAATTTATCCCGATTAGCACTCTCACTCATAGAGTGCTAACAATATAATAATACCAACAGCACCGATTGTCAATGTTTTGCGCCGTTTTTTGTTGACATCGCCGCCTGAAAGGATATATAATATTCGTTGCACTGTTTTATTGCTTTGGCAATACACCTCGATACGGGGTAACGCAGATGCCCGCACCAGGATGGGATGTCGCTTTCGGCAATAGCGGCTGAGCCGTCCGGCAGGAGCGGACGTTATAGGCGCGGCGAGAGCCGCAGAATGCCGAAACTGATTGTTTCGGGCGCAGCGCACGGGCAGGATATCCGCCGCAGTGACACGCTCCCCGCGCAATCCAAGTAGGCAGGGAGGTACCAATATGAGCACCTTTATTGCTAAGCCTCACGAGGTTGAAAGAAAATGGTATGTCATTGACGCCGAAGGAAAAATCCTCGGCAGACTCGCCAGCGAAATCGCTACCATCCTCAGAGGTAAGAAAAAAGCCATCTACACACCGCATGTCGACACAGGCGACTATGTTATCGTCATCAACGCGGAGAAGGTGGCCGTCACAGGAAAGAAGCGCAAGGACAAGATCTACAAGCGCCATTCGGGATATCCCGGCGGGCTGAAAGAGACTACGTTCCAAGACCTTCAAGCCAAACACCCGGACGAAATCATCCGCCACGCCGTCAAGGGCATGATGCCGAAAGGCAGGCTCGGCAGGCAGATGTACCGAAAGCTCAGGGTTTACAGCGGACCGGAACACGGACATGCGGCACAGCAGCCGGAAGTCTGGGATTTCTGATGGAGGAATAGCAAATGGCAACAAAGAAACAATTCGCCGCAACAGGCAGAAGAAAATCATCGGTCGCCAGGGTCAGGCTCATTCCAGGCAAAGGCGATATCATCGTGAACAAAAAACCGCTCGACGAATATTTCGGGAGCGAAATCCAGAAGCGCGAGCTGCACAGGCCCTTTGAGGTCACGGCTACCGAAGGCAAGTTCAACGTCTTGGCTACCGTCAAGGGCGGCGGCTTCACGGGACAGGCGGGTGCGCTCAGGCACGGCATATCGCGCGCGCTCATCGAGTCTGACGAGGAGCTTAGACCCGCGCTAAAGGCGGCAGGGTTCCTCACGAGAGACCCGCGCATGAAGGAGCGCAAGAAGTACGGACTGAAAAAGGCCCGCAAAGCCAGCCAGTTCTCAAAACGTTAATCCATTCAAAACAGCAGAAAAAAATCGCCGCGCAAACGGCGATTTTTTATTGCGCTGTTTATTATCGCGTTATCTATCGCGTTACCCTCGCAAGCGCGGCGTTATGGCGGCGCTTTCCAAGCTCTATTATTCCAGCCCGCCTGTCCTGGCTCCGTCGATCAGGTTGCCCGTCTTGACCGAGAAATACATCCGCACGACCGTGCCGTCCGTGGTGCCGTTCCATTCATAGACCTTGCACCTGATATAGTAATTGTATCTGCCATCGGTGCCTACATAGTAGTCCGTCTCGCCGTTGTACATGCCGTTGCCGCCGATGGCCGCCTTCACAGCCTTGTATTTTATAATCAGGCCCTTCTCATACGCTTTCAGTATGCGCTCCCACTCCGACGCGGACACCGTTTTCTTGCTGCCGTTCTTCAGCCATTCGGCGTAGAACGTGGCCTTCGGCACATTCACGATAATGCTTCTCTCGTGCAGCTTGTAGTCTGTCTTGGAATTGCCGTATGAATCCGTGTACTTCTGACGGTAATACCATCCGAGTCCCGAATAGCCGCTGCGCTTGGTCGTCGGCGCTTTGCCGACCTTGCCAAGGTAGTTGACGGTCACGGTCTTTTTGCCCTTTGTAATCTTGCCGCCTTTAGGATTGTATGTGATTTTGACTTTCTTCTTCCAGTGGACATAGAGCGTCTGCTCATAGCCCCCACCGAACGACGCGGTGGCGCTGCCTACCTTCACCTTCGAGCCCTTTGGCCAGTCCGTGTACCATCCGCCGAATTTGAAACCCTTGCGCTTCGGAGTCAGTTTCGGGAGCTTCGTGCCTGCCGCCACCCAAACCGTGCGGAAGGTCTTGCCCCTCTCGTACTCCACGTAGTTGACCATGCCGAGCAGATTGAAGTCGAACTGCTGGACATAGCGCACGGTCGTATCAGGCTGCCATATGGCGGGCTGCGTCGTGTTCACGATGACCGCCCCTGTCGTAGTAGTTATCGTGTTCTGCACGACCGTCCATTTCTGGTAGTACACTTTCACCCACATCGGACCGGCTACCTTGAAATCGTCCGTGTACGTGAACTGCGGGCCGCTAAAGCTGTAGTCGTTGCTAAACGTATAGTCATAGTAGCGGTAATACCCCTGAGAATGCGCGAGGCTGTCCTCATAGTCGGTGGGTATCAGCGCGACCGTCCCCAGCGCTGGGATCAAAGCCGGATTGCCCTTCGCGACGCTGCTGTCCACTATGTCGCAGCTTGCGAAGAACGCATCCTGGTTCACGCCCACGAAGGTAGCCGTGATGCTGCCGCCTGCGTGCGTGGAGCTCAATGCCGCGGCATTGCCGGCCTCCGCGATCGGATATGTTCCGCCCTGCGGGTTGAACGACGGGAACGAATATCCGCTCGCCCTTACTGCCGGCACCGCGTCAGCATCGATAGCATCGATGCCATTGATGCCATTGATGCCCTCGGCCTCTGCGCCGGAAGTTCCAAGCGCATTCGCACCGGCCGCGCCCTGCCCTTCTATCTCGCCTGAAGCGCGCTGCATCGCGCCAAATTCTTCGCTAGAAAGCGTCTCCCCTTCCGACGCGAAAACACCTCCGGCCATCGCGGTGGACAGCACCAGCGCAAGCGCCAGCACAAAGCAGAGCGCAGCCCGAAACGGACGTCCTCTTTTAGCGTGCCTATTATTATTCATTTAACCTTCCTCCTCTTGTTCCTGCAACTACTGATCTACACTGCTTCTTTTGTACTTCTTATTTTACACTACTTCTTTCTCCGAACCACTATCTTATATGTTTTCGCCTTCATGCCCTTTTTCGAGACCTTGATATAGACGGTGGTCTTACCGCCTTTCTTCAGCTTGACTTTGACGGAGCTTTTCGTCTTGTATCCTCCGTCGCCCACCTTGATTTTCACGCTCGTCGAGCCAGAGGACTTCACAGCGGTGATTCTGGTGGTCGCGTCCCCTTTCATCAGCGTCAGCTTGTAGTGCATCTTCGAATGGGAGAACACCGGACTGAGCTTGCCCTTGCTCGCGGTCATATCGGACAGGGTGGTGCCACCCTGCCAGTGCGCGTAGAGCGTGACGTTGCCGCTGACGATGGTATCGGGCGTTACCTTCTTGCCGCCCTTCTTTGACGTATACCATCCGCTGAACCCCTTCTTGTTCTTGGTGGGTGTGGGCAGCGTGCCGTATTTCCCGCCCGGCCATGCAGTCTTGCTATTTGTCTTGACGCTACCGCCGTTCGCATTGAAGTACACGTTCACCTGGGATGTCTGAAGGTACTGCACGAGATTCCCTATGTCGAGTATGCCGTAGCCATAGGCGACATCGTAGCCCTGCGGCCCCGCGTCGCGCGATGTGTGCTTCAGCGCTTCGAGAAACGCGCCCGCGTCTATATTCTTGTCACGCTGTTTCGCGATGGCTGCGGCCGCGGCTACGACGGGCGCGGCAAAGGATGTGCCGTCCAGCCGATCCCTGGGGCTGTTACCATAATAATTGTAGCCG
>JAIRPQ010000047.1 GCA_031256875.1 Eubacteriales Family XIII. Incertae Sedis bacterium | reverse complement strand
CCTTGCGGCGACAATCCGTGTGGTACCGGCGATCGGGGTCGAACCGATATGATGTTGCCACCACCGGATTTTGAATCCGGCGCGTCTGCCAATTCCGCCACGCCGGCTCAGCGGAATATATCATAGCACAGGACAGCATAGGAATGCAAGGTGGCTGCGAAAATTTTTTTTCGAATCCGGCGCGGGGCGGCTGAGGCTGACGGTGGCGCCGCCGCTCGGTCTCCGTATACGTGTTTTCACAGGCCGCGTTCGGCCAGCAGCCTGTCCACCTCGGCCAGCAGCCGCGCTCTGCTTCCGGTGTTTTCTATTATCCTGTCCGCGCGGACGCGCCGCTCTGTTTCGGGGAGCTGCTTTTCAGCGCGGGCGCGTATCGCGGCTTCGCCGGTGCCGTCGCGCTTCGCGGCGCGCGCGAACCTTATTTCATCGGGCGCGGACACGAGCCAGGTTTCGTCGCACAGTCTGTCCAGCCCGCTCTCAAACAGCAGCGGCGCCGAAAGGAACGCCGCGGACGGCGGCGGACAGCGTTTCCCTAAATCGCTTAACGATAACTTTATTCTGTGAACTATATCACCGCGCATTATCACGTTCAGTTTTTCCGTGCCGCTATCGTCGGCGAACGCGAGCGCCGCGAGCGCTGCCCGATCCAGCGTTCCGTCCGCGCGGATTATGCCCTCGCCAAACTCGCGCGCCAGCTCCGCGAGCGCGGGCTCGCCTTTCATCACGGCTTCGCGCGCCACCTCGTCCGCGTCGATTACCGTATATCCTTCCTGTCGCAGATAGTCCGTTACTGCGGATTTTCCCGCGCCTATGCCGCCCGCAATGCCTATTATCATTTCAGCTCGTACCAGTTCGCGCCCGTGTTCATGTCGGCCACCAGCGGCACGGCCAGCTCGTACGCGCTTTCCATCTTTTCCTTCAGCACCGCGCTCACTTCGTCCAGCTCGTCTATGTGGGCGCGTATGATAAGCTCGTCGTGCACCTGGAGTATGACGCGCGAACGCAGTCCCCGCTCGCGCAGCCCGTCGTACACGGCAATCATCGCCAGCTTCATGATGTCGGCGGCGCTGCCCTGTATGGGCGTATTCATGGCGAGCCTTTCGCCAAGCTGCCTGGTCATATAATTCGTTGCTTTCAGTTCGGGGATGAAGCGCTTGCGGCCGAGCAGTGTCTCAGCGTACCCGCTCTCCTTCGCCGACTCAACGCTCGCGTCGAGGTATTCCTTGACCGCCCTGTGCGCCGCGAAATATTCATTGATATACGACTCCGCTTCGGCGCGGGCTATCCCAAGCCCTTCGGAGAGCCCGAAGCTGCTCATGCCGTAGATGATACCGAAATTCACGGCTTTCGCGCCGCTTCTCTGCGCGGCCGTCACCTCCGCTTCGTTCGCGACGCCGAACACGCGCGCCGCCGTGCGCCGGTGGATGTCCGCGCCTTGCCTGAAATCTTCAATGAGTGATGGATCCCCTGAGAAATGCGCTAGTATGCGCAGCTCTATCTGCGAATAGTCCGCGCCGAGCAGCACATGGTTTTCCTCGCCCGGCACGAACGCCTTGCGTATCTGCCTGCCAAATTCCTGCCTGATGGGGATGTTCTGCAAATTCGGCTCGGTGCAGCTGATACGCCCCGTTGCCGTGACCGTCTGCCTGAAATGCGCGTGGATGCGCCCGTCCGCCGCGACGAGCGGGATGAGCCCGTCGATATACGTCCCTCGCAGCTTTACGAGCGTCCTGTATTCCAGCACCTTCCTGGCGATGGGGTGTTCGTCAGCGAGCTTTTCAAGTATCTCCGCGCCCGTCGCGTAGCCGGTCTTGGTCTTTTTCGCGCCGGAGAGCTGCAGCTTTTCGAACAGGATGATGCCCAGCTGTTGCGGGGAATTGATGTTGAACTCCTCGCCGGCTATACCGTATATCTCCTCCGTCAGCCCCGCGACACCTTCGCTTATCGTCTCGCCGACCTTTGTGAGCGCGTCCTTGTCGAAATCGAATCCCTCGGTTTCCATGGCCGCGAGCGGCGCGATGAGCGGAAGCTCCGCGCGTGAATACACATCGGTAAGCCCTTCATCTTCGAGCCTCGGCAAAATCGCGGCGTGAAGCGAGCGCACGGCGCGGCAGTGCGACAGACCGTATTCCGCGTAGACAGCCGTCTGATCGGCCAGCATGTCGAGCTGTGCGCCGGACTTATAAAATTCGTCGTCGTCCTGAACCTCGACGCCGAAATATTCCAGCGCCAGGCGCTTGATGGAATAATTGCTGGCGGACGGCTCCAGCAGATATTGCGCTATGGCTGTGTCGAATACGACATCGGGAACGTACGCGAAGTCAGAGCTTTCGCCGCCCTTGCCTCCCGCCGCGCCCGCGGCCTGCGCCGCCATCAGCATATAGACGCCCTGCTGGAGATCATGCCCTATCACCTTGACGGCGCCATCGCGCATTGTGTCCATCAGCAGCGGCAGAAGCGCGTGGTCATTTTCGGTATTTACATAGAAATACGCGCTGTCTGTCATCAGGCACACGCCGTAAACGCATGGCGCGGCGCGGTGGTTGTTGTCGCCGAGTACCTTCATGGCCACGGGCGCGCCTGATTCGGCAGCTGCCGCCAGCCCGATGGCGAGCTTGCCCATCGCGTCTGGGTCGCTTATTATTATCCGCGGCAGTTCCCTGTTGAAAAATTCCGCGCCGCCGCCGGCGGATGCTTCGCGCAGCAGCGCGGCCACGCCTGATTCCTTTGGGTCATCCGCGCCGCCGCTTGCTTTGCCGTCCGCGGCGCCGGCGCTGCCTTCAGAAGAGGACTCTGCAGCTGCGCCGGCGCTCATTTTCTTCAGGAAAGAATTGAACTCCAGCTTTTTATATAACGGTATGAGTTTTCCAAGGTCTGGCTCTACCCTGCGCATCTTGTCAAAATCGGTTTCGATGGGCACGTCCGTAACTATCGTGGCCAGCCGCTTGCTCATGAGCGCGAGCGTGGCGTTGTCCTCGACCTTTTCGCGCAGCTTCTGACTGGATATTTCCGAAGCGCTTTCGATGAGTTTTTCGACGCTGCCGTATTCGAGTATCAGCTTCGACGCGGTTTTCTCGCCCACCCCGGGGATGCCCGGGATATTGTCGGACGAGTCGCCCATCAGCCCCTTGTAGTCGATGAACTGGGTCGGCGTGAAGCCGTATTTCTCCACCATCGCGTCCTCGTCGTAAATTTCAAATTCGGAAATCCCGCGCTTAGTTATTATTACCTTCGTCATGTCAGAGGCGAGCTGCAGCGCGTCGCGGTCGCCCGTGATGATCAGGGGTTCGAGCCCCGCTTCCTCGCCGCGCTTCGCGACCGTGCCTATGATGTCGTCGGCTTCGAAGCCGTCCGTTTCGAGCATTTCGATGTTCATGGCGGACAGCACGTCCTTCATATAGGGCAGCTCCATGGCCAGCTCTATCGGCATCTTGTGCCTGCCCGCCTTGTATTCCGCGTATTCCTCGTGCCTGAAAGTCGGCGCTTTGCGGTCCCACGCGACAGCGATGTACGCCGGTTCATAGTCGGCGAGTATCTTTTGCAGCATGGTGATAAAACCGTAGATCCCCTGCGTGTATACGCCCTCTTTCGTTATCATCGGGCGCTGTATCGCGTAATACGCTCTGTTGATAAGGCTGTTGCCGTCTATGATGACGAGCCGTTTGTTGTCTGGCATGGCTGCTCCTTTTCGCTGAAAATAACGGGGGCCGCAATGACGATTTCTCATACAGCCTACCGTCTCGATTATATCTTAATTATACCATGATAAAAGCGGGACGCCCCATTTGGAGCGCCCCGCGACAGTACCGGCTTATCGGCTGCGTCAGCCGCCGAGCGACGAGCCGACCACGTAGATGATGACCGAGAAAATGCCGGCGGCTATGGCAACGCCGAACCATAGCTTGAACTGGCGATCGAGCTTCTTCTTTTCCTCGGGTGTCGGGTCGGGGAACGTCATTGTTATTTTATCTATCTCCTTAGATTCCTGCGGCACGGGATGCTTCAATATAACCAGATGCACGATGATGTAGATGATGCAGAGGACATCGAAGCCGAGATTCCAGACTACCGCCGCCGGATCATAGGCAAGAACCGCGAGCACGGCGTATACGATGATAGCCGCAACCGCTACGGCGATACCTCCCTTCACCTTGAACGGGCGCTCCAGATCGGGCTCTTTCTTCCGTAGCAAGATGAAGGAAACATATCCTAGAATATAACACGATATCTGGGCGTAGGCGCACATGGCCGCGACCATTACTATATTGTTCAGCAGGATGAGCAGCACGCTGACGACGCCGATGACGATGACCGATATATACGGGCTCTTGTATCTCGGGTGCAGATTTCCGAAAGCCTTTGGCAGGCTGCCGTCGTTCGACATGAGGTACATGTATCTGGCCGCGCCCGTGACGAGCGGGTTCATCGACGAGAAGTCCCCGCCGAGCGTGATAATCAGACACAGCAGAACCACGGCGAATATACCCATTCCGGCGGCATTCGTGGCATCCGCAAACGGGGCTGCCGCATCCGCGAGGGACGGGCGGCTCGCGGCGGGCGTAATGCCGTTCAAGAACCACCACCAGAGCGTGTTGACCGCCATAACTATGAATGGCGAGATGATGAGCGCCCTCGGTATGGTGATGCGGGCGTGCTTCACCTCGGCTCCCATGCCGACGACCGTCTCAAACCCGAAGAAGCACCAGAGAACCATCAGTATCCCGAATGCCGTCTCTTTGACCGTCGGCGGTATGCCGTCGAGCAGGGGCGCGAAATTGCCGAAGTCGATGTCCTTGGCC
The DNA here is from genome assembly GCA_031256875.1 of Eubacteriales Family XIII. Incertae Sedis bacterium. Lineage (GTDB taxonomy): Bacteria > Bacillota > Clostridia > Peptostreptococcales > Anaerovoracaceae > JAIRPC01. The sequence goes on along the minus strand of JAIRPQ010000047.1, from coordinate 3,899 downwards.
GCCACGACGAACCATATGACCGAACCGACCCAGAACAGATACATGAAGAAATTCTGCGCGCGGCCCGCGACCCTGATGCCGAAGAAATTGATGAACACGAATATCAGCACTAGTATGCTTCCCGACAGCCGCGTGTCAATCGCGTCCTTTGGCCCGCCGAGCGCGCTGATCAGCAGGTTGACGTAGTTTGCGAACGCCAGTCCTTCGGCTACGGCTATGCCTATCTGTGCCACCGTATAGTTCCAGCTGACGAATATGCCCACGGGGTAGTTGATGGCGCGTTTCGCGTATGCGTACGTGCCTCCCGCGAGCGGCAGGGCCGATGCCATTTCACCGTAGAGCATAGCCGGAAAGATCGTGATTACAACAGAAATGAGTGCGGCGAAGATGATGGATGTACCCCAGATACCGACCTGCGCGGAGCCAACCGTGAACAGCCCGACGCCTATGACGGCGCCGGCTATGATGGTGACGCATTCAGGCAAGCCGATTTCCCGCTTCAACACTCGGCTTTCAACCGACGTGTTTGCGGGTGCGCTTGTTTCATTAGCCATGTTTTCCTCCTTTTCATTGACGTTTACAGTAACTATTACTTATTGTCAAAGGACTGGAGCCTCACCGCGCTGAGCCGGTTTGCGGCGCGTATGCGGGGATCTCGCCCAAAAGACCAACTTTATTCATTGTTCACCGGCGGTGCCGCGCGTTCGGCACCGTACAGCTATCCGGCAATTTCCTTCAGCACACCGTCCAGTGCGGAGATGAACTCCGCGCAATCGCGTTCACAAAGGTCGCCCATATTGGCCACCTGGAACATGCCCTGCTCCTGGTATTTGCCCTTGCCCTCATAGACGGTGTAGCCCTTGCTTTCGAGACATAGTATAAAGCTTTTCAGATCCGTGCCTGACGGCAGGAATGCTGATGTAACCGTGTTCGACATGTTTTCTTCGTCATGCAGAAGCAGTTCCAGCCCGAGGGAGCGAAGCCCCTCTCTGAGCATGGCGGCGCATTTTTTGTAACGGGCAATCCGCGCGTCTATGCCTTCGTCAAGGATATTGCCTATCGCCTGGTCGAGCGCCCAGAACAGCGTCACGTTCGGGGTGTTCGGCGTCTGGCTTCTGGACTTGGCTTCGCGGTAATGTTTGCCGAGATTCAGGTAGACCGTCCTGCCCTGCTCCGGCCGGACGCGCTCCAGCAGGTTCTCTTTCGCGCAGATATACGCGGAGCCGGGGAACGCGCCCACGCATTTGCCGCCGACGGAAGTGGCGATGGTGATCTTCTGAGCGGCCAGGTCCACGGCTTCGCCGCCGAGCGCAGAAACGCAGTCCACGAAATAAACCTTGCCGTATTTCTCGCAGAGGCTGCCCACCTCCGCGACCGGATTTATCATGCCGGTGGAGGTCTCATGGTAAACCATCGCCACGACGGAGATGTCGGGGTGGTCTGCTATTGCTTTCTCTATTACTCCCAAATCTGGTGTCTGCGCCCATTCGAACGGAACATCGACCAGTGAAATGCCGTAATTATTGATTATTTCCAGCAATTTCTCGCCGAACACGCCGTTGCGAATCAGCATGACGCTCTCGCCCTCGCCGACGATGGACGAGAGCACGGTCTCGTTGGAGGCCGTGCCCGATCCCGATACGACCACCGAAAAATAGCTGTCATCTGCCCTGAACAGCCTGTTGATTTTGCCGCGAAGCCGCTCGTACATATCCTCAAATTCTACACCTCTGTGGCAGATATCGTAATGCAAGAGTGAGTTCCTCACATCGTCCGTCACTATCACCGGACCCGGGCTGAAAAGTTTTGTTTTTGTCATTTGTGCCTCCTGAATAATTTGAAAATCCCTGTTCGCCGGTTTTGTGATAACTTGTCGTCGTCCTGCTCTATCCAATCGCGCGCGCGCGCGACCGCGCGGTGCCACCCGTGCAGGAGCGTGTCGCGTTCGTCCGCGGCCATGTGCGGTTCGAAATGGCGCGACGGCTTCCACATCGAGCATATCTCGCCGATGTCGCGCATCTCTCCCGCGCCGAGTGCCGCGCCGCATGCCGCGCCGAACGCCGTGGTTTCCGTGACCGCCGGTATGTCTATCGGAATGCCGAGTATGTCGCTCTGGAACTGCATGAGGAAATTGTTCGACGATGCGCCGCCGTCCGCTCTCATCGCGCTGAACGGCCTGCCCGCGCAGTCCGCCATTATGTCCAAAACATCCTTGACCTGATATGCTATGGCTTCGAGCGTCGCGCGCGCTATATGCTCGCGCGTTATTCCCGCCGTAATGCCTATCATCATGCCGCGCGCGTAGGAATCCCAGTATGGCGCGGCCAGCCCCGTGAAAGCGGGCACGAAATAGAGCCCGTCCGATGAGCCAGCATCTATGGCGAGCTGCTCGGTGTTGGCGGCGCATCCTATGAGACCGATGCCGTCCCTGAGCCATTGCACGGCCGCACCCGCGATGTATACGCCGCCGTCGAGCGCGTATGTGCGCCTGCCGCCCGACTGCCATGCGACGGTGCCGAGTATCCCGTTGTCCGGTAGCACAAGCTCGCCGCCCACGTTCATCAGCATGAAGCAGCCTGTGCCGTATGTGGTCTTTACGGCCCCGGGCGAAAGGCAGCCCTGGCCGAGCAACGCCGCCTGCTGGTCGTTCAGTATGCATGAGACCGCGATCCTTGCGCCGAAAAACGCCGCAGGATCCGTATGCCCGTACACGGAAAAGCTGTCCCTCACTTCGGGCAGCCTCAGCCCTGACAGGCCGAGCATGTCGAGTATTTCCGAGGACCAGTCTCCCTTGTGTATGTCGTACAGCATGGTGCGGGACGCTGTGGACGCGTCGGTCACATATATGTCGCCCCCCGAGAGCTTCCATGCTATCCACGCGTCCATATTGCCGCCCATGAGAGCGCCTTCGGCAAGGGCTTCCTTCGCTCGCGGGGTATTGTCGATGAGCCATTTGTATTTCGTCGCGCTGAAATACGCGTCCGGATGAAGCCCCGTGATAGCGCGTATGCGTTCCCCGCAGCGTTCGTTCAGGTCGTTCGCCATACCAGCCGTGCGCCGGTCCTGCCACACGATGGTGTTCGCGATAGGTTCGCCCGTGCGCCCGTCCCAGATGACCACGCTTTCGCCCTCATGGTCTATGCCTATGCAGCAAACGTCCGCGATGGAAATATCCGCGCTGCCAACGGCATCGTCCACCGCCGCGAGAACGGAATCCCATATCTCTAGGGCATCGTGCTCCACAAGCCCCGGCTGCGGATAGAACTGCTTTATCTCCTTGTACCCTCGGGACACCATGTTCCAGCTTTCGTCGAATATGAGGACTGCCGTCCCTGTGGTGCCTTGGTCGATTCCCATGTAGTATCTGCTCACAGCGTCTCCTTTACAGCTTTGAGTTTTCTGGGCGAAGGGGTCTCTCGCCTTTCCTCATGCTTGAAATCGAATGTGACCGAAGTGCCGGTCTCGCCAGAATGTACCTCCAGATGCCCACCCAGCTTGCTGCCCACGATGTTCCGCACTATGCTGAGCCCCAGGCCGGCGGCGCTGCCAGAGGCGGGTGCGTCGTTAGTGCGGGGTGCGCCGTCCGCGTGGCTGTCCGTGTGGTGCGGTGCGGCGTCCGAATGGCTGGGTGCGTGGTGCAGTGCGGCGGCGCCCGTGTGGTGCTGTGCGGCGTCCGAATGGCTGGGTGCGTGGTGCAGTGCGGCATCCGAATGGCTGGGTGCGTGGTGAGGTGCGGCGGCGCCCGTGTGCGCGCTTTCGGGCCTCCCGCCACGCCCGCCATCCTGCGCAAATCCGCTGCCATTGTCCGTGACCGCGATGGACGTGTACAGCGGGGAATCCGAAATCAATATGTCCACCCTGCCGACATCGCCCTTCGCGAATCCCGCGAAAGCGTATTT
>JAIRPQ010000059.1 GCA_031256875.1 Eubacteriales Family XIII. Incertae Sedis bacterium | reverse complement strand
TCGGCAATGCTCGTGATATCGCTCGGCTCGTTTACGCCCGCTATGTCGCGCACGTCGCCGTAGTATTCGTATTTCGCGCCGATGAAATTGTTGATGTAATTAAAATACTGTTGCCCGTTTACGTCCGATGTGGTCTTGTCGCTGGTCTTCGGCTGAAAGAAAATGTAGGCGTCAAAATAATCGCCCCAGGACGTGTTGAAGCCCGTACCGTATGTGGGCTTGCCCTCAGCGTCGAGGAATCCGTTCGACGTGAGCGTGTACGTCGTCTCGTCTTTGCCGGCTGCTGCCTTTCCGTATTCTCCGTTCTTGTTTATGTGCTTCAGCAGTCCGGTGTCCGCGCCGACCTCTATGTCCTGCATGGTGGCGCCCGTGGCGTCGTTTTCATCCACTATGTTCGGCAGCTTTTCGCCCACCCTGATGTTCTTGAACGCGCTGGGCACGTCCTGTCTCATATCGGCCAATATCATATTCTCGACATAATCTACGGCCTCCACCGACACAGGCACGTTCGCCGGCCCTGTAACATCGTAACGGTCTATAACGTGTTCCACTTCGCCCGCGCCCTCGTCGACAAAAAAGGTTTCGGCGCTCGCGTGTCCGCTGGGGCTTTGCGTGCTGTCCACACCCTTTTTATACGTGGGGAATCCGATAGTCTCGTAGCTGGCCGACGCGCTGCCGACGGCACCGTTGGCGCCCATGCTCTTGGCGCGGAATATGGGTGTGAATGGGCCGGTGGGCACAAGCTCTCCGGCATCATACTTCGCCTTGTCATAGCCATAGATGGTGGTTTTATACGCATAGGCGGTATGGCCTATCCCGTAGGAGAGGGTTGACCTGGATACCGCGTCAAATCCGCCAAGGTCGTTGTAGCCCTCGGGGTCTTTGACCGTGGACGAGCTATCGGTAACAGTGCTTGCGGTCAGCCCTTCGTTCTTCCAAAATTCGTAGAACGTCATTTCCGAAACGCCGTAGAGCTTGAAGCCCAGGCCGCCGCTCTTCTCGACGGGATTGTTCTGCGCGTTCCTGTCGGGCAGGGCGGGATAATTTTCGGCGTAGAACACGACATTCGTCCTGCTCGCGAGCTTGCGGTAGTCCTTGCCGTCAATGGTGGCGTGATACCATTCGCCGTCCTCTTCATGGAGGGTGGACTCGTTCACCGTAGCGTATGTGACCGTGCCGATGCCATCGACATTAATTTCCTTGGTGGTCGGCGTACTCGCTTCCGCGGGCTGCGGCGATAGTGCCAGCAGCGACAAAAGCATGGCGGCGCATACCGCCGCGGATATGATTTTTCTTGGCATGTTATTGGATATTATCATTTTCCACTCCTTTTCCGTAGTTAGTTTTTATTAAGCTCATTGGTTTGTAACACGGCCTGTTACATGGCTCGCGTCCAGTTAGACAACGCTAACTAAACGCCGTCGCGCAATGCTTTTGAAATCATTGTATCCTCCTTTATATAGACGGGTTTTCTCAGGCGGCTAAGTTCGGCAAGCGCCGTCACGCCAATGAAACCACGAGCGTAGACCGTAAGTTAGTTGTGACTAACAAGAAAATTATATCACGTATTTTGTTTCTGTCAATCGCTGTGAAAAAGAATATTCTTGAAAATAAGAGTATTGCGACAATTGCGAATATGGATAAATTTCAATTTTTTTGCACACTTCGCATGGCAATGACTGTATAATGATGTTATCAAAATCGTATCAGGTATTAATCAGGAGGTATACCATGACGAAAATGAATAAGCAGAAGGCCCTCGAAGAAGCGCGAAGGGTAGTTGGCTACATCGAAGCTGACGAACTCTCCGCGAAAGACAAGAAGGCTATCCACGACGAGTCCATTAAGAATTTTAATGAGAACGTCAATCCCGGGTGGCTGGAATACCGCAAGTCGGTATCGACCGATGCCGCGTTCATCGAATGGACGGATTCGGTCGACCATTTCGAGGATCTGAACGGTGTGCAGTTCATCGACTGCTTGGGTGGTTTCGGCATCTACACATGCGGCCACAGAAATCCAGAGATTCTCAAAACAGTACAGGCACAGCTCGACAAGTACGCACTGCATTCGCAGGAATTGATCGACCCGCTGCGCGGCTATCTCGCAAGGCTGACAGCGCTCATCACGCCCGGCGATTTGCAGCACTGTTTCTTCACGAACGGTGGCGCGGAAGCAGTCGAAATGGCGCTGAAGCTCGCTCGTCTTGCCACGGGCGGCAGATGGTATATCTCGACCGTCGGCGCATTCCATGGCAAGTCCATGGGAGCTATCTCGATGGGCGGCAAGGGCGCGTACCGCGAAGACTACACCCCGCTGATTCAGCAGGTGCAGCACGTCGAGTACGGCAATGCTGAAGCTGTCGAGACGGCTATCAGCAACCTCGTCGCGGTCGGCGAGAAAGTCGCGGGCATCATCGTAGAGCCCATCCAGGGCGAGGGCGGCGTCATCATCCCGAAGAAGGGCTACCTGAAAGCGCTGCGCGAAATCGCGGACAAGTACAAGGTCGCGCTCATCTTCGACGAGATCCAGACCGGCATGGGCCGTACGGGTACCATGTGGCGCTGCGAATCCGAAGACATTACTCCCGACATCATGACGTTCGGCAAAGCCTACGGTGGCGGCATCATGCCTATCACGGGTATCATCGCGCGTCCCTGGACCTGGACGGAAAAGCTCATCGACAATCCGTGGATCCTCGGCAGCCCGACCTTCGGCGGCAACCCGCTCGCTTGCGCGGCGGCCATCGCCACCATCAAGTTCATGCTCGAGCATGACATACCGGGCATGTGCGCGAAGAAGGGCAAGCTCTTCATGAAGAAGCTCGGCGAGCTCCAGAAGAAATACCCGACCGTCCTCACCGCATACCGCGGCGCGGGACTGCTCATCTGCATGGAGTTTCCGGAGGCAGAGGTCGGCTATGCGGTCACGAAGAACCTGTTCCAGCGTCACATCATGACGGCGGGTACGCTCGTGAACGCCAAGACCGTGCGTCTCGAGCCGCCTGCAGTGCTGTCGAACGAGAGCATTGAGGAAGTGTTCAAGGCCCTCGACGACTCGCTTGCGGCAGTCAAGAAGGAGTTCAAGCTCTAAGCTGAACTTCGGTTTATCAAAGCTGCGGAGCGCAAGCTCTCGGCAACTCGGAACAATATAGCGATAATTGCAAAGGCGGGCTTTTGGCTCGCCTTTGTCTTATGATTTGTTATATAATATTTCATATGAAAGAAATCCCTTTGAGCGTGCCAAACCTGAATATAGAAATCGCGGACAATCTGCGCGAGTGCGTCGAGACAGGATGGGTGTCCACCGGCGGCGCTTTCATCTCTGAATTCGAAAACAAGATCGCCGCGTATATCGGCGCGGGCGCGGGCTGTGCCGTCGGCTGCCAGAGCGGTACGGCGGGGCTGCACACCGCGCTGCGTCTGCTCGGCGTGGGCGCGGGGGATATCGTGATATGCCCCACGCTGACGTTCATCGCGGCGGTCAACCCCGTGCGGTATATGGAGGCCGAGCCGGTGTTCATCGGCTGCGGCGACGACCTGTGCATGGACCCTGCGGAGCTGGGGCGGTACCTGCGCGAGGGCTGCCGCAGGGAATCGCCATCGGGCGCGGTCACAGATATAGCGACGGGAAGACCCGTCCGCGCGATAGTCGTGGTTCATGTATTCGGTGTCATCGCGGACATGGAGCGCATTATGGACATCGCGTCGGAGTACGGCATTCCTGTGCTGGAGGACGCGACCGAGGCCATGGGCAGCTTCGTGCGCGGCGGCAGGTACGACGGCAGGCACGCGGGCATGATGGGCGACATCGGCGTGTTCTCGTTCAACGCGAATAAAATAATTACGACGGGCGGCGGCGGCATGATAGTCTCGGCCGGCGGAGGCGCTGCGGAGGGCGGAGCGTTTGAGAGCAGCGGCTGCGGTGATGCGGGTGGCTCCGCCTGTGAAATCCGCGCGAAGAACTACCTCGACAGGGCGCGCTACCTCACCACTACCGCGAAGGACGACGGGCTGTATTTCGCGCACGGCGAAGTCGGCTACAATTACCGTATGCTAAATCTCCAGGCGGCGCTCGGCGTGAGCCAGATAGGTGAGATCGAAAAATTCATAGAAATAAAGCGGCGAAATTTCGAACTGTACCGCGAGCTTTTGGCGGATGCGCACGGCATAAGCATGCTGCCCGCACCGAAAGGGCAGAGATGGAATCACTGGTTCTATTCGCTGTACGCCACGGGCGACGGGACGCGCGACCGGCTCATGGACGCGCTCATCTCAAGCGGCATACAGTGCCGCCCCGTGTGGAAGCTCGTCCATACGCAGAAGCCGTATGAGGGCTTCCGCGCGTTCGGTATAGAGCGCGATATAGATTACGAAAAGCATATACTGAATCTGCCTTGTTCCTCGTCTCTGACAGAGGACGACGTGAGGTATGTCTGCGGAAAGATATTGGAGCATGTACGCTAAGGGGATAAAGAGGGTACTCGACATCATCGGCGCGGCGGCGTTTCTCGTGCTGTTCTCGTGGTTGTTTTTGATACTCGCGCTGCTCGTGGCTGCGAAGCTCGGCACGCCCGCCATATTCAGGCAGGAGCGTCCCGGGCGGATTGACCCGCGCACGGGGCAGGCGCACATATTCACGCTATACAAATTTCGCACGATGACGGACGCGAGATATACGGAAGCGGAAGCCTTGGAAGCGGAAGCCCTGGAAGCCGGCGGCGCATCGGCAGCTTCGCCTACGGCGCGGACGGACGGTGCGGTAGCCCCCGTGCGCGCGGGAGACCTGAAGCCCGACAGCGAGCGGCTCACCCCGTTCGGCGCCAGGCTGCGCTCCTCCAGCCTTGACGAGCTGCCCGAACTTGTGAACATCCTGAAAGGCGACATGAGCTTCGTGGGCCCCAGGCCGCTGCTTGTGCGCTATCTGCCGAGGTACAGCCAAAGGCAGGCAAGGCGGCACGAGGTGCGCCCCGGGCTGACGGGTCTCGCCCAGATCAGCGGGCGCAACGCCATCACGTGGGAAGAAAAATTCGCCCACGACGTGCGCTATGTCGAGACTGTGAGCTTCGCGGGGGACTGCCGCATACTGGCCGCGACCTTCCGCGCGGTCTCGAAACGCGAGGGCATCAGCGCGGAAGGCGAAGCCACGATGCCTGAGTTTATGGGGTATAATAATAATGATGAATAAGAGAACGAAGGAACTGAAAGAACTGTATATAATAGGCGCGGGCGGCTTCGGGCGCGAGGTCTCCGACTCAGTGCGCGACATCAGCAGGGCGGCTGAAGCGCGCGCGCGGCACGGCGCGGCCAGCGGGGACGGCATGGGCGCGGACTATGGCGCAGGTGCGGAGACAGTCGCAGCCTACCGCATCGCGGGGTTCATCGACGACGACGAAACCAAATGGGGCAGCCTTGTCAACGATATCGAAGTGGTAGGCGGCATTGAATGGCTGCGTTCGCGCGGCGCGTCCGTCGGCGATTCCGGAGATTCAAGTGAAGGAAAGCCACATGCCGTGATAGCCATAGCCGACCCGCAGACGAAACGCAAGGTGGCCGAATACCTGGACGGCGCGGTCATATGGGAAACTATTATTCACCCCACAGCGATAGTCTCGCCCTATGCAAAAATCGGCGAAGGCGGTATCCTTCAGCCGTATGCGGCGGTCAGCTCGCAGGTGTCCATCGGGAAGCATATTATCCTGAACGGATACAGCGGTATCGGACACGATGCCGTGCTCGGGGATTTCGTTTCCGTCATGTCGAAATGCGATATCACGGGCAACACCACGATAGGCGACGGCGTATATCTCGCGACGAGCGTGGCAATCATACCCGATACCACGGTAGGCGATGGCGCGTTTCTCGGCGCGGGCAGCGTAATAATGAAGGACGTTGAGCGCGGCGCGACTATGATAGGGAATCCGGCGCGGCGCGTAGCGTGACCCAACCTCAATAGATTTGGCTCTACAATGGAAGCAGCAGGAGTAGTTAACCTGCGCGATTACCGTACAAGGAGGCGGCTGTTGGCGAGAGTAAAAAATGCAGGCATCAGGATTTCCGGCATAGCGTGCGCCGTGCCAAATGACCACATCGATATACATGAGCTTGGCTCACCGTATTTCGCGGATGATTTCATAGAAAAAATCCACAAGAACGTAGGCGCGAAAAATTATTATTTTACATCTGATGAACAGTGTTCAGGCGATATCGGGATCGCGGCTGCCGAGGAGCTTCTGTCCTCAGCGGGGGTGGATCGCGGATCTATAGATGGGCTGATTTTCAATTCCCAGACACCGGACTATGTTGTGCCTCCTACGTCATGCAGAGTGCAGGAAGCGTTGTGCTTGCCGCGCGGTTGTTTCACGATGGACTCAAATTATGGTTGTGCCGGATATGTCCAATGCGTCATGATCGCGTTCCAGCTGATCCAAACCGGACTCTCTGGCAAGGTGTTGGTCATAAACGCGGAATGCCATCATAAAATAACCTCCCGCACCGACCCTGACACCGCACTGATTTTCGCCGACGGCGCATCCGCCACGCTCATCGAAAAGGACGACGGGGCGGGCGAGGCATTTTATCAGACGCTGGTGGACGGGAAGTACGTGGAGAACCTTGTGCTGGGCAATTTCAAAAAGCCGTCCAACCCCGCAATAAGCGATTTCGAGCATTCCTTTATGGATGGCGAAACCCTGTCGAAATTCATGTTCAAGGAGATACCGCCGTTTGTGAAGGAGCTGCTGGAGTTCGGCGGGATTGGCGCGGAGCGGATAGACACGTTCCTGTTCCACCAGGCCAATGCATATATGATACGTTTTCTCGCGCGCCGCATGAAACTGCCGCTCGAAAAAGTGCCGACAAACATCGGTAGCTTCGGCAACACGAGCAGCCCGTCGATTCCTCTGCTCATATGCGAAAAAACGCCGGAGCTGTTCGGTGCGGGTTCGAAAGGCGGCAAGGCATTGCTGCTCAGCTACGGCGCTGGCTACAATATCGCGGGCGCGGTGCTGGACATCGGCGGCTTGGCGGGCGGGCGCATAGTGAAGGTGTGACAACGATGTCCGCCTTTGGCGTACAGTGGTCGCGGGACAATGCACTGTCCCTTGGCATAGCCTTTATGATGAATAATTATTGTTAATAATAATTTGGTGAAAGGAAATAATATAATGGAAGAAAAACTTATAGACCTTGTTGCGGAAGTGCTTGAAACGGAGCACGCGAATCTGTCGCTTGACACCGAGTTCAAGACGGACGAGTTTGACTGGGACTCGCTGAAAGGCTATGCGATACTGGTGACGCTGGAAGAAGAGTTTGGCGTTAGCATCGAGGTGGAAGATTTCATCGCCACCAAGAAGGTCGGGGATCTGCTCAGGCTGGTGTCAGGGTAGTCCTTGGAGGCGGCATATGGAATGCGGGAGCGTATGGATATGAGCGAAACGGGAATGGCCGCAGGCCGGACGATAGTGGTGACGGGCGCGTCGAGCGGCATAGGCAAGGCTACGGCCGAATTGCTTTTGGAGTCGGGGTACGGCGTCGTCGCGACGGCGAGGGACGCGGACAGGCTCAATAGCATCTACGGCGACAGGGCGGGCGCGCATATCATTCCGTGGAATTTGTCCGAACCCGAAGGCATCGGGGACTATGCGAAGGCGGTTCACGCCGCAGTCGGCGCGATAGGAGGTCTGGTGCATAGCGCGGGCGTATTCGGCCTGACGCCATCGTACCTCATCAAGCCGAGCGTCATAGACAGCATATTCCACATCAACACGTACGCGGGAATGCTGCTCGTATCGTCGTTCATGAAAAAGGGCCGGTACGGAGAGGGCGCGTCGTTCGTGCTGATATCCTCGCTGTCCGCGCATCGCGGCGTGGTGGGCGGCTCGGTCTATGCCGCGTCAAAGGCGGCTCTCGAAGGATTCACGATAGCGGCCGCGCCGGAGCTTGCCGACAAAAACGCAAGGATCAACTGCATCGCGCCGGGCACTGTAGAATCCCCCATGACGAGCAGGGGTCGCGAGAAGCTAGACGACGCGCAGATAGCGGCACAGCATGAATCGTATCCGCTCGGCATAGGAACGCCCGCCGACATCGGGAATTTTGCGGAATATCTTATCAGCGACAGGGCGAAATGGATAACAGGCCGGACTTTTGTTTTGGACGGCGGACACTTGGCGAGAAAATAGATGGCAGTATTGAAAACGCGAAAAACGAAAATAACCGGAGTGTGCTGCGCACTCCCGCTCGACGGCAGGAACGTCTATGACGTGGGCGCGGGGCATTTCGATGCGGAAACGATAGGCAAAGTCGCAGGGCCGGTCGGGTCCGAAACCCTGTATTTCGCGGCGGACGGGCAGACGGCCTCCGACCTGTGTTTTGCGGCGGCCGAAAGGCTCATTTCGTCAGCGGGCATCGCGAAGGGGGAAATAGACGGCGTGATATTCGTCTCGCAGACGCCCGACTACCGCAGTCCCGCGACGGCGTGCATACTTCAGGACAGGCTCGGCCTGCCGCGCACCGCCATCGCGATGGATTTGAATTTTGGCTGTTCGGGATTCGTATACGGCGCGTTCACGGCCGCTTCTTTTATCGAGTCAGGGGCGTGCTCGAAGCTGCTCGTGCTGAATGGCGACACGCTGCGGCGGCACACCTCGCTTCAGGACAAAGGCATGACGTTCATACTGAGCGATGCGGGGAGCGCCGTGCTGCTCGAATCGTCGGACGGCGCGGAGCCGATGACATTCTCCATGAAAACGGATGGGTCAGGGTATGAAGCGCTGATAATCACCGCGGGCGGCGAACGGCTTCGGGAGTCCGAAAAGACAAAGGAACTCAGGATGGACGGCGACGGGAGCGCGAGATCCGACGAGGACTTCTATATGGACGGCATGGGCGTGTTCACGTTCGCGGTCAGGGAAGTGCCATTGCTGATAGACGAGCTGGCATCGCTGCACGGTATAGCGAAGGACGACGTTGATGATTTTCTGTTCCATCAAGCCAATGCGTATATGCTGAAATTTATCGCAAAGCGCGCGGGCATACCGATGGACAAGGTGCGCGTGAATATCGGGCGCTACGGAAACACGAACGGCTCGACCATCCCCTTCCTGCTGGCGGATTTCGCGGCGGGCGGGGAACAGGCGGGGCGGAACGTGATGATGGCGGGCTTCGGCGTAGGCTTGTCGTGGGGCGGGATAGCCGGCAGGCTCGGAGATTTCAGATGTGCCGAAATCATTTCGGTGTAGGGGTGTCAGGGCATGGACTATCGTAAACTCAGGAAGAATATAAAAAAGGATTACAGCGGTTTCCCGAAGGTCAGGGTGGCGCTTCTTTCGGATCAATCCCCGCAGTATCCCGCCCAGTCCATCAGGGCGATGGCATACGAATACAGGATCGACGCGGAAATATACGAAGCGCCGTTCGACAGCATGGAAGCCGAGGCGCTAGACCCCGCATCGGGGCTGTACGCATTCGCTCCGGACATCACGGTGCTGCTGCCGGCCGCGGAGAAAATTCGCGCCCGTTATTATGAAACGCCGCCGGATGAGAGAGAAGGCTTCGCCGGACGCGAAGCGTCGCGCCTGCTTTCCATCGCGGACAGAGTGACTTCCGCGTCCGGCACTAACGTGGCTATGTGCAATATCCTTGAAACGGACGACGGGATTTACGGCAGCTACGCAGCTTCTTACAGCCTGTCGCTTCTGTCCGTGCTGAGATCCGCAAACCGCCTGCTAGCCGACGGTGCGGCATCGCGCCCTGCGCTCGGCATCATAGACATCGCTTCGCTCGCGGCCGAGTTCGGCATCTCGAATGCGCGTGACGAGAGGATGTACTATCTGTCGGGGTGCGCGTTTTCGCAGGAGTTTCTCTTTCTGGCGATGGACAGAGCCGTGTCATATATCTCGGCGCTGCGTGGCGGCGTGAAGAAATGCCTTGTCACCGACCTCGACAATACGCTGTGGGGCGGCGCGGTCGGAGATGTCGGGACAGCGAATATCCGGCTCGGCGAATCAGGCATCGGGAAGGCATACGCGGATCTGCAGGCGTGGATACGCGAGCTTTCGCGCAGGGGCATTGCGGTCTGCGTATGCAGCAAGAACGACGAGCGGGCCGCGAAAGAGCCGTTTTCCGCGCACCCTGCCATGAAGCTCGGGTTGGATGATATCGCGGTGTTCAAGGCGAACTGGCACGACAAGGCGAAGAACATCCGCGAGATAGCGGACGCGCTGAACATAGGCACGGACAGCATGGTGTTCATAGACGACAATCCTGCCGAGCGTGGTTCGGTCAGGGCGCAGCTGCCCGAGGTGGCAGTGCCCGAACTCCCCGCTGACGCGGCGCAGGTGCTGCCGTTTTTGCAGTCGCAAAACTTCTTCGAAACCGTATCGCTTTCGGGCGAGGACGCGCGCAGGACGGAGATGTACCGCGACGCGGGCAGGCGCGAATCGGCGAAGGACAGCGCGGCAAGCCTTGAGGACTATCTTCGCGGGCTCGACATGAGATGCGCGATAGAGCCTTTCGGCGAGTATTCTATACCGCGCGTGGCGCAGCTCACGCAGCGCACGAACCAGTTCAACCTCCGCACCGTCAGGTATTCCGAGAGCGATATCAAGGCATTCGCGGAGGACGCTTCCTGCGTCACGATGTCCGTTTCGCTGAAGGACGCTTACGGCGGCTACGGCATCATCGGCGCCGCGATCCTGCGCGGGAACAACGCGCCTGCCGCCTGTATCGGGAGCGGCGGGAGCGGTGCGAGCGGCCGGAGCTACGGTTCGCGCGCGCTGTTCCTCGATACGTGGCTCATGAGCTGCCGCGCCGTGAAGCGTGGCGTAGAAGAATTTTTCTTCAACCATATGGTCACCACGGCAAAAGCGCTCGGGTACGAGCGGATTGTCGCGGAGTACATCCCGACGGCGAAGAACGCGCCATCGAAGGATATTCTTCCAAATATGGGATTCGAACCGGCCGGCGAAGGCGACAGCAAAATGAGCAGCGAAGGCGATGCCACGCAGTGGGAATTGTTACTGGATTCCTATATGCCGAAACCGACATTCATAAAAGAGGAAGCGGCGCTGGGCTGTGAGACGAAAGGCTAGAGGAGCAGGCATGAACAGAGACGAAATAATAGAAAAACTGCAAAGCATATTCAGAGAATTTTTCGGCGACGACAGCATTACCCTGACCGAAAACACGACCGCGGACGAAGTGGAAGGCTGGGACTCGGTTTCGCATATACAGCTCGTGTTCGAAGCGGAGGAATCGTTCGGCATACAGTTCGCGGCGGACGATATATCGCAGCTGACTCTGATAGGCAAATGGGCGGACAGCATATCGGAAATGATGGCCGGAAATCCGAATAATAAATGAAGCAGTTGTCCGCACCCAAGATAGCCCTTATCGTCGCGGCGCTTACGCTCGGCTCAAAGCTCATCGGATTCGTCCGCGAAATCATCAAGGCGAATTATTATGGGACTACTTATGTGGTGGATAGCCTGAGCATATCCGAGAGCATACCGACCATGATATTCGCGGGCATCCTCACCGCCGCCGCCACTTCATTTATGCCCCTGTTCTCTGACAAGATGGAAAAAGAGGGCGAAGTCGCCGCGAACAGGTATACGAGCCAGGCCATCAATATCCTTGTTATTATATGCGTCATTTCGTCGCTCGTAGGGATACTGTTCTCGAACCAACTTGTCACCCTGTTCACCATGCCGGACGTAGCGGCGCCTGAATCCGCAAGCGCCATACAGCGCGTCGCGTGGTTTGTCACACACGGATGGACCGGTGAGAGGGCCGAACTTGCCTACCTCTATGTGAACGTGACGTTTTCATACACGCTGTTCTCGTCCGTCTGCGGCATGCTCGAATCTTACCTGAAGTACAAGGGCGTGTTCATCAGGCAGGTATTGGCGGGGTACACGTTCAGCGCGTGCATTATTATTGCAATAATAGCAAGCCGTATCGTGGATGACCCAAGGCTGATAGTATTGGGCAGCCTTGCGGGAAATATCGTCAGGCTTGTAATCATAGCCATGGTAGCGCGGCGCGAAAAATACAGGTACACGCCCGACTTCCGCGTCACGGGTACGGTCAGGCAGATTTTCGCGCTCGCCATGCCGATATTCATCGGAAGCTCGGTGAATCAGATATGCACGGTCGTGGACAATACGCTTGCGAGCGGCCTTGCCACAGGAAACGTGGCATCGATGCAGTATTCACTGCTCATCGTCAACACGATTGTCGGCATCACAGCTTCCGTCATCAGCATGATAATATACCCCAAGATGACGCAGTCGATATCGCTTGGCGACAATGAAAGGTTCGGTGAGCTTTTCACACGCGGCATCGCTATCATGTTCATCATCGGCGTGCCGGTAGCCTTGGCGTGCTTCATCTACAGCAATCAGGTCATACAGATAGTATTCGAGAGAGGCATGTTTTCGGGCGCGTCCACCGAGCTGACAGGGCGCGCTTTCATGGGCTTCGCGCCGGGGGTCGTATTCTATATGGTTTCTGATTATATGATTTATTCGTTCTACAGCCGCAAGCAGATGAAAACGCCGATGTTTATTTCGCTGGTGGCCATCGCGGTCAATGTCTCACTGGATATTCTGCTCGTCGGTCCACTCGGCAATATGGGCCTGGCGCTCGCGACCAGCGCGTCCTATGCGGTAAACGCCACACTGCTCGTGCTCGCGTTCAGAAAGGGGCATCGCGAGCTGGCAGGGCGCGGGCTCGCCAATAAATTCGGGAAGATACTGCTGGCTTCGGTAGTGAGCGTAGGCGGCACGACTCCGATTTATTTCGGCGTAATGGCGCTGGCGAGAGCCAACTCCTGGATAATGCCGCGCATGGTGCTGCTAGGCGTGACCGCGCTCGTCGCGGTGGCCGTGTACGCACTGCTGCTGAGGGCGATGAAGATAACTGAGATGGGGCATTTCCGCGAGATGGTCGGACTGTTTAGGAGGGGCGACAGATGACGGATTGCAATAATGACGTACTGAATAATATTGGCGCAAAAGAAATGGGCAGCGGGGCAAGACCGCGCACCGAGAAGAAGGTGCTGTTCATCGCTACCATCGACGCGCATATAAAGGCGTTCCATATCCCCTATCTGAAATGGTTCAAAGAGCAGGGATGGGAGACCTTCGTGGCAGCCAATTCAGCAGACGGCAATTCCAATAATGCTGTCTCCGACGCCAATGCCGGCACTCCCGCTCCTGCGGGCGGCAGGGATATGGGTGGCGGCATCCTCCCGTATTGTGACCACAAATACGATATCGACATACAGCGCAGTCCGTTCAGCAGGCGCAACCTTTCCGCGTATCGTCAGCTAAAGCGGATTATGTCAGAGCATCATTTCGACATGGTGCATTGCCATACGCCGATGGGGGGCGTTCTGGGTAGGCTTGCGGCGAACCCATACCGTAAGGGCGGCACAAAGGTAGTCTATACAGCGCATGGGTTTCATTTCTATGCGGGTGCGCCGGCAAAGAATTGGCTCATCTATTACACTATCGAAAAATGGCTCGCCAGGCGCACCGATGTCCTCATCACCATCAACGGCGAAGATTTTGCCAGAGCGAAGTCGAAATTCGGTACGGGCGATATCCGCATCGTCCACGGCGTAGGCTATGACGAAAGCAAATACTATGTGCGCGGCGTGGAGGAGCGGTCGCGGCTTCGCAGGGAATATGGGTATGGCGAAGGGGACAGGCTTCTCGTGTTTGTGGGCGAACTGAATGAGAACAAAAATCAAGGGATGTTGATAAGGGCGATAAAATCCATGAGCGAACCCGCTACACGCGGCCATCAAGACGTCTCGCAGGGCAAAGACCGCCGCGATGTCAGGCTTCTGCTCGTTGGAGCAGACAGCTTGGGCGGCAGGTACCAAAGGCTTGCCCATGAATTGGGTGTGGAAAGCCAGATAGATTTTCTGGGGTTCCGAAGCGACGCATACAAAATCGTCAGCATGTGCGATATCGCGCTGTCGTCCAGCCTGCGCGAAGGGCTGCCCGTGAACGTGATGGAAGCCATGGCTTGTGGCCTACCCGTCATCGCGACAGATATACGCGGCAACCGCGATCTTGTGGAGGATGGCGTGACCGGATATATAGTCGCGCCGAACGACTATGCTGCTTTGGCGAGCAAGGCGGCAGGGCTGCTGTGTGACGAAACGCTGCACTCGAAGATGTCCCTTGGCGCGGCCGCCGCCGCAAAGCGATATTCAAAGACGAGTGTGCTACCTGAGATGGAATCAGTATACAGAGATATCATCGGGAGTGAAGATGCTCCGGTGCGTATACTTCATGCTGTTGTAAACATGAACAGGGGTGGCGCGGAGACCTTCATAATGAACCTGTTCAGAAGCATGGACAGAAACAAAATAACCTTCGATTTTATTACTTCATATGAAGGGGCATATGATGATGAAATAAGAAGTCTCGGTGGCAGGGTATACCGAATCCCGTATTACACTCAGGTGGGGCCGCTGAAATACGGCAAATTGCTGCGAGATTTCTTCGCCTCACATCCTGAGTACAAAATAGTCCATTCACATATGGACATGATGAGCGGCATGGTTTTGAGCCAAGCGAAAAAGGCGGGGGTGGCTGTCAGAATCGCGCATAGCCACAGCATTGCGAACAGCGGGGGGCTGTTCAAAAGAATAATAAAAGAACACTATGGCAAAAAGCTGCAAGCTGCTCCTACCATGAAATTCGCGTGTTCAAATTCCGCGGCGGAATGGCTCTTTCCGAAAAACCTGTCTTGCGTGAGGATTGTCCGCAATGGTATAAGAACCAGCGACTTCCGTTTCTCCGAAGCGAAAAGGCTCATGAAAAGAAAAGAACTGGGGGTACAAGAGGGCGCAGAAAAACTGCTGATTCATGTGGGGAGGTTTGACAAACCGAAAAACCAGAGCTTCCTGCTGGAGATCCTTGAAAACATGCTGCAATCCGGTAATGAATACTTGCTGCTGTTGGCGGGCGACGGGCCTACCCGCATGGATATAGAGCGCTTAGCTGAAAAATCGGGCATAAGCAGCCATGTACGCTTCCTCGGCGTGCGTTCGGATATATCCGAACTGATGGCTGCGGCGGACATTTTTTTGATGCCGTCGCTCTACGAAGGCTTTGGTGTAGTATTGGTCGAGGCACAGGCATCAGGGCTGCGATGCATTGTGTCTGACCAAGTGCCAAATGAGGTAGCAATCATGGACGACATGGTGAAATTCCTGCCGCTTGGCGATGCATCGGTATGGGCGAAAGAGGTATCCAAAAGCTTAGGATTGCCTGTGCAGCGAGAGCAGTCCGCGGATACGGTGGCGGCGCTGGGGTATGATATCAGCGAAACGGCTTCGGATTTGGAAACTGTGTGGATGGGCGAAGCGGGAAGGCTGCGATAACGCTCAGGCACGAAAATTAATCCCACGAGCAAGTCGGCGCAGCCGCACGAGGAGACGCCCACTGTCTGTGTTGTTACAAACCCACACGTGTCAAGACTTTTTTTAGTACGCGTTCGGGCAAGACTAGAAGCAACAAACCGAGAAAGGCAAATCTGGATGGGGGTGCTGCTAAGGCTTTACCTTTTATTATCTCGCGCAAGCGCGATTTTGTGCGAACAAGCAATTCATGTACGTCTTTTTGGCTAGTGTCTGGATAGTTCAATATGGTTCTTATAATGGTCGATTCGAATATTCTCAGAAAAGTGCTTATTACGAGCTTCTTCTGTGCAAGGGAGAAATGCGTCGGGTTCGCGCTGTATGTTTTAATGATATCATGGAATATTTCCTCATATATTTTCAGCCTGCTTATATTTGAAGCTACGGTATGTGCCTTGCCCAGACCGTCAGGATATTGAATGTAATAGTATTCTGGTTTTCGGACAATGGCTAGTTTATCTATACGCGAGTACAGCTTGTAACTATAAAAAAAATCCTCAATATATGCTCCCTCAAACTTGATTTGCTTGGCGATATCAGACTTGATAAGTTTGTTCCATACGTATCCGAAGATCGATATGTTCGGTGAAAGAAAAGACCTGAGCGATAGTTTCAATTTGTCTATATCATAAGAGTGGAAGTTTTCTATATTATTGCTGAACAATCCGAGAAGGGCATCATCCCCGCTGTGAAATGTTGTTTGCCCATTACTACCAAGGGTAATGGCGGGTTTGTCAGAGTATACAACATAATGGCCGCACATGCTAACATCTGAGCCACTCTCTGTCAGTGCCTTATGTAAAGTCTCATACATTGTCGGCGCCAAATGGTCATCTCCGTCTACAAAGGCGATATATGCTCCTGTCGCCGCATCCACGCCCGCGTTTCGCGCGTCGGACAGCCCGCCGTTTTCCTTGTGCAACGCCAAAATACGTGAATCGCTATTTGCGTACTTATCGCAGATATCACCACTACCGTCTGTTGAGCCATCATCGACAAGGATGATTTCAAGATTGTGGTACGTCTGCTCAATGATTGATTGGATGCACTCGTCTATCAGGTATTCTTTGTTGTAGATTGCCACAATGACGCTTATCAAGTCCTGCTTATTATTCATGATTTATACGTTTTCTCCATTGTGCAAAAAAAGCGGTTATCCGCGGGTGGTTTTTGATGATGTATTGGCGCGATATCAAATGCTTTGACGCATTAGACTCAATATCGAGCTTAACTCGATATGATTCAGGGTGAATAATATCAAGGGGATGTTCCTCTGGGAACAGAGCGGAGATGCGACCATATTCTGATTGCTTTACAACCAATACCGCATTTTGTCGATACCAAGCTTCAATGCTGCTGTCATTCCAAAAATGACCGCGCAGACCATCGACAAATATATAATCATGCATCAAGAATTTTTTCTGCCAGTAAGATAGTGGTTGTTCGTTGACATGTTCAGTGCCGCCCTGCCTAGGCGGGGCGGCAGAGAACAGGATTATGTCGGCATGCTGACAGATATTCTGTATGAACATGTCGGAAAATTCTTCATCGATATGCTCGGCGACTTCCAAACTGACGGCCAAATCAAATTTCCTGCCTAGTCGCAACTCTTTTGTCAGGTCGTGCGGAACAAAATGGTTTTCATCGATATACAAGAGCGAGCGGTCTACATATTCGCCGTCTACGCCGGTGATATCAGTAACCCCGCAGTCGAGCGCGGCTCTGCACCAAGTGCCTACGCCGCAGCCAATATCAAGAACGGAGGAGGGATGTAGCTTACTGATAACATACCCAAGCATGGTTCTTGCCGAAGCGTAGGAATTGTCTTTCTGTCCGATATAGAATCTGTCATCGTAGGGTTTGGGCGGTCGTGTGTTATGTGTGTCTTTCATATTGAAATGATAACACAAGTTCAGAGAATTTGGTAGTGCTTGTGAATATATTAAGCTAAGGGAACTGGCGCGGATAGCCGCAATAGGATTTGCCAAACCTATTGCCCGTGCCGCGCCCAGCGCCACGGCTCCAGCGTGTGTATCTCCTGCATGTCGTACAGCAGTGTGCTGTTTTTATTATTGTACCGCGAGAATGGTGTCGATCTCGCTCACCGGGATGCCGGTGTACTGGCTGAGGGTGGCGGTGTCCACGCCATTGGATTTCATCCGGTGCACTATATCGGCCTTGGTTTCTGCCTTGCCTTTCAACACACCCTTTGACAAGCCTTCCGTCAAGCCTTCCGCCTTGCCCTTCAACACACCCTTCGACAAGCCTTTCGCCATGCCTTCCGCCAAGCCCTCGTCCCTAGCGAAGTTAATCGCGCCTATAGCGTCGCGCCTGCGCTTGTCGGCTTCTTCCGCCACCCTGCGCTCGTACTCGTTCGCGCTCATGCGGCGCACGGTCATCACGACCTT
>JAIRPQ010000006.1 GCA_031256875.1 Eubacteriales Family XIII. Incertae Sedis bacterium | reverse complement strand
TGCTGCTTTTTTCAGCCATACTACTTCCATATGTTCGCTATTTTCCCATCCATGGCAGCTACGCCTACGCGCATATTCTTCCTTATTGGCTGTTTTCCCTTTTTTTTCCTTATAAACAGTAGGCGGCATATAGTATTCTTTTTTATCTGTCTCACCATTTGCTTGCTTTATTATTCTGAGTTTCTGTTTCAAGTGCTTTATTGTTATCCCCTTGGTTAGTGACATATGCCTACCCACTTTCCAATGTCCGCTCGGGTCGACAAAGTTAATCGGGTTGTTCGCGCAGTATGCATACAGGTGCAGGCTGGACGGATCCGTCTCCTCGCCCCTGTACGTGTCCGCCGTCAGGAAGCGGCCTGCTTCCGGGTCGTAGTATCTGGCGTTCAGGTAGTATTCGCCCGTGCTTTCGTCGTACATACCCCCAGTATAGCATATTTCGTTCGGGAATGACACTGCGGCCGCGCCGCCGTCCGACGATGCCGGCTCCAGCCGCTCCGTCTGTCCGAAGTCGCCGTAGCGGTAGCCCGCCGCCAGGCTGCCGTCCTGCGCGTATATGGACATGGTGCTGCCCTGGCTGTCCTTGCCGTAGCTGTACAGCCCGATGGATTCGCCGCTTTGGAAGCGCTCTGCGGATATCACGCTCCCAGACGCGCCCAGGATGTTCCTGCCCGTCAGCCTGCCGCCGCCGTCCAAAGTCATGGCCACCGCGCCGCCCTGGTAGAAATAGTTCGACGTTTCGTGCGCGCCGCCCTGCGAGACTGTCTTGGCTATGCGCTGGCCGCCGCCGTTGTATGCGTTCTCCGTGACCGTCGCCGCGCCGCCTTGCGCGGCCGACGACGTGCGCACGAGCCTGTTCGCCGCGTCGTACGACCGCTTCACGTCGGTGATGCCGCCCGCCGACGCCGTCCTCTCCGATATCTGGTTTCCGTTCGCGTCATATCTGTACGAAGTGGAATACTTGCCGTCTACGGACGTGTCCGACTCCGTCAGCACGAGCCTGTTCAGCCCGTCAAATTCCGACCTGTGCGTAGCGTTCTCGCCCGCGCCCACGCCCATCGCTTCCAGCAACGGCGCGTATGCGCCGAAGTTTTCTGGCGAGCTCGCCGCGCCGCTTTCCACGGCCTCGGAAACGCGGTTGCCCACGCTGTCGTAGCCGTATGTCCGCGACTCGACCGCCACGTATTCCTCGCCCGCCAAAGCGAGATACCCAAACAGCCCCTTCGACCATTCGTCCGAAAGCGCCTGCGACGTGCCGAGGTGCAGCCCAGCCACGTAGCCTTTCGTTACGTTATCCAGAGCCGCTCCCGTAGGCACGGCCACCGAGCGCTCCGAGCGGGATAGCCTGCCCGCGCTGTCGTAGGAATACGTGCGCCGTTCGCCTAGGCCGGACCCGCTGACGAAGAACGTCGCTTCCGTTATCTGAGAGCCTTTGTCGTAGGCATAGCCATACCGCTCTATCTCATCGCCTGGCGCAGAGCCATAGGCAGTGGACATCCGCTCAACGCGGCCGAACGCGTCGTAGGTGTAGCTCTTGACTAGGGTATCCGAATCCGTTCCCGCCGCAGGGTCCAGCCTGTCCGTGATTTTAAATACGCGCCCCCAAGCATCGTAGGCGTAGCTGCGCAGCAGCATCTCTCTGCCGCCTATGACGGCGTATACCCTTGCCAGCCTGCCGTATTTGCCGTAGCTGAATACGGCGCCGCTGACGGCCCCCTGGCCGGCCATCGGGTACGTCACGAGCGACACGCGCCCCATGCTGTCGTATGCGTATGACGTGACGGCCACGGTGCCTGTGGCGCTGTCCGTCTCCGTCTCACGCACTGCCTGCCCGAATGCGTTGTATGCGTACGCGGTGCTGCGGACGACCATGCCCGACGCGTTGCGGTCGGTGGTCTTGGCCACCCTGCCCTTGCTGTCGTATTCCGTATCCCTCGAAGATTCTACTGAGCCACCCGCGCGGCAGAATCGCACGGACGACTGCCTGCCCCTGCTGTCGTACGACATCTGCTCGTAGTCACCGTTTTCGTAGGCGGTGCGGGAAAGCCTGCTGCGGCTGTCATACGAGAACGAGGTCACGGTCTTGCTGCCGCCTTTTCCGTAGTCTCCCACTGATACCTCGCGCCCTGCGCTGTCGGTCCTGGCCACGCTGACGCCGCCGTTCGCGTCCACGGTTTCGGTGGCGTAGTCTGAGTAGCTGTACTTCGTGGCCGCGCCGTCCGGCAATACCGCTTTTGTTACCTTGTCGCGCGATTCCGTGCCGTACTCGTAGCGTGTCGTGTGCCCGTTCCCGTCCGTAGACGATATCTCGTTTCCGAGGTCGTCATAGGCAGTCTCCGTCACGACTGACCTGCCCGAAACCAGTATCCTGCCCTTCGATATGCTCGGCATCTCGACTGTCGCGACGGTATTGCCGCGCTCATCGTACGCGTTCGCCGTAGCGTGTGCGGCCCCGCCGCCGGCCGGCCTGGAAATGGTGAAGAACGCCTTGCCGTCGGGCGTGTGGGCAGTGTCGGTAACGATGCCGCACGACACGCTCCTGACAGTGCGCCCCATATTGTCCGCGTACGTGACGGAGCGGTTCCCCTCGGGATCTGTGCTGACCGTCTTCAGCGCGTTCTTGACCTGGCGGCCGCCGCCTGGCGTGTCTATCTCTATATCCTCGTAGGACTCGCGCACCGTGGATGTGGTGTCCCTGCCTCCGCCTACCGTGCGGACGGACACCGCCTTGTTCATGCAGTCGTACTCGGTGTGTACGCTTATGCCGTTTGCGTCCGTGTGAGAAGTGGCGCTGCCGTTGTCATCGTACGACGTGCGAGTCTCCTCGCTGTCGCCGTTCGGGTATTCCGTCCTCGTGCGGATCTCGCGCCCGAACCCGTCGTGCTCGTGCGTGACGGTGGACGTCACATGCCTCGCACCCTTCCCGTCCTCCTCGTAGGCGGTCTCTTTGACGGCGCGGTTCATCGCGTCGTACTCCGTCTCCGTGCCGGACACGGCCAGATCGCCCTTGCCTTCCGTGGACACCGAACTGACCAGATTGCCATGGTCGTCGTACTTCGACGCTTCCGATGAATATATGCCTTCTTCCTTGCCGGATGACGCTATGGTGTTCCCGTATGCGTCCAAGGTCTCGGAGTCGGAGCTTTCCGCCTCGCCGCCCACTATGGTGCGCGTCTTGACCTTCTCGTCCGCAAGGTTTAGCCCGTCTTTCCCTTTGACGGGCACGTACTCGTAGAAAACTGTGGTTTCTACGCCGTCCGAGACGGTACGCTCTGTAAGCGCGCGCCCTTGACCATCGTAGGTATACGTGGTTTTCGAGTCGTCCTCGTCGTCGGTCTCCGTTACAGGGTTCCCGTCCTCGTCGTACTTGGTCTCGCTTTCGGTTTTTATCGGCGCGTCCGCTGCCTTCACCTCGCCGCCCGACAGCGCCACCGTCCATGTCTCCGATGTCGTTTTCGTCAGCAAACCGCTCTTGTACGAATAGAGTGTCTCCGACCCGTTGGCGGCCACCTCGCGCGTGACGCGACCCGCGCCGTCGAACTCGGTGCGCTCCTTCGATATGGTGCGCTTTCCCTTCGTTTTTGAAAGCGCGGTGGCACCGCTGCTGTATCTGAAGCGCAGCGTCTCGCCGCTCGGGTATGCGGCGCGCACTGTCTTCCTTCCATCGTATGCAATCCTGTATCCATTGCCCTTCGCATCCTTCACGAGCGACAGCTTCCTGAACATGGATGCGCCTTCCTTGCCCTTGCCGCCGGCCTTGCTGTATCCGTATTCGTAGGCTATAGGCTTGCCGCCGCCGGCGGGGTGGTGCCTCTGCGACACGAGATAGCCGTTTTTGTATGAGTACGAGAACCGGCTGCCGTCCTTCATGTCTATGCGCGCCACCTTGTCCGAACCTTCCGCGTACCTGAACGCCAGCCCTTCCTTCGCGTTGTTCAAGATGCCGTGTATGAGTCCGCTGTCCGCGTCGCGCTGGTATATGACGAAGTTCGCCTTGTCGTCGCGCTCGAGGACTATCTCGCCCATGGCGTTGAAATACTGGAAGCAGGAATCGCTGACGCGCAGGCTGTATTCCGACTTCACCGTCCCTGCGCTGCCGCCGCCCACCCCTTCGTTGAACGAAAGCTCGTGGGTTATCGCTTCGGGTGTCAGGCGCATGTCAGTGGGCTCGGAGAGGGTATACGCCCCGTCCCTCACCTTCCTTGGCAGCGGGCTCAGCCTGCCGTCCGCGCCCTTGTAGACGAAATAGTCGGCTTTGCCGAATTTCCCGCTGCCCGCTTTTAGCAGAGCGTAATTGTAACTGTGGTCAAAGCCCTTTCCGAACTCCGTCTCGATGTCCGCATAGCTGTTATACGTGCGGGAGAGAGACGGGCTGAACGCCGCGCCGCCCAGCGAAAAGTCGGTTTTGGCGTACATGAGGTTGCCGGATGATTTCTCTATACGCATGCTCGCGTTAGGCGTGTTGAAATCCGCATAGCTCCTGTTCGGGGCATCCCCGATGCTGCCATTGATGTCCGCGATGCTGAACACGCTGCTGCACAGCGCGGCGGCATCCTGGCTGTGCTCGCGGATTTTTTCGGTGCCGCCCGTCACGTATTCAGCCCTCACCTTGTACCATGCGGGTGCCGCGTTAGCGTGCATGTCCTGATAGCGCTGCGCGGAAATACCGCTTGCGACCATGTTCTCAGCGCTAGGAGTGAATCCGCTGTCGCTGCCCTTGTATACCGAATACGTCACATCGTCAGGCAACTCCCTGTTGCAGGGAATGTTCCACGTGACCACCGGCTTGTAATTTGACGACCCTGCGGCGCGAAGATTCACAGGTTGGTATAGCCCCACATAGGTGACGTAGAATTTGTCCTGCCTGACGAACGTGCCGCTCACCTCAAAATACTCGACGCGCGCGCCCGCGCCCGAAAGCTCGGCCTTGACGCTGATGCAATCCGCTACAGGGCAGGCAGATCCGAACCCTGTTACGCTATACTCTTTGTCCGGCTGGGCTTCGGAGTACTCACCGCCGTCGATGCTGACGAAAAATCTCGCCCCATCGCTGCGCGCGCCTAGGCGGAACGACGAGAACGACCCTGCCATGTTTGCGGAGAGAAGGGTGGCGCTGCCCGAAACGGCACCTTCTGAAAGCGCCAGGCAGCCGCCTGTGACCACAGTGCCGTCATAGCCAGAGCCTTTCGCGCCGGCGAAGCTGTCCTCGAAAAACCTTCCGCCGCCCGACAGTCCCGTCATGGCCGCGTCCGCGGTTCCCATACCCGCTACGGCGAATATGTTGTGGACTTCACCCTCGCGGTATTTGGCACCGTCGTTGAAATCGTCTTTGAAGGAGTTCCCATCAGCGCGTTTTTCGCCGTCGAGATACCATGCGGCTGCGCCGTCCGGCAGTGTGTTCGGCGGCACTGCCGCGAGGTTCAGCCCCGCCTGCTTCCTGTTGACGGCGTTCACGTCCTGATAAAATTCCTTGATGCGAATGGACGTGCCCGTGAGCGCGTCTCCTATGTCCGCCTTCAGCACATCGTACGACGCTTCCGACGAGTTGCCCGCGAGATCTTCCGCTACTACTGACACCTCATATGACCCTGCCGGCAGTGCGTCCATGTCCGCGCTCAGGAAAGTGCCGAAGGGCACGGGTTCGGTGCCGCGCCCCAGCTCTTTTCGCTCGGACAGCGGTGCGCCTTTCGGCTTTATGTACACTATCCACCCTTTCAGGTTTTCGTCTGTCACACTGCCGCATACCAGTCCGTCGCGGTAGGCGGATATCTCTACCTGTGGCGGGGTGCGATCCAGCACGAACGGCAGCTCCGCCGTGTCTTCTCTGAACATGCCTGGATCCCTACCGTAGCCGACTGCCCTCACGATGGCCTTGTACTCGCCGTCGCCCCCGGGCGTGAAAGGTATGACCGTCTCGCCGAAGCCGTTCCTGTCTCCCGCTTCGGCGGCCTGTATATACACCCCGCCAGGCGACACCGCGCATTCGAGGCGCACCAGGTTGATCGGCAGCCCGTCTTCAAAATCCCATTTCAGCAGAGCTTCGGGGGTGTTCACGTACTTCTTCGCCAGCGAGAGCGAGCTTGGGAACCCTATCTCGTTGTCTATGCATATGGGCAACTCCGCATGGCTCTCTTTGTTCATCATGTCTGTGCCCGTGAACCGAAGCGTGTACCGCCCGTTCTTGACGGCGGTCGTATCGAACGGTATGTTAACCTTACCCGCCGCCTTTATCACCGCACCTGTACGCAGTGTCTTTGCAACCTCTCCGAACCTGTCCACCAGTTCGACCCTCGCGTCTGCGAACCTAAACCTGAAGTCCGTGGCCTCTACCTGCAAGGTGACGTTAGAGCCGGCATATACGCCATGCTCGCGTACGAAGTCGGCTTCATCGTGAACAGCGGATATCTCCACGTTCATCGGGGCGCTGTGGCGCAGGTACGGGATATGCGCCGCTTCGCTGCGGTTCCCTGCGTTGTCCACGGCCACGGCGTATACGTCGTACCGGCCTGCGGGCATCGCTCTGTCAGCATAGTCCAAGCGGAAGCTGGCGTTCTCGCCAGCGAACGAGACGCTTTCTGCGTCTTTGTATAGAGGAGAGCCGTCCTCGGGTTCGGCGGCTCCGTATGGCACCATGGCGTACAGCATCCTGGACGTGTTTACGCCGGAGTGCAGGTCGCGCACACCCTCTACCCTGAATGTCGGGTCGTTCCCGCTTATCCACCCCTTGTACTCGTCGGTGTCCCTGCCCAGGAGTATGTATGCCCTGCCGCCTATGGTCGGCGCATCTTCGTCATAGTAGTACCATTCGCCGATAGGATATGTGTAGTTCATGGAGCGGTCCACGCCGCGCAGCCATACCTTCCATATGCCGCTGCCTAAGAACTCGCCTTCGATGGATGCAGCTCCGGATGCCGCTGCCGTGTCCATGCTGTCGAAGTCCTCGTCTGTCAGCGTGGTTCCGTCGGTTATCGCGTACTCCAGCGATTCGGGGTGTAAGTCACCGTACCCGCTCCATGATATGTAGGGTATGGTCTCCGCGTTCTTCCAGTCATGTGGGCCGCTTGGCGTGATGCCGAGCGTGGGGTCAAGCGTGGGCGGCGTCCTGTCTATATGCAGCCGCGCACCTCTGGCCCTTCCCTTCTTGTTATTGCTGGCCACGCCGCGCACGTACACGGCATAGCAGCCTTCGGGCAGACCGCCTATATACAGATCGTATGAGCCTTCTTCCAGGTCATCAGGACTGCCTCTCTGTATCTCAAAGTAGTCTATGGCGAACTCACTCAGCAGTTGGTGATATCCGCCGGCATCCACGCTGACCTTCTTGACGCCGAGCTGTATAGCCGCGAGCGACGGGCTGGCGATGTCTTCCCACGACACCTCTACGCTGCCGGTTCCTGCCTCCACATAGCTCTCGTCCAGCTCTACCGAGCCAGGAATCGACGGCACGGCGGAGTCGCTGTCCCCATCGCCCACGTCGTCGCCCTTGGAGAACGTTGCCGTTATATACGGTATGCGTCCGGCCGGTCCGCTACCGCTGTAGAATATATCCATAGCTCCGGACCCCGACTCGGACGATGCCATCAGCATCATTCCGTGGTACGTGCCGATGTTGTCAGCCCACTTCTGCACGAGCTTCTTGATGTCAAATTCAGCCAGCCCATCAGGGCCGGTCAGTTTTTTCGGGCCGTATTTTTCGGATGCGTATGACGGCATGTGAGCCCAGTCCGCGTACCCCGTATAAACCTGCTGGGTGAGACGGCGCACATAGATGTTCGTGTGCGGAGCGGGGCTGCCTGCACCATATATGCCGAGCTTTGCGGACAATATATTTGCAGACTTAATCTTGCTGGCTAGAGTAGCCGACGTAAGTATCGCCCTGAACGTACCCTCTGTCTGGGAGTGTCCTATCTTCAGCACCCCTTCGCCGAGGAAGTTTCTGGACGGCTCCGCGCTCGACACGTACGTGGATGATATCTCCCCTGGATTGGTCGCATAGCTGAATGATGGGTCTGCTATAACGGGGTAGGCCCTGTCCTCCGACGCAAGGTATTTCGGGTCGATGGCGAGCGTCACGGTGTATGACCCGTCCGCGCCCTGCTCGACCGTATAGCGCGGAGGGGCGTATCCGTCTGCGCCTTTCCCGTTTTCGCCTTCTGCGGAGTCCCTGACTGTCGGCGGGTCTATAGTGCCTGCAAGCCCGCCGCTCTTTTTGTCGTAGAACCTTATCGCGCCGCCAGTGTCCACTTCCGCCGTCGTGCCCTTGTATTCTATATGGAAGGCGAAGTCGGATGATTCGGGTCGCTCGTGCAGTATGATGTTCTCTTTGACGCCGTCGGCCAGCGGGATATATTCAAGCCCGATACCTGCCCCCGCTGGGTAGACGATGGAGCGTGACACCGTCCTGGGGTTTCCGTACAAATCCTCGCCCTTCTCCTCGACGAGCGTCGCCTGATGGTTCCCCTCGCTACCGACCATGGGCGAGAATACGCCTTTCGTGATGGGATGCATCTTGAACGGCTTCGTGCCTGTACCGCCGTCCACGACTATAGGTGTTTCCGCGCTGGGGGCGGCGGGCAGCTTTACGTCCGCGTCGCCTTCCGCGTTCGTGAACGGGTACTCCGCGCTGTCCGCGCCGTCCGATGCCACGACAGCGTTGTCGTAGTCAACTAGGGTTCCGTCCGAATCCTCGTGGCGCACTTCGCCGAAGTACGCCACGACGGTCTGCGTGCCATCGCCGTTGTCGAAAAGGGTGTAGTCCTCCCCTTTTTCCACAGGTCTGCCCAGATCGCTGGCAGGGCCTTCATGTGGCAAATCTTCGTGGTAGAGGGCTCCTGCGGACACGGTTTCGATATCTAATGTGCCGTCATCCTGCTGCGGCGCTACTGCGCTGCCGGTAGGCTCATCATCTAATACGGGTTCCGCCTCGCTACCGACAGATTCTGCCACGTCTCCATCGGCTTCGGCCTGCGGTGCTTCGATGCCGTTGGTGATAGGCTCCGGTGCGCCCTCGCTATCGCCTGCGACTCCGCTTGCCTGTATCGGCGATGCCAGTATAGCTATGGACAGTGCCAATGCAATCGTCCTGGCAATGCCTTGTTTCCATGTGTGCATATTATTTCCCGTACGTTGCTTCGTGTTCATACCGTTCTCCTCTGCTTCCCCATTATCTCACTATGGTTGCCCTGCTGTACCTGCCTGGCACCTTGCAGCCACCTATCTTGATATATCCTCTGACGCGGACGTAGCGCACCTTCGCACCCGCATGGACTTTCAGCGTCGCGACCGTGTGTTTTTTCCCGCTTATAGTTACTCTCCCCACCTCTTTTGTGAATCTCCCGTCGGATGCGTACTGCACTTGATATCCGGATGCCAGCGACAGTCCGTGCCACTTCACGGATATTTTATGTGCGCCTGCGAAAGCGGCGGATGCCACGCCTGTCCTGTTCGGGCGCGGAAGGTTCCTGATGCGGCCTTTGCCGTCTGCCGCAAGCCTGTACCCCGACACCCGCACTGCCTTGCCTTTTACAAGCCGGCCCGAGCGGTCGAAATAGTAGTAGATGCCCTCTATTCTTCTAAGACCCGTATATGGCAGCCCTCTCCTGTTGAACCTGTAGGTGTATCCGTCCACGTCGAGCCACACGTCCCGCCCCGATGGGGCGATACGCAACCTGTCCGGAGTAGCCCAGTGCGCGTACAGCGTTGTGTTGCCCGTTATCTTCACATCGCCCATGCCCGTGATTTCCTCGCCGCCCGACGGTGCCGTGTGCCACCCTTCGAAGCGCTTTACTGCATGCGACGGTTCCGGAAGCTCGCCATAGATGGAATCGTAGACAACTTTTTTCTGGGCTGTGGATACAGTCCCGCCCATGGGGTCAAACGTCAGCGTGTATGTGTTCGCCGACCACCTCGCGGTAACGCCGGTGTCTCCCGCCACCTCGTATATGTCGGTCTCACTCGCCCGCGTACCGCCCTGACGGAACCACCCGACGAAGCTGTACCCTGTGCGCGAAGGCACCGCCAAAGTTCCTGTCGGCTCACCGAACCGAACCTGCTTGTAAGGCGTAGCCATGGTATCGCCGCCTGCGGGATCGTATGTGATTTTGTATGTGTTGGCATCCCAAGCTGCATGCACTGTCTGTGTGCGCTCTACCGTGTACCCAGGCTCTACCGGACCGCCGACTTCCGAGCGCCATCCGGAGAACGTGTAGCCGGTGCGGGTGGCCGTCGGGAACGCCGCCAGCGGGTGACCGAGTACGATCTGCGCGATGGCTCTCCCTTGCAGTATTCCTCCGGCGGCGTCGAATGTGACCTCGCATTTCGGGATATCTATATCGTGCGAAACTTCTCCGCTTATATGCACCTCGCGCCCCGCGCCCGAGCTGTCATTGTCGTCCAGGTCAAAGCGGTACTTCGCGGTGCCTTCCTGGGCAGGCGAGTATGTGACCAGGTTCGTAGCGGGAAAATACGCGCCGTTAGAGCCCTTCGGAATGAAATCCCACACATGGAACTGCTTCCCTGTCCTGTATGACAGGGGCGAAGCCAGCTCGACCGCGCCCGTCGTAGTGGACGTGGAAGCCCCCGCGATAGACTGCCCCATCGCCTGCACCCGCAGATATGACGTATTCCTTATCGCCGCGATCGGCGAGAAGTCGCTGATGAGATTTTCGTTCAGGTACAGGTGATCCAGCTTTGACAGCCCTGCCACAGGGCCTATGTCAGATATGCTGTTTGAACACAGGCTCAGAGTTCTCAGGTTCGTGCAGGACTCTATTCCCGTGATGTCCGATATGCCGCTCCCGTCCAGACTCAGCGATGAAACAAGCAGCAATTCGCTGCGAGAAATATCGGCATCTAGTGTGCGCGACCCGCCGTCATAGGCGTTCAGCCATGAGTTCAGGCCCGCAAGCAGCCGGTGGTCGGGTATGTTTGCGGTATCCTGCGCTTCCGCCGCATATGCTGCGGGCGCACCCCAGTCAAAGGCTTGCCATTCAGTAGCGGCGGGAGCGCAAAAAGCTCCTGCAAGCGCCACAGGCAGGATAAACAGAACCGCCTTTTTTATTACATTCGTCATTTCTTCACCTTTTTCTTCCCCGTGCCATCCATGCCTATCCTGCACAGCTCCGGCGTGCCTGATGCGCCTTTCCCGAAATAATATATCCGGCCGCCCGCTATATTGATGGGGCTGCCGGGCATCAGGCCCTCCGCTATCGTTTCCCTGTGGTGCCCGTCAAGGCCAAACGCCGACAGACTCTCCGAATATCCGCCGGCCGCGTCCCCCGCATCTTTCTGTACGACGCAGTATACGGAATCGCCGGCAATGTTGAAGGCGCTGATGTCCGCGCCCTCTATGAGCGCGTCGGCATCGCTCTCACCTGACGCGGCTGTGCGCCAAAGCGCAAGATTGTTGTCTGTAAAATATATATGGTCGCCATACAAGCTATAGAAATTCACGCCGCCCAGGGTGCTGCAAACCTCGCGCAGATCGCCGCCGTCGGGCAAAACGCTCATTATGGATGCGTCTGTCCGCCCCTGCCCTGCGAGCCGGAAGAATATGCGGCCGGCGGCGGCGTTGATCATGCCCGCGTCGCCGTCTGCGAGTTTCCGCGCGTCGCCGGTGGCCGAGGATACCTCATACAGCCCCGCGTCCTCTCCCTGCACGGCGCAGTAGATGCTGGAGCCGGACACGTACATGGACGACAGAGCGCCCGGGGCGTCCGCCACCTTTTGCACTTCCTTGCCATCGGCATCGGCTCTGCGTATCTCGCCGGCACCGGCATCATCGCCTGGGGAAGCATAGTAGTATATATACCCGCCTGATGCGCAGACATAGTGGATGCTGCCGCTGTCAACAGCAGTGCTGTCACCGTCCTCGCCTGGAATATATGAAAGGCCGCCCGACGCGATGTCGGCAGCGAAAACCCCGCCTGGGGCAGGTGCCACGAACGACATGTTCGATGCGTTGCCGTTCGGGTTCCAGTCCGATGCCGTTTGCTCTACGCTCCCGCGCAAGCCGTCCACAGTGGACGCATTCCCGTCCTGCCCGCGCCCCAAAAAAATGCGAGAGCCGCCATTGCTGCCACCGCAGCGGCTATAGCCACATACACGGCAAGCCGCTTATGCTTAACATTGCTTTTCACTGATTATAGTCTCCGTTCCAAGTCTGGTGCGTTATCCGCCGCCTAGTTCCCCTTCTTGGATACGAATAATATATTACACTATCGCCGCGGGCATGTCAATAAAACATTATATCCGTTATAGCCCATCATGCCGATTTACTCGCTATATACGTTGATTTTACGAGAAATATATGGATATTTTCCATATATCCCTGCGCGGCAACTGCCACTCACAGCTCACCGCAGTACGCCTGTGGCATACAGATAATCGTCTATGCAGTCGCGGACGCGGGCTTTCATGAGCGCGGCCGCCGTGAAGGGCGCGCGCGACCCCTTGTCGCGCAGTCTCGCGTAGGCGGTGGGCAGGTACTGCGACAGGAGTGATACCGGCACGTCCGCATTGTCTATATTTTGCATCAGCCTAGCCAGCGCCGCCTGCACGCCCGCGCAGGGGAAATAATAGCGGCTCCTGTCGGACAGGCTGTATCTGCGCTTGAACGCCCGCTCCGCGTCTGTGCCCGAATAATATTTTTCCCAGTTCGCGGGGTCCGCAAGCATGGCTTCTTCGAGCGCCGCCTTGAAACAGGACGGCTCCGGCACGCCTATCTCCTCCTCGATGCAGGAAAGCGCGAAAGCGGCTTCGCGCAGATAGAAGGTCAGAGCCGGCCCCACCTTCAAAATCGCGATGCCGTCCTCCACCATCTGGCGGAGCTTACGCGGCGGCTGGTAGTCCGTGGAATGCCCTTCGAAAACGATATCCCCGCTGCCGACTTCCGCCAGCCGCGCCGCCAGTCCAGCTGCCGCGCCGCGGTCATACTCGTCGATGCTGTCGTCGCCGAACTCCACGCCCGGCTGAACAACGACGCCTACGACACGCGAGAACACGCCGCCCATACCCGCCGACTCGAACTCCGCGCGAAAGGTACCGTACGTGCTTTCGAAAGCCTCCGGCGAGGTTACAGCGACATGATGCCCGCCCGCTTTGTCGGATTTTTCGGCGAACATTTTATCGAGCGCTTTGCCGGATTTTTCGGCGAACATTTTATCAGACGTTTTATCAGATGTTTTATAAGACGCTTCATCCGGAATTTCACCCCCTGATTTCGCGCCTCCCGGTATCGGCACTTCGCTTCCGATAATATAGACGGGCTTCACATGGGCGGGCAGAGTATAGGCGGGCTGGCGGCTCGCGCCCCTAGCCATGCCCGCGCCGCCGGCCGTATTCGCGCCGCGCGCGCCCAGCCCCTGCGCCGCGCTGTACGCGGACTCTGCGGCGGCCACGAGCCGCACGGCACGCCGCGCTATCGTCTCGTCCGAAAGCGGCGCC
Organism: Eubacteriales Family XIII. Incertae Sedis bacterium; assembly: GCA_031256875.1. Classification (GTDB taxonomy): domain Bacteria; phylum Bacillota; class Clostridia; order Peptostreptococcales; family Anaerovoracaceae; genus JAIRPC01. Next base: position 41,492 of record JAIRPQ010000006.1, on the reverse strand, counting down.
TGCGGGTCGTCGTCCGCAAGCCTCATGCTCGTGTCGATATGAATCTTCGTAAAGCCGGCTTCCACGTACGCGCGAACCAAGGTCTCCGCTTTTTCCATCGCGGCGGATTCAGGCTCGCCCTGCCATGTGAGCGGGCCGAGGTGGTCGCCGCCCAGTATCAGGTTTTCGGGCGCGAACCCCACGCGCTCGGCGGTGCAGCGCACGAAAGCGGAGAAATCCGCAGGCGTCATGCCCGTATAGCCGCCGAACTGGTTTGACTGGTTCGAGGTAGCTTCGACCAGCGCCGAGGTTCCGTTTTCAAGAGCCGCTTCGAGAACGGCTTCTATCACAAGACCGCTTGCAGTACACGCGGAATACATTCCCGCGCTGCCGCGTCTGCGCTCCGCTATCATATGCTGAATGGGGTGTGTCATCCTGCTTTCCTTTCCATACGCCGCGGCTCACACTGTTATCGTGCCGTCCAGATCCCAGAGATCCTCCCAGCCCTTCGCGCCTTCCCAGAGAAAGACCTGGCCCTTGATGAGCCGGCAGTCCTTGTCGGCGGCCGCGATGCGCGACATCTCCTCCTCCGTGAGCGGATCCTCCGTGGCGCAGCGCAGATTGCTGACATACTCCGCTTCGTAGACCGAGAACGGTATCGGGATATGCCCGCGCTGCACGGCCCATTTCAGGCAGACCACGGCGGGGTGTACGCCGTGCGACTGGGCGATGGCGACTATCTCCGGCATCTGTATGTCCACCACATCGCCTTCCGTCTTGTCGCGGTCGGGCCTGGTCGGAGACCCGATGGGGCAGAACCCGATGGGCTGTATTCCCTTTTCTTCCACATAGCTGTATAGCTCCGGCTGCTGGAACGACGGATGCAGCTCCATCTCTATCACGGTCGGTGCTATGCGTACCTTAGGCAAAACGGCTTCCAGCTTCGGTATCGTCATGCTCGACATCCCGATATGGCGCGCCAGCCCCATGTCCACGAGCCGTTCCAGCTGCGCCCATGTCGCGAGGAAACGCTCTGCGGAGAACGGAACCGAATCCGGATTTCGCGCGTCGCCGTCGCAGCCCGGCGCGTGGTAGTTCGGGAATGGCCAGTGCAGGAAGAACGCGTCTATATAGTCCAGCTGCAGATCTTTCAGCGTCTTGGCCATCGAAATCAGGACATCGCCCCTGCCGTGCATGTCGTTCCAGACCTTGGACGTGATGAACAATTCTTCCCTCTTTACGATGCCCTCGTCGAAAGCCTGTTTGAACACCTGGCCTATGAGCTCCTCGTTGCCGTAGACCGCGGCGCAGTCGAACAGGCGATAGCCCGCCCTGATAGCGCCCGCGACCGCCGCCGAAACCTGGTCCGCCGTGAACCTGTCCGAGCCGAAAGTCCCCATGCCAATGCACGGAATCTCCTCGCCTGTTGACAATCTGCGCTTCGGCACCGATTCGGGATTGATATATTCAGCCATTTTGCCCTCCATTCTCTCTGCGTCACGAGTAAAATATCATGAATAAATTATTATAAATAATTAAATAATTAAATAATTAAATAATTGAATAATTATCCGTTCACGAGCAGCACCTTCCCGTGTACCTGCGACGGGTTTTTGAACAGGTCGAACGCGGCCTTCGCTTCGTCCAGCCTGTATTTCCTGAATATGAACGAATCCTCTACGCGCAGCCTGCCGTCCGCAAGGCATTCCGCCGTCAGCTCCCATTCCCTGCCCGGGAACGGCGCGCTGTAGCTCTGCCAACACCCGCGAATCCATATCTCCTTGCGGTTGATAAGCTCCCATTCGGTTTTCGTGAAACTCACCGTGTCATGCGGCGTGCCCACGAGCGACACCCTTGCCTTCGCCGCCGCGAGCTTCAGCGCCGTCACCAGCGTAGCATTGTTTCCCACCGCGTCTATGACATAGTCGTAGCCCATGCCGCCTGTGGCACCCGTGGCATCTTCAATGAAGCCCTCGCGCCCGCTGTCGAAGGCGTGGCAAACGCCGAGCGCCTTCGCGACTCCCAGCCTTTCGCTGTCCACGTCGAATACGGAAACCGTCCTCGCGCCGAATATCCGCGCCCACTGCGCGGCGAAAAGCCCGATGGTGCCGCAGCCTATTATCGCCGTATGGCCGCCGCCCGAAAACCCGCAGTTCAGTATCCCGCGAAGCGCGACGGTGGCGGGCTCGAAGAATACGGCGTGTTCGAAGCTGACGCTCGGGTCGTAGCGCACGGCGTTCAGCTCTGGGATGGCTATGTATTCCGCGAAGCTGCCCTGCTCGCGGCTGCCTATGAAACTGTCGTTGCCGCACTGCGCGATATTTCCCGCGAGACAGTCGCGGCATTTCAGACAGGGTACGCGCGGCGCGGCCGTTACCGTATCGCCGACCTTCAGCGACGTGACGCCTTCGCCGACCTCCGCCACGGTGCCGGAAAATTCATGCCCGAGCACGATGGGGTAATAATGCGCGCCGCCATAGAGTACGCGCGGCACATCGCTGCCGCAGATGCCGCTCGCCTTCACCGCGATTTTGACCTTCCCCGCAGGCAGCTCCGGATCGGGCCAGTCCGCGTATCTGATATCATCGTTGCCGTAGAGCACTGCTGCTTTCATAGAATCTCACCGTGCATTATTCCTTTCAGCTGTTCGTAGAGCGCCCTGTACGCGCGGTACCCGCGCCCGTAGTTTTCCGCTCTGGATTCGTCGGGCTCATAGCGCTTCCCCTGCTTCACGAAAACCTCCGCGGCCTCGGCAAACCCAGGGTATACGCCCGTGCCGATGCCCGCGAGCATCGCCGCGCCCATCGAAGTCGCCATGTCCGCTGACATTACGGCCACGGGCCTTCCCGTGACATCCGCTTTTATCTGCGACCAGAGTGCGCTTTTCGCGCCGCCGCCGACCGAGCGCAGCTCATCGACCTCGGCGCCCGCCTCAAGAGCCGTTTCTAAATTGTGTAACAGCGAGTATGCCACGCCTTCCATGCAGGCGCGTATAAAATGCCCCCGCGTCTTTGTATAGTCAATGCCGAACCAGACGCCTTTCGCGCGTTCGTCCCAGATAGGCGACCTCTCGCCCGACATATATGGAAGGAAAACAAGCCCGTCCGAACCGGCCGGCACGACCGCGGCCTCCCTGTCCATGTCCGCGAACGTGGCAATGCCGCCGCCGGAAGCGGCGCAGACCGCCCCGCCGAACTCGGCATCGAACCATTTGAGGACGCCGCCGCCACCGACGCTGCCGCCTTGCAGCAGCCACCTATCCGGTACCACATGCGGACTCAGAATCAGTCTGGGCTCGGCGCGGTAATCCTCTACGCAGATGCTCATGCCGCCCGCCTGACCGCCCTGCTCCTGTGTCTGCCCGTGGCTGATGACGCCCGCGCCGAGCGTGCCGCACGACGCGTCCAGCCCGCCCGCCACTACAGGCGTCCCTTCAGTAAGCCCCGTCAACGCGGCGGCGGCGGGCGTCACGCCTCCGACCACCTCGTGGCTCGCGAACAGCGGCGGTATCAGGTCCGGATCTACGCCCAGCTCCGCCGCCATGCCGCTGTCGAGGGAGCATTTTCTCATATCGAAAAAATGAAGCCCGTAGCCCTGCGACATATCGTGCGAAAACTTTCCCGTCAGCCGCAGCACTATGAAGCTGTTCGACTGGAGTATCCGGTGCGTCTTTCGGTATACCTCCGGCCGCTCGCGCCGGAACCAGAGAATTTTCGGCGTCGTATAGCTGGGCGTGAAGGGGTTTCCGCAGAGGTCAAAAATCGCCTGTTCGCCGACGCGGGCGCAGACCTCGGCGCATATTTCCTTCGCCCGCATATCCATCCATATCGGTGTATTGGCGAGTACCTCGCCGCCTTTGTCCACGGGTATGGCCGACCAGCTCTGCCCGTCCACGCCGACACCCGCGATATCCCCCGCGTCCGCGCCGCTGCGCTCTATGGCGGTGCGCACGGACGACGCCACCCCTTCCCACCACTCGTTCGGATCCTGCTCGGCCCAGCCGGAGTGCGGCCGAAGCACTTGGAAATCAGATCCCGCCTGCGAGACGGGCTGCCCGCCCTCGTCAAAGAGCGTCACCTTGCAGGAGGAAGTCCCTACGTCGATTCCGAGAAGCAGGCAAGCCATAGCGGACTAGCCCCTTTTCCTGCGGGCGGCGGAGTTCAGGTTTTTCACCGACTCTCCCATGTTCAGGCTTGCGGACATCATGATGTCGCGCGAAGGCATATCCTTGTCCATGCCGCTGATGCGGCGCAGCATTATTGTGGCCGCGACCGTGCCCATCTGTTCCATCGGCTGCTCGACGATGGTGAGCGGCGGAACGGTGATCTTCGCCCAGTCCATGCTGTCAAAGCCGATGAACGAAATATCCGACGGTATCCTGTGCTTCGACTCCTTGATGGCCATGAGCGCTCCCAGCGTCATGTCGTGGTTCGTCGCGTACAACGCCGTGATGTCTCCGTTTTTCTTCATCAGCGTCTGGAATGCCTTGTATGCGCCCTCCGCCGTGTATTCGCAGCGCGAGACAAGACCTTCGTCCACGCCTATGCCGGCCTGCCTGAGCGCGTCTATATAGCCCTGCAGCCGCTTGTCGGAGGTGTACGTGCCCTTAGGACCCGCGATGATGGCTATGCGCCTATGCCCGTTTTTCAGCAGCAGGTCTATCGCTTCGCGCGAAATCGCGGCATTGTCTATCGAAACGCTGTCCACCTTGCCGTGCAGCTTCTGCACGAGACGGTCTATCAGCACTATGGGTATGCCCTTTTCGATGGCGGGCGACAGGTATGTACCGCTGCCGCTGACCGGAAAGCTGATGATGCCGTCCACGTTTTTGTTCATGAGGAAGCGTATGGACTCGCGCTCCTGGTCCTTGCTCTCCTGGCAGTCGCTGATGATTACTGCATATCCTTCCTTTTTTAGTATATATTCCATGCGCGTTATTATCTGCATGAAAAACGAATTGTTCAGGACGGGAATAACTATGCCTATCATTTTGGAGCGCTGCGTTTTGAGGCTTCTCGCGAAATTGTTGGGCGTGTAGTCCAGCTCCGCGATGGCGCTGTCTATCTTCACGCGGTTTTCGGGCAGGACGTTCCCGCCGTTAATATACTTGGAAATCGTCGCTATCCCAAGCCCCGTCTTGTTCGCTATGTCCTTGATCGTCGCTCCCATCCGGTAATAATTCCTCTTGGCGGCGCTGATGCCGCCCTTCCTGCGCTGCTTGTATGTCCGTTCAGTCGAGGTGGTACAGCTCGCGGATATCCTTCCACCATTCGCCCTCGGCGGCATCAGCCACCGGCTCCTGGCACGGCTTGCAGAGCGACCACCATTCCTGCGTCTTGGGGTCGGCCGCCATCTTCGCCATGTCAGCTTCGTAATCGTCGCCGCTGTACTCGAAATACGCGAACAGCGTTCCGTTGTAGTGGTAGATAGAGTAATTGCTGATATTGCATTCCTTTATCATGCTGTTCACTTCGGGCCACGGGTCGGCATGCAGCGCGGCATATTTTTCGAAATTTTCCGGCCTGACATTTATCACCTGGGCTACCCTCATCCTGCGCCTACCTTTCTACATTGTTTCTACATTATATTTTAACATAAGCTATCCAAACTCTTGCTCCGAACTCTCCGCATATAATTGTTATTTATTAATTATTATATAATTATTTATATAATGGGCCGTAGCTCGAGCAGGCGCGGTAATCCACGCTCTCCGCGTCGGCGGTGCCGAACTCGTTCCACGCGCTCGGCCTGAAAATCTTTTCTTCCGGAACATTGTGCATGTTCACGGGTATGCGGAGCATCGACGCCAGCGTGATAAGGTCCGCACCCACGTGGCCGCAGACGCCGCCGCAGTGGTTCGCGCCCCATTTGTCCATGACCGAGTAGACATCCTTGAACGCGCCTTCGCCCGTCAGCGTCGGAGCGAACCATGTGGACGGCCAGCCCGGGTCGGTCCTGTCCTCGAGCTTTTTGGCGGCCGCCGCGCCGATGTCGCATGTATAGCCCTCCGCTATCTGAAGAACCGGCCCCAGACCGTCCACCCAGTTGATGTGGAGGATGGTGAGCGGCATCCCGCCGCGCGAGCGGAAGGTGGAGCTGAAACCGCCGCCCCTGAAATAGCCGAGGTTGCCCGGCGTCCAGAGCGTTGCGTCCAGGCATTTTTTCGCTTCGTCAGCTGTAATCTCCCAGTGCGGCTTCATGGCGGGCTTGCCGTCCCGCTCCTGCATGCCCGCCGCGTCAAGGCAGGTCGCGCCGCTGTTGATCAGGTGTATCATGCCGTCCTTCGCGTAGCCAGTCAGTTCTTCGCCCGTCACGCGCCGGAAGGACTCGGGGCTCCAGTATGTGCGCACGTCGCTGAACATGGCGGCGGTGTTCGTGACGAGATGCCCCATGAGCATGGACAGCCCCGTCAGGCTGTCGTTCTCGGTCGCGACCACATAGGGCCGCCTGATACCGTTCCAGTCGAACGACGAGCAGAGTATGCTCTCCATGAAATCGCCGTTGGGCATGAAGTCGGTCCATTGGCGCTGGCCCTGAAATCCCGAGAGAATCGCGTTGTTGCCGTTGCCTTCCTCGTTCCATCCGAGCGCTTTTACCGCTTCCGAGCCTTCCATCATGTCGCGCATTATGAGCGCCATTTTCACGCAGTAAGCCCAGTCCTTGTCCAGTTCTTCCTGGGGTTTGCCGCTTTCGCCGTTATAGACATCCTCGTTCTGCTTGCAGTTTTCGCGAGCCCACGCATACGCGCGCTCGAACTCGGCCTGGTCGTAGATACCGTTCTCGACGCGCCGTATGATTTCGGACATATCCTTGTACTCGCACCGCATCCCAAAATAACGCTCTATCAGCTCGGCGTTGGCGATGCTGCCCGCTATCCCCATCGAAACGTTTCCGACGGACAGGTAGGACTTGCCCTTCATCTGCCCTACGGCGGCGGCGGCCCTCGCCCATCTCAGAATCTTCTCGCTCACATCCTCGGGTATGGTTTTGTCGCCCGCGTCCTGCACCTCATGGCCGTATATCGAAAACGCCGGTATGCCCTTCTGGGTGTGGGCGGCGCGGACGGCGGCGAGGTACACGGCCCCGGGACGCTCCGTCCCGTTGAATCCCCAGATGGCCTTCGGCGTGCTGCGGTCCATGTCCATGGTTTCGCTGCCGTAACACCAACACGGCGTAACGGTCAGCGTGGCGCAGACGCCTTCACGCTCGAATTTGTCGCGGCAAGCGGCGGCTTCGGCCACGCCGCCTATCGTGGAGTCCGCGATAACGCATTCCACGGAGTTACCGTCCCTGTCCCTGACATTGGCCTCTATCAGCTCTTTCGCCGCCGCTGCCATTCCCATGGTCTGGGACTCCAGGCTCTGCCTCACGCCCTGCGAGCCTTCCCTTCCGTCTATAGTCGGCCTTATTCCGATTTTCATCGCGCTCTCCTTCCCTTCTGTAATCCTGTTCTTATCTATTTGCCGTCCTCTATGTGCTGTCATCTATGTGCTGTTCCGTCCTACCTTAGCTCGGACCGCAACCGCTCCATGTCCAGCGGATACCTGCCGTATTCGCGCACCAGCTCCACCATGTACGCGTAGGATTCGGGCGCGACCTCGCTCGATACCGAGTGGTCGCTCTGCATGATATAGCCGCCGCCCTGCGCGGCTCCGAGCTTGTAAAGCACCTCGCGCTTGATTCTCTCCCTGTCTCCGCTCTCCAGCTCCCTCACGTCCACGTTCCCGACGAACGCGAGCCTGCCGCCATACTCGGGCTGCAGCTCCACGACATCCAGGTGCGCCTTGCACTCCACCGGATTGTAGCCGCCCAGCCCCATCTCGATGAAGTCGTTATATATCGGGGTGGCGTTGCCGCAGCCGTGGTAGATGGTCAGGATGCCCGCGTCGTTGCAGACATCTATGATTTTCTTCGTTATCGGTTTGAAGATGCCGCGCCAGATATCGGGCGAAATGAGCATACCGTTCACGTACGCGACATCGCCCCAGATATACATGCCCGACAGCCGGCCTGCCGCGCGCGCTATCTGCTCCCGCGTGAAATCCACGAGGAAATCGCCTACGCGCTCCATGAACCCTCCGAATTTTTCAGGTTCCAGCAACATCCACATGAGGGCGTTCTCGGTGCCCATGCACCGCCAGGCGTATTCGTACCCTTCGCAGACCGACCCGAAAACGGGGAAGTCGTCAGCGTACGCGCCGACCCTCTCGGTCCACGGAGCTATGTTCCTCACGATGGCATCGCCCAGCCCGTTTATCTGGTCGTCGCCGCGCCGCTCGTACCTTCTGTCGTCGCCGGCCGGCTCTATCGCGAAGCCCGCGAGGTCGTCCGGCGACTTGATTGAAAACTCGTCGAAATGCGGCATGGGCAAATCGGCCTTGCGAAGCACGGTGGCGCCGAAACCCGTCTTGAGCCACGTGCTCTCCCCTTTCTCGCGCAGCAGCTCGAAATCCTGTATCACGGGATCCATGTTCGGAGTCACGACGATATAGTCGAGGTCAAACTTCCGGTGCATGTCCACGTCGCTGCCCCAAAGCTCACGCGCCCGCTTCATGAACCCCGTCCAGAAGAAGTCGCTTATCGGAACCCTGTCACCCTCCTCGTGCGCCAGCGCCTTTTTGATTCGTTCCAGTTTTTCGGCCTTGCCCATACTATTATTGCCCTTTCCTTCCATTGTCCTGCTACGCGGCGTATTCCTCCGCCAAATTCATGGCGATACGCTCCCATTTCCAGAGGTTTTCCGGCCTATAGCCGACGGTCGAAATATCCTTCATTATCAGCTCAACATGGCAGCCCTTCGCTGCGTCCAGAAACTCGCGAAGCTGCCTTTCCGCTTCGGCCTCGTCAAACGGGTCGGTGACGAAAATGGCCGGATTCGGCTTCCTGCTCATGACATAACTGTCGCCTATTCCCTCTACGGCGGAGGCCGTATCGCACCATGGCGAAACGGAAATCTTTCGCAGATTCGGAATGCGCCGCAAGATGTCTATCTTCTTGTCGAGCGGTTCGCAGCAGCCGTAGTAGGTCAGCCCGAAACGCTCTAGCCAGCGCAGGTCGTGTTCCACCGCAAACTCCCAGTGCATTTCGGGCGACACGGTCGAGAAAATCTGCGCGTTCGAGCAACCCCACATATCGTGGGGTCTGATATGATCCATGTCAGCGTCATCTTTTGGCAGCTCGGACACATAGCCGTAACCGCCGGAGCCGATGCGCGTGTTGTTCGCGTCCAGCGAGAGCAGGTTCAGCTCGTCGAACTGGTCGAGCTCGGCCATCCACGCGTCCACCATGCGCTCGTATGCCGCGTGAACCATGTCGGCCCTCATCACGAGATCCATCAGCGCTTCCTGAATCCCCCACCACCTGACCAGATAGTCCCAGGGGGTGTACCAGATATGTGACTGGCCGACCAGCCGCACCTCGGCTATGCCGTCGAAGATGTCCCGCATCGCGGCATACCTGTACTCCGTCGCCTTTTCCATATACGTGATGCGCGGTCTCTGTATCTTTTCGATGTCCTCCGGCTCTCTTATCTGTATCTCAAAATGCCGCGAATAGATATCGCTGTCGGCATCCGTTATCGCGTCCGTGGTCTTTTCGACAATGCCGAAATCCGTGCTGTGAAACACTTTCGGGCATTCGATATACGGGCTGACTATCATATCAGCGGGCATGTGTTTTCGTTGGTAAACGGTCTTTCTGAGCGTGGTTTCAAGCTCCCGTGCCCACGGGTGGCTGCACGCCGGCACAAGCTCGCCGTCCACGTCCATCTCGTGCCACGGTATCTCGTTGATCCACACCATCGGGCGCTTCGCTTTCAGGTCGTTCAAATCGCGCCACAGCTCCGCCTTGCCGCCGCCAGCGTCCGCGGCGCCGTATTCGGCATACTCCGCTCCAAGCCGCCGGAGCACGTCCTTGTCGCTGCCGGACAGGATTATTTCTTCCTCTACGGGAACAGGTTGTATGTGGCTCGGGTCGTGAAGCATTTTAATTTCCTGATTGTTATCCTATTATTATTAATTATTATTCTACTTATTATTATCCTGAATTATTGACCGAAATTGACCGGCTCATCCATCCGCCGGTGCCGGACGAAATTCATGTCCGACACCGACTCTATACGATGTTATTACATCATCAAAAACTGATATGTCCGGCGGCGATTACCACTGCGCGGGCTCGTAATCCGCCACGTTGTCCTTCGTGATGATGGCCTGTGGCAGATAGTAGCAAGGCTCGAGGGTCTCGCCGTTGAAATACTCGGCGGCGGCCCTGACCGCGATAGCGCCGTCCGCTTCAGCCGACTGATAGGTGATGGCGAACAGACCGCCGCTCTTTACGAGGTCCATGCCGACCTTCGAGTTGCCCGCCGCGACTACCTTGATGTCGTCGCGTCCGGCTTCCCTGATGGCCTGTGCGCAGCCTTCGGCCTGTGCGGAGTCATCGCTCAGCACTATGACGTTGAGCTGGTCGCCGTACTTCGTGATCCAGTCCGCTACGACCTGCTTGGCCTTCGGCGCCTCAAATCCGGGCGACTGATGGTCGAGGTATTTCATGTCGGGATAGTTCTCGGCATAGAACGCCCTCACGTTGGAGTAGCGCGCGAAATACGGCGAGCCGCCGGGAAGGTGCGTCATGTAGCAGACGCCGGCCTTGCCGCCCACGGCCTCAGCCACGTATTCGCCGAGCTTCTTGAACTGGCCGAAATCGTCTGGCGCTGTCAGGGCCAGCACATATCTCATGGCCTCGTCTGACGGCACCATGTTGTAGGCGATCGCGGGGATGCCGGCGTCGTAGATCTTCTTGAACTGCTGGGCGCTCGCTTTCGCGTCAAGCGGCGAGAGCATGATGATGTCGGGCTTCTCCGCTATGGCCTTGTCAATCAGCTGGTTCTGCTGGTTCAGGTCGCCGTTCGGGTTCCATGTCGTCAGCTCCATCTGCAGGGCGTCCGCGGCCGTCTTAGCGCCGTTGAACACCGCCGTCCAGTAGGGGTGCTCCGACTGGCCGATGGCTATGATTTTCTTGCCGATGCAGCCGTCGGCCGGCGATTTGATTTCCTCGGCCTTCTCCGTCTGGCGGCCCGCATACTCTATGTTCCAGTATTTCAGCGGATCGTCTTCAGGCAGGGCGTCGGGGTCGGCCGGCTTCTCGGGGACTTCGCGCGCTTCGCCGTAGATGAGGAGCGGCTGGCCGTCGCTGCCCTTTACGGACTCCAGGCTTGCCATCAGCGCCTTGGACGCGTCGAGATTGCTCTCCGTAGCCGCGGGCTCATCCGTGGTATCGGTCGCCGCGGGTTCTTCCGTGGTAGCCGTATCGTCCGCAGGCGCTTCTTCCTGCCCGCCGCCGCTGCACGCCGCCAGCGACATGGTGGCCGCCATGACGATGCACAGCGCCGCAATCAAAAATAACTTTTTCTTCATATTCTGCTTCCTCCTTCTTTCTTCTTACAACTAATCCTCTTACAACAAATTCTCTGACTATAACCATAACGCAAAACGCTTCGCGTTATTGACAAATAATCGGCCGGCCTATGTGCCCGAGCCGGCTGACAGCCCGCGCCGCAGCTCCGCCGCCTCTTTCAGCAGCGCCGGCCTTTCGCCTTTTCGCAGGCTCTGCCTGTAGAGCGAGAACGATTCGTAGAACACCACCGCGCCGAGCAGCACGCCCGCGGAAAGAACCTGGGCGTCGAAGCCCATGCCCATGCTGATGAGCCCGTTGAATATCGACTGGATGGTGAGCACCGCGAACGCGGTCTTGACCACGCTGCCGCTGCCGCCCGTCATGACCGTGCCGCCGATGATGGTGGAGGCCAGAACCATCATGAGCGGAGCTATGCCGCGCTCCCCGTAGTTCGGCACCGCCGCGTTCATCGACACGGCGAACAGCGCGCCGCTGATGGCGGCCGTGAACCCCGAAATCACGAACGACAGGAATACTTTTTTCTCCGTATTGATGCCCGCCTGGAACGCGGACTCCTTGTTGCTGCCCACCATGAACAGGTCATAGCCCCAGCGCGTCTTGACCAGCACGAACTCGAAAATCGCGACTACCGCCACCATGACGAGGAACCTAGGCGTTATCATTTCGATATATGGGAGCGACACGACGGATTTGTCGATGACATCCACGAGCGCGTAGCTGTTCACGCTGATCGTGTTGCCGTTGCTGTACGTGTAGACGAAGCCCGATACGGCGGTCAGCATCCCGATGGTGACGATGAACGAATGGACCTTCACCTTCGCCACGAGAAAACCGTTCAGCGCGCCGATGCCGACGCCGATGGCTATGGCGCAGACAAAGGCCAGCGCCCACGCGCCGACGAGAGCGCCGGTGCCTCCGGCATCGCCGCCGAAGCCCCTGAAGAACTGGTTGAACTGGCCCATGCACACGACCGATCCCGCGTTGATGACCGAGCCTATCGAGAGGTCGAAATTGCCGCCTATCATGACGTAGGTGAAGCCTATGCTCGCCAATATGGGCAGCAGGCAGGTAGTCGTGAGCGCCTTGATGTTCGGAGACGAGAAGAAAGCGGGGTAAGCGAACGCGAGGACTATGAAAACTATCGCGAGAAATACGTATATCCTGTTGTCGTTCCCCTTAGATATAAGATTGTTCCTGTTAATGTTTTTAAGCATCGTCCCTACCCAGCTTTCTGAGCGATCTGGCGTTGACCGCAACAACAACGATAAAGATGGCTCCCGATATCATCTTTTGCGTGAACGTCCCCACGCCGAACAGCGTCAGGATATTGCTGATAAGCCCCATCAGGAACACGCCGCCGAACACGCCTATGATGCTGCCCCTTCCCCCCGCCAAGCTCATGCCGCCGAGGATGATGGCCGTGACCGCCTGGAAATCGTAGCCCTGGCCGACGTAGAACGCGCCGACCTTGTTGATGGACGTGATGAACACGCCAGCCAGCGAAGCGCATATCGACGAGACCATGAATGCGCCCATTACTACGCTCGTGGCCCTGATGCCCGACATATTGCCGACATCGTAGCTGGAGCCGACCACCTTCAGCTGGTTGCCGTAGGCGGTCTTGCTCATCACGAAATAACAGGCCGCCATCACGCAGACCATCACGACGAGCATGAGCGGTATGCGCCCGAAGAAATACGTCTGGGCCAGCCCGTTGAACGCTTCCGCGCGTTTCACGAGGTCTATCTCCATGATATGGCTGTCCAAGCTGTGCATCAGCGGCAGCAGGAAGCCCGTCTGGTACGTGGATTCTGTTGCCATATCAGGATATATCTGTTCACCCTTGTAGGACCAGCGCACTAGCCCTTCGAGGATGAAGTTCATCGCGAGCGTCCAGATGATGGCGTTCACTTTCAGCTTTCCGATAACGACGCCGTTCACGCAGCCGATGACCGCGCCCGTGGCTACCGCCCCGCAGATGGCCGGCACAAGGCCGTAGCGCATCAGCTCGACGGAGATGACGCCCGATATGGCCATCACCATCGGAACGGACATATCGCCGTATTTGCCGCAGTAGATGACGAACGCCACGCCCGCGGCCACCATGCCCAGGATAGAGACGGCCGAAAGGATGTTCAGGAAATTGCTCGCGCTGAAAAACTGCGGGGAAGCGAACGCCCCCACGATAAAGAGCGCACCAATCATCAGGAACACGCCGAACCTGTTTGCTATGGTTGAAAAACTCGATTTTTTTATCGACGCGGGAGCATTGGCCCCGCTGTCGACCGCGTTAATATGCAACACTGAACACGCTCCTTTCCCCGTTCGCCGCAAGCAACACCTTGCTCTCGTCGAACCCGTCCTCCTTGTGCATCTCCCCGATAAGATGTCCCTGCATCATTACTATGATGCGGTCGGAGAGCGACACTATCTCAGGCAGGTCGGACGAAATGAGAAGCACCGATATGCCCTCGGACGCAAGCCTCTCGATGGTTTCGTGGATGAGCTTTTTCGCGCCGACATCCACGCCCCTCGTAGGCTCGTCCAGTATCAAGACCTTCGGTTTCGTGGCCATCCATTTCGCGAGCAGCACCTTCTGCTGGTTGCCGCCCGAGAAATTCGAAGCGGTCAGGTTCTTGTCCCTCGGCACTATGTTCAGGCTTTCGTAAAGCCCGTCCAGCGCCGCTTCGCCCGAGCGCGGGAAATATACCGGCCCCTTGGAGAGCTTAGGAATAATGGCTGAAAAAATATTCTCGCGCGCCGTGAGCCGCAGGTTCAGGCCTTCCGTCTTGCGGTTTTCAGTCAGGTACGCGACGCCGTGCCTGACCATATTGCACATATCCTTCGTCTTGAGCGCCGTGCCACCTATGCGGCATACGCCCGCGTCCATCCTGTCGATGCCGCCTATCACGCGGCCAAGCTCGCTCCTGCCGGCGCCCGCCAGCCCCGCCAGACCGAGGATTTCCCCCTTGTTCAGCTGGAACGACACATTGTGCACAAAGCCGTAGTGGGTCAGCCCTTCCACTTCCAGCACTACATCGCCCACGGACTTGTCGGTGCGCTTGTAGAAGTCGGACATCTTCTGTCCCACCATCATCTCCACCAGATCTTCCTTGCTGACATCCTTCACGTCACAGGTGTCTATGAGCTTGCCGTCGCGCAGCACCGTGACGCGGTCCGCGATATCGAACACCTCCTGGAGATGGTGGGAGATGTAGACGATGGCATAACCCTTCGACTTCACCTCGCGCATCAGCGCGAACATGGTCTCGACCTCCTCGGTGGACAGCGCCGATGTAGGCTCGTCCATGACGAGTATCTTCGGATTGTCCTTCAAGGCTTTCGCTATCTCGATGAGCTGCGACTCGTGCTGGCTGATGTTCTTCATAGGCGTGGCGGGGTCCACCTTGCCATCCAGCTTCACGTGCCTCAGAACGTCCACCGTCATATCCCTGAGAGCGCGCTTGTCGATGACCTTACCGCGCGTGGGGATCTGCCCCGCGAATACGTTCTCCTGCACGCTTCTGTTGTAGGCGATGCTCAGCTCCTGGTATATCATCGCCACGCCCGCCTGCTTCGCGAGCATGGGCGAGGTGAGCTTCACGGGCTCGCCGTCGATGAGTATTTCGCCCGTATAGTCGCTGAAAAGTCCGGCGAGCATTTTCATCAGCGTTGACTTACCCGCGCCGTTCTCTCCCATGAGAGCGTGGACTTCGCCCGCTTTCACCTGGAAGTTCACGTTATCGACCGCAAGCGTACCCGGAAACTGCTTGGAAACCCCTCGCATCTCCAGGACTACACGGCCCAATTCTGTTACAGTGTCCGACAATGCCTTCCTCCCTTCTCTACCTCTGCTTGATGTGCTGTCAATGTTTGAAGCGCTGCTAATGTTTGATGCGCCGCGAACGCTTGAAGCGCTTCTAACGCTTGACGCGCTGTCCGCATCAACGCCCTGTTCCGTATTTTTTCGCTTCGTCGAACATGGCTACGATGCTAGCGGCCGGAATCTCGGGCAGAAGGTAGTCGTGCGATGCCGCGACTATATATCTGCCGTGCTTTCCGAGCGTATCTATAATCCTCCGCGTCTCCGCGCGCACCTCGTCCTCCGTGCCGTATTGCAGCACTTCGTTCTCGTCGATGCCGCCGAAAAACACGCAGTCCGCGCCGAACTCCGCCATCAGATCCTCCGGCCGCATATTGTCCGCGCCTATCTGGATGGGGTTGATGGCGTCCACGCCTATCTCTATAAAATCTCCGATGATATTGTGTATATCGCCGCAGGAATGTATGGCGGTAACGCAGCCATGCGACCGTGCCTGCGCGATGAGCTTCGCGATGCGGGGCTTGTAGAACTGCCGCCACATGTCGGGCGATATGAGCAGCGCCCGCTGCGAGCCGAAGTCGTTTCCGATAAAATACATGTCTATCTTGCCTGGGTTGGCTTCGAACACGAGCCTGTCCAGCTCATAGTAAAATTCAAAACAACGCTCTATGATGGCTTCCGCGACCGCGGGGTGTGTATACAGCTTGATGAAAAACTCCTCCATGTCCATCAGCTCTATGGAATCATGGAAGAACGGCGCCCATGTGCCGCCGATGACGCAGTAATCCTTCGCCCACTCCTCCTGCTCGGGCGTGAAGCGGTAGATGAAATCCTTCGGGTCCGGCGCGCCCTTCCACGCATCTACGTCCGCGACCGACTCCGCGCCGCCCAGCGGATGCGTGACAGCCTGGCCCCAGTGCAGTCCCGCGCGCACCACGCCCCACTCGGTCATCCATGATCCGTCGTCAAATTTTTCAAGGGGTTTTCCGTTGTAAACAGGGCGAATCGTTTTGTAGTCAATGCCCAGAATGTCGTATAAGGCATCGTCGCTGCCAGAAGCGCCCAAATGTGAGACAATATTGTCCGTGACCTCCGGCGCACCGCCGTACCACATCGGAAACCTGTCAATTCCAACCTTTTTGAAGGGCGCAAGTCCTCGTTCCTTATGATTCACCTTTACTCCTCCGCAACATGAAACGCTTTTTTCAGAGACATGTTATAGGGCGAAACGTTTCGCTGTAAACAATAATATTACCACTTGCGCCGCTTGTCAATAGCCAATTTGCCAATTCGATATTTTTTTTGCGTTTATTTGCGTTTTTTTGCGCCGCCGCAAATTGATTATTTTATTCAATATGATATACTCATGATATGCCCTTGCCATCGTGCGTTAATGCGCGGAGCTTTGCAGCGTGGATTGGAGATATGAAATGGCGTACAAATCAAAACTGAAAAGCGATGATACGGAGCTGTTCTTCGACGCGATACTCTCGCTCGAAAGCAAGGAGGACTGCTACAGGTTTTTCGAGGACGTGAGCACCGTCGCCGAGCTAAAGGCGCTCGCGCAGCGTTTTCATATCGCGAAGCTGCTGGCTGAGGGCGTCACCTACCAGGACATCGAGCGCCAGACGAAGGCGAGCACCGCGACCATCAGCCGCGTAGGGCGCTGCCTGCACTACGGCGCCGACGGCTATAAGGGCGTTATTGGGAAGCTGTATGGGTAGACGGTCAGGCAGCTTTGGCGCCTGTCACAAAAACATCGCCATATACAGGGGAAGCGTGTCTACCGCCCCTGCGCGACCAACGTTTTTCGAAGTGAGCTTGATTCCGCGCAGGACACCGTAGTTGCCAGTTATCGCATTCATGGATTTCGATTTCGTGTGGTCTGCCGACTTCACCTCTACTGCCGTCGCGACTCCGTGGCGGCGTATGAAAAAATCCATTTGGATTTGTGACCTGTATTCATAGTAGTAGAGTTTTTTTCCGGCCTTGCCAAATATGTCCGCGACGATATTCTCGTATAGCGCCCCTTTGTAAATGCCCAAGTTGCCGCCTATGATATCCGCCTGCGCACCGTCCTCGAGCATGGCAACGAGCAGCCCCGTATCGCGCATATAGACCTTGAATGCGTCAGTAAGCGCGTTTCCCTCGAATGGAAGCGCGATACGCTCAAGGTTGTAGCAGAAATCTATGATGCCCGCATCGTATAGCCACTCCAAGCTGCCTCCGTATTTCCGTGCGCTCCCGTTCTTTTCCACAACGCTATACCGAAATTTCTTGTAGTCGCGGGAGAGCTGTTTGGGTATGGACAGAAAACACGCCCGCGCTTTCGCCTTTTCCGAGCCCACAGCGTATTTTGCGATATCGTCCGTGTAGTCCCGCACGATACCGCGCTGGAGCGCCAATATCTCGCCAAAATGATGGGTGGCCGCATATCTGTTCACCACCTCGGGCATTCCGCCGACTACAATATACTCGCGGAACAGCCCGAGCATCTGCTCGTGAATGGCAGGCGGCACAGGGGTCATTGACTCAAAACAGCCGCGGAGCAATTCTATATGTTCAGCCGTTATGCCGTTGGCCCAGAGAAATTCCTCAAAGTCCAATGAGTGCATTTCCATGCGCTCGATAAAGCCGACGGGGAAAGAAGCCACCTCCCTGTAACTCATGCCCAACATCGAGCCCGTCGCGATTACGTCAAAGCGCCCGTCCCGCGAGAGAAATTTCAGCGCGGTGATGGCGGCAGGGCAGTCCTGTATTTCATCGAGAAAAATCACAGTATTCCCGCGTTCGAATACCACGTCAGGGAACAGTAGCGTCATCTGGCTGATGATGGCGTCCGCTGTCAGCTCCCCTTCAAACACCTGCTTGAATTGCGGACGCTCGATAAAGTTCACGGCGATGACATACCGGTATTGTTCCCTTATGAATGTTTCTATAATAAATGTTTTGCCTACCTGTCTGGCGCCGTTTACGACCAATGCCTTTTTGTCGGGATTGGCTTTCCAGCGTAGCAAATCGTCGTATATTTTCCGTTTTAGCATAATGCCCTCAAATCTGTTCGACCAAATCGGTTGATATGGCTATTTTACAAGCCGAAACGCAATATGTCAAGCACTGTTGCATGTTTTTACGTCGAATAATCTTGCATAATGCATGTTTTTACGCCGAATAATCTTGCATACTGCATGTTTTTAAGCCGAATAATCTTCTGGAATGCGAGTGCGTTCTGCGGCGGCTCGCTATGATGTGACGGGTTTTCCTTGGGCTTTTGCCTATGGCTGGCTGGCTATTCTGACCGCTTCCGCCAGCTGACTGTCTTTATCGCCTGTGTTTTCTACTTCTATATCCGGCGATATGCCTACTCCGTTAACGGGGTCGCCGTCCGGCGTCACGTATTGCATGATGGTTATTCTGGCGCCGTCTCCTTCTTCGAAGCGTTCCAGGCGCTGTATCAGCCCTTTTCCGAACGTGGTTTGCCCCACGAGCTTGCCGCCGCCGTTCGCCTTGACGCCCAGCGCGAAAATCTCGGCGGCGCTCACGCTGGTCTGGTCTATCAGCACGGCGTAGGGCAGATCCGTGACGCGCTCGCCCTCGGCCGAGTATTCCGTCCTCTTGCCATCCTTGCTTTCGGCATAGCACACCACTCCATCGCCGAACAGCATACCGTCCATGAGAAGCGCCTGTTCCATGAGCCCGCCAGGATTGTTCCTCACGTCCACGACGAACGCCTTCGCGCCGACATCCTTCAGCTCGTCAAGGGCTTTCCTGAAATCTTTCGACGTGCTGTCCGTGAATGAAATGACCTTGATGACCCCTATGCTCTCGCCCCTGTCGTTTTTCACGGAATCGCGCTCGACGGTGGGCGTTGCGAACACCGCCCTCTTTACGGTAAATTCGCGCGTTTTCCCGCCGCGGCTGATGCCTATGACCACCTCTGTGCCCGCTTCGCCACGCGCGGCTTCGACCGCTTCGGCAAGCTGTGCGCCCGAGTAGCCCTTGCCGTCAACAGAGAGCAGCAAGTCTCCTATCATCACCCCCGCTTCGCCGGCGGGAGAGCCTTCCACTACGCCCACCACCTCTATTACTCCATCCTCGTTCGGCGAGAGGGACAGCCCGACACCGGAGAGCTCGCCGTGCGTTTTCTCCATCGCGGCATCGAACTCCTCCTTCGTGTAATACATCGTGTACGGGTCGTTCGGCGCCATGAACAGCCCGCGCCGCAGCCCCGTGTTGATAGCGCCCTCCGATATCGGGGCGTAATAATTTTCGCTAAGGTAGCTCTTGAGGCGGTCAATCCGCGATATGTCTATACCGGAAGCGTCCGCCGCCGCTCCGCCGCCGAACAGCGGAACACCCGACAGGGCATCCCCGAATAACAGACCCGAAGCGCCGCCCACCAGGAACACCGCCACTATCAACAACGCCAGTTTTGACTTCGCGAATTTCACCATATTTTCTGTATTCCAATCACTTGCGCACCACCGCTTCCCGCACGATGAACTGGACTGATTCGCGCCCGTTCCATCTGTTGATTTCAAGGGTTCCGTAGAGGTCAAAGCCTTGGCGAATCCCCTCCGGCGAATCGCCGCCGTCAAGCTCGGCGGGGCTGCCGGCATTCGCGAACATTACGCAGGGAAGCCCGCCCGCCGTGAACCTCATATGCTTGCCGTCCTGCCCCATGCGGCGTATGCCCGCGGGAACCTGGCCCCGCAAACAGAGCGTAGGCTTGTGGTTTCCAGCCCCCGTCGGCTCGAATTTTTCGAGCGCCGCAGCGAGCTCCAAGGTGGCTTCGCCGGACTCTATGTCCGCGTCGGCCGACGGGGGCGGCGAGAGCAGCTCGGGGTTTTTGTCCGCGAGCGCTTTCACGTCCGCGCAGAGCGCTTTTCTGAGGGCATCCTCATGAGCTGCCGGAAATGTGAAGCCCGCCGCCATCGCGTGGCCGCCGAGCTTCGTAAACAGTTCGCCGTGCGAGCGCAGCATGGATATAATGTCGATGCCCGCGACGCTTCGCGCGGACCCTTTCAGCGCAGCGCCGCCCGTCGATTCGGTGCTGTCCCCGCAGTCTTCCGCTCCGCCGGTTGATTCGCCGCATGCTTCCGCCAAGACCGCCGACGGCCTGCCGTATTTCTCTTTTATCCTGCCCGCGACGATGCCCGATACGCCTTCGTGGACATATGGCGGCCTCACGAGCAGGAATCCGTCGTTCGCGTATTCAGCGTCAATTATCTGTTCGCAGGCGCTCACCGCTTCGTCCTGCTCCCTGCGCCGTTCTTTGTTGCGGGATATCAGCTCCTTTATTATTTCATCCGCGCGGGCGCGGTCGTCCGTTTTGAAAAGCTCTACCGCCAGCGACGGATCACCCATGCGCCCCGCCGCGTTCAGGTGCGGAGCTACGCCGAACGCGATATTGTACGCGGAGACGCTCCCCATCTTCAGCTCAATACCCTCCGCGAGAGCGCGAAGCTGCCACCTCTTGCCCGCGTTCAGCGCGTTCATGCCGTATTTCACGAGCGTTCTGTTCTCGCCGCGCAGCGGCATCACGTCAGCGATGGTCGCCACCGCCACGAGGTCAAGGCTGTCAGTCACGGCCGATTTTACGGCGGGGTCGTTCGGGTAGTATCTGTTCTTTATCGCCTGCGCGAGCTTGAACGCGACGCCGCACCCGCAGAGCCCGCTGAACGGGTAGCGCGAATCCGCGCGCTTCGGGTCGATGGCGGGGCAGCCTATGGGCGAATCGCCGTCGGGTTCATGGTGGTCGGTCACCAATATCTCCATGCCCATATCCTTCGCGGCGGCGATTTCGACGGGCGAGGATATGCCGCAGTCCACCGTGATAACGAGGTCGGCCCCCGTGTCGCGTATCTGTTTAAGCGCGGCGATATTCAGGCCGAAGCCCTCATCGAAGCGGGACGGTATATACCATGAAATATTATTTCTAGTAATTTTTCCCGAGTCGTGCGGGGGTGGGCCGCCTAGGGAAGAATCTTGCGTCGCGCCTGCATCCTGCACCGGCAGCGCTTCAAGAAATCCGCTCAGCAGCGTGACGGACATGAGCCCGTCCACGTCGTAGTCGCCGTAGACACAGATTTTTTTTCCTTCCGAAATATGGCGGAACACCAGCTCCGCGCCCGCCGCCATGTCGGGAAGAAGAAAGGGGTCATGCGTTTCGCGCGGCCTGTCGCTAAAAAACTCCGCCGAGTCCTCCACCCCCCGCGCCGCCAGTATCCGGTTAATTATCGCTTGGTAGCTTCTCATAATTTTTGCTAACACCATTCACTAATACAACGACTTCCAAATGCGCAGGATTTTTTTCGTTTGGCTAGGCGCGTGAGCGAACGACGAAGGCGCGTACTCAGACGTACGTAACTGAGGAGAGAGCGAGCAGCAACACAGCCAAACGGAAAAAAGACAAGCATTACAGCCAATTCCGCGGGTTCTGCGGAGCACCCCCCACCCTCACTTCAAAATGACAGTGCGGGCCTGTCGAATCCCCTGTGCTGCCTACGTAGGCTATCACATCGCCGCGCTTCACGACCTGGCCTGGCGAGCAGGCGAGCGATGAATTGTGGCCGTAGAGCGTTGTGATGCCGCTGCCGTTGTCGAGTATGACGGCATTGCCGTAGCCGCCGTAATACTCGGACTTCACGACCGTGCCGTCCGCCGCCGCGTGCACGGGGGTGCCTGTCGGCGCCGCGATGTCTATGCCCGCGTGAAGATGGCTCACGCCTGTCCTCGGGTGCGAGCGCCACCCGAACTCCGAGGTAACCCTGCCTATCACGGGCCAGCCCATCTTGCCGCCGCCGTAGGTCGAGGTGATTTCCAGCTCTTTCAGCTCTTCTTCTATTTTCTTGGATTCCTCTTGGATGCGCCCTATCTTTTCCAGTGCGTTCTCCGCATCTTCGTGCGCCTTTTTCTTCGCCGCGGCAAGCTCATCCATCTTGTTCGAAAGCCTGTCCATCTCCAGCTTTTCCGTCTGCTCCTGCAGGGCCAATGTCTCCTTGGCCAGAAGCAGCTCCCTGTTTTTCTCCTCTACCGCGTCGAGCTTCGCTTGCAGTTCTTCGAGCGTTTTCACGTCCTGTGCGTGAATGCGCTGCACCATTTCCATGTTTGATATGAAGTCCAGTATGCTCTCGGAGTCCAGCAACACCTCTATCATGCTGGCGTTTCCCGTCATATACATCAAGCGCAGGCGCTCCATCAGGTCGCTGTCCTGCTCCCCGACATCCGCTTCGAGCTTGGCGAGGTCTACTTCAATTATTTTAATCTTGCCGTTGTTTTCCTTGATGCTCTCCCGCAGGGATTTCAGCTCGGTCTCTATGTCCGCTATCGACGTCTCCAGCCCCGCTATTTCTTCGGCAAGGCTCTGTTCCTCGGCTTTCTTGTCGCGGTATTCCTGCTTCGCTTCCTTGGCGCTCTGCTGCGCTTCCTTCAGCTTCTTCTCAAGGTCGCTCTTTTCATCCGCGTATGAAGGGGTAAAAGCGGAGACAAGAGCCACCGCTGAAATTATTGCGAATATTATGAAAATGGAAAAATGCGTTCTCCTCACATCACACCCCCGAATACCTCGGACGCCGCCTCAGGTATCTAGGAACCTCCTCATGGAAATAATACTGCCACACGCGCCGATGCTCGCGCCGAGCGCGGCGTAGATAATGATGAGATTCTTTATCAGGAAATCTTCCGACGTGAAGCCCGTCGACATGAGCAACGCGAAATCCATGCCGAAATTCGCGACAACCTGATGATAAATCAACGCGATAATGCCGCCCGAAACGGCCGCGCTGATGAGTCCTATGACTATGCCTTCGAGCAGGAACGGGCCGCGGATGAACCAGTTCGTGGCGCCCACATATTTCATTATCGTAATCTCGCGCTCGCGCGCAAGCACCGTGAGTTTGATGGTGTTCGACACGACCACGATCGAAATCGCAAGGAGCGCGGCAATGAGTATCAGTGCGCCTATCTGGATGTAGTTCGATATGCGAATCAGCTTGTCGATGGTGTTCTGGGCGTAGTTCACGGTGTCAGTGCCCGCCATGGCCTTCGCCTTCTCCACGACCTTGCCCGCTTTTTCCAAATCCGGTATGCTCACAACGATGGCGTTCGGCAGCGGGTTCACCTCGAGCTTGTCGAGCAGCCCTGAATTGGCGCCCCATTTCTTCTTGAAGTTCTCCATCGCTTCGGCTTTGCTGAGGAACCTGACATTCTCCACGCCTTCCATCGGCGCGAACTCCGCCATCATCTGCTGCGTCAGCGCTTCGTCGGTCGTGTCCTTCAAATTCACCTGAACCTCTCCCACGTTCTGCTTGATGCTTTCGGAGATGTTGTTGATGTTAACAAGAATAATGAAGAAAATGCCGAGAATAAGCAGTATGGCTGTGATGGAGAACAGGGAGGCCACCGCCATGTTCAGGTTGCGCCCTATCTGGCTGAATGACTGCCTTATTATTATCAGGGGACTTGTCATCGTTCGGACACCTCGCCTTCCGCTACGGTCTCATCCGCATACTCGTCCGCGTAATCATCATAATAGTCGTGCATATACATGCCGTCCGCTTCGTCGCGCTCAATCCGTCCGTCCCTTATCGCGATGACGCGCTTGCCCATCGCGTTCACTATCTCGCTCGAATGCGTGACCATGATGACGGTGGTGCCCCTTCTGTTAATCTGTTCCAGAAGGCGCATGATTTCCCAGCCCGTTTCGGGGTCGAGATTTCCTGTGGGCTCGTCCGCTATCAGAATCGAAGGGTTGTTCACAATGGCGCGGGCTATCGCGACGCGCTGCTGCTCGCCTATCGAAATCTGGTTCGGGAATTTGTCGGCTTCGGCGCTGATGCCCACGAGATCCAGCATCTGCGGCACCTGCCGGCGAATCGACCTGCGGGTGCGCCCCACTATCTCCATCGCGAACGCCACGTTCTCTGCAACGGTCTTTTTCGGCAGCAGGCTGAAATCCTGGAACACGATGCCCATGCTGCGCCGGTGGCGCGGTATCTCGCGGTTCGCGATCTTCGTCACGTCGTAGCCGTTATACATTATCTTCCCCGCGTCAGCGTCGATGAGCTTCAGCAGGAGCTTGACAAATGTGGACTTGCCCGACCCCGACGGACCGACGAGGAATACGAACTCGCCGTTCTCAATGCGGCAGTTCACGCCGTCAACGCCGATGTTTTCCCCGTAGTATTTTGTTACGCCTTTATATTCAATCATAATTTTACCTCTGCACCGCGCCCACTGTCGAGCGCCGTGTGTATACTATTATATATCGCGCAGGCCAGCGATGGGATTAAGAATGTATTACAAGATGTGGAAATTTCGTGCGTTGTGTGTCTGGGGGGGTGCGTTCTGCGGCGGCGGCGGGCTTTTCGGGCGCGGCTATGGCGATAATGGCAGACGGCGCACAGAGCTCCGCCGGTTCCTACGTCGCCATGCGCGTGAATGCGGTATCTAGTGCCTGTGCCAGCTTTGGCATCGCGTAGACCGTACAGCAATTGTACTCGGCGGCGTAGATGCCCGCGGGGTCTAGGAACGGCACTTCCACCGCGTCCCTTATTTTCAGGAACGCCCTCATTTCCCTTACATCCACGCCCGAGTTCATCTTGTTCAGCACGTACAGCACCTCCGCGCCCACGCTCTCCATCGCCTTGAACATCTCAAGCTTTTCGGGGTCCGCCATGAGCGCCGACGGCAACGGGTCTATGACGGCGAAGACGCGGTCGCAGTCGCGCAGCAGCTTCTGGGTGGCCGCCACGCGGTCCTGACCGCCGAACTGCCCGCAAACATCGAGAACCGCCACGTCCGAAGCCGCGCACGCCGAAAGTCTCACGTAGTCCGCAACGTCGAACGGCGCGGTTTTCTCGCCCGGGACGCGCAGCAGCCAGTTCACGCCGCCGTCTAGATTTTCTATCGCGCGCGCCGAGCCGCCGTGCGCCAGCCTGTCATAGCAGGAGACGTAACCCCTGCCCGCGAATCTGCGGTCGATGCCGAGCTTGTCGTAATCGTTGCCGGAAAGCCGCAGCCCTTCGTCGCATATGCCGATGTAAGCGACGCTCCTGTCGGACGGGCGCGCTAGCCAGTCGGCGAAAGCAAGCGCCAGGGTGGTCGCGCCCGCCCGCGACGAAAGCCCCGCGAAAGCGTATTTCGTGACGGCCTTTCGCGCGGCCGGCTCCGGCGTCTGGGCGCGGCGCGGCAGCTTGCGCCCAACCACCCTGCGCTCTGCGCCCGCCGTGCCCATCGTCAATTCTTCTCCTGTTATGTTCCCGTTAATTACGTTATTGTTCATTGCAGGGATATCATACCAGTTATTAAATTGTTTGTCAATATTTTCTTTGGCGGAATTTATCTGATGTTGTTTACCGGCTATCGCTTGAAATAGTATTTTGCGGCACTCGTATTGCCTGTGGATTCTAAGATTCCGCGCTCGCACAGCATTTTCAGATAGCGCCATACGGTTGCTTCGGACTTTCCTGCTGCGATTCTGGCTTCCTGTGGCGATATTTCACCGTGTTCTTCTATGAAATCAAGAATGGGCGTGACTTTTTTTAGTTCTGATTCTTTCAAAACTTCTTTCAGCCTTCTTTCAAAACTTCTTTCATTATTGTCTGCGCTTCTTTCAAGACCGACTTGGTATTCTACCTGTTGCTCAATGGTGGCAAGCAGCGCTGACAGCGTAAATTCGATAAACCCGCCGGAATCATTCGCCCGTTGCGAGCCTTGAAGCGCTTGATAATATTCCTGCCTTTTCTTGAATACCACCGATTCCATAGGTATCCACGCAAAAACCTTTTTCCACTTGGCTAACAATAACGTCTGCCAGAGCCGTCCCATCCGCCCGTTGCCATCCGCAAATGGGTGAATTGTCTCGATTTCGCAGTGAATTATTGCGCTTTTCAATATGGGATGAAGCTCTGACTTTTTTGCCCACGCAAGCAGGTCGCTGACAAGCTGCGGCACGAACTGCGGTCGAGCCCCCATGTGAATGACAACGTCGCCGTCAAACACGCCGACATCTCCATTCCTGAACACGCCTGATTCTGCGACAAGCCCATCCGTCATGAGCTTGTGCGCCTTGAGAAAGTCTTTGACGCTGTATGGGTCAAACTCCATTATTTTATCGTAGGCTTCAAAGGCGTTCTTTACTTCTTTGATTTCCGCCTGTCCACCCGCGACGAGCTTGCCGTCTATAACGGCAGTCACCTCGCCAAGCGTGAGCGGATTTCCCTCAATGGCTAACGAAGAATATATCGACCGCACACGGTTCTCTCGGTGTAGCCTGATATCGCGCTTAAAGCCTGTACCAAATTCGAGCCTGGTAACGGCTTCAGCAATCTTCGTCAAGTAGTCGGCGGCTTTCAGCGTTATCGTGTGCGGAGGTGTTTGTGTCATCTATTAGCCCTCTTTTTCATCTATTAGATGGAAAATTTATTCTGTCTGGATAGACTTCACGGCATCAGCATAATCGCGCCTGCTGTCGAAAATATGATGAAGCGTCACGTTACGCGACCCCTAGTTTTTTCATCCTGGCTGCCGCCTCATCGTCACTTAGCGTCTTGGACTGCATGGATTCTTCCAATTTTATGTCAATCGTATTCAGGAGCGATTCGTTGCGGCGTTTCCTGAGAAAATCCCATAGGTAATCTATTTCGTAGTCGGACATCTTGTTTATTTGGTTTGCAATGCTCACTGCTTGCGAAGTCATAATGGCATCTCCTTTTCCTACATATTGTACTAGGATACCTGACATATTTCAAGTATCCTAGCACTTTCGGACGCTATACCACTTTGATGGTGAATTTGGTTTTCTTCTTCCCTGCTATTACGGTGATAGTAGCTTTTCCTTTTTTCAAAGCGTAGAGCTTGCCCGCCTTATCAACCCGAATAGTGTTCGGCTTGGACGATTTGAATGTCACCTTCACTCCTGTCGCGTTCACGGCGGAAAGCTTGGGTTTCAGCTGATAGAACGTGCCATTCTTCATGGTTTTCGGGAATTTGGCCGTGACCCTTTTCAGCTTTATCGCCTTCGGAACGGCATATACGGTGATGGTCAAGGTCTTTCCGTTCGCCGATGTCACAATGACATTTGCCTTTGTATTTTTCTTTACGGACTTCGACGCTTTGACGTTACCCCGCGCATCTACAGTGAGCGCTCTGGCGTTGGAACTTTTCCATGTAAGCGCCGACGAGATTTCGGCTCCTGGCTTCGTGTTATCATCCAGCACGACCGGCAAAACAAGCGACTTGCCCGCCTGAATATAAACCTTGGACATGGGTGTCCTTATCGACGTGACGTTCTTCACGGCACGTATGACCACGGACGAACTCACTCCGGAGCCATCGGACGAACTGGCTGTTATCGTTACGTCGCCCTCGCCGCCGGTGAACGTTACGAGCCCCGAACCGTCCACAGTAGCTACATTGTTATTGCTCGAACTCCAGACCAGGTCTTTCCTTGTCGCGCTTGCGGGAGCGACCGCCGCGCTGAGCAGCAAGGTGTTGCCCTGCCCTCCCGCCTTGAACGCAAATGTTGCAGGCGCTCCGTTGATCGTGACCGAGGACATCTTCACCAACGTGTCTCCCTGCGTTCCGCCACCGCCGTCCGGCTTCATCATGACAACTATCGTCGCGGTGCCGAACACGCCGCTCCCGTCAGAAGCCGTGGCCTTAATGGTAACACTGCCTGTATTGCCTTTGAACGTGACAAGGCCGGTGGAACTGACCGTGGCAATCCCTTCGTCGCTTGAAGCCCATGTAACTGCCTTGTTTGCGGCATCTTGCGGCAGAATTTCCGTGCCGAGCTGCAAGAAGTTCGATTGTGCGCCAGGATTATACGCGAATAATGCGGGTGCTCCGGTAATGGCAATCGATCTCACATTGAAATGTTGCGCGTCGCCGGCGACGATAACTGTAGCGCTGTTATCCGACGTATATTCCTCGCTAGGGGCTACCGCTTCAATATACAGAATTTCGCCAGGACTGCCGAGCTTGGCCACTTCCGCAGGCGGCAAAGGCAGCGTTTTGCTCCCACGGCCTGCGATGTATCCGAGCGGATACTCGCTGAGAATCTCGCCATTCTTGCTCCCTGCACGAATCACTATGCTGCAATCGGTTCCAAAGCCGCTCAGATTTGTGACAATGGCGGCTAGTGACGTGTAACCGCTGCTATCGTCCTGTTCGACTTTGAGCTGAATATCCGGCTGCGGCAGGCTGAATGTACGAGAACCAATCTCGCCGGAGGCCGTGATAGCCTGCACTTCATATTCCTCGCCCGCGGTGGCATCCAATGGAATTGGAACGGAGATGCTGACCGTTTCGCTCTCGCCTATCGGGATCGCGGTATCTATCGGCTTTTCTGCAATCAGGCTGCCTGACCTGTTGTTGACACGCAGGGTGAAGCCCGCCTCATCTGTGAATCCGGTGTTCTTTACCACCACGGACAGATTGGCGGTCTTGCCAGGCGCCACGGTCTGATCAATGTCAAAAACCGCATGGTCTATCTCAAGAGAGCTCCGCTGCTTTATTTCCGGCGTGATATCTATCGACGTGTGTTCCGAGATGCTGTTTTCGTCCATCTCTACTCGACCCAGTGCGTATATGAATTTGTATGAGCCGCCCTCAAAATATCCCGCAAGGCTGTTGACGGAGCCGTCCATTTCCTCGGTGAGAGTAATGGGCTTTGCCGCCTGTTCGCCGTTCAGCACGATACCCTTCAAGAGCATCATGTCGCCATTTTCGTTGTCATCGCCGGCATCGTCCGCGTATGCCGGATAAGCGAGAAGGTCCCCATCGGCTCCGTTGATAACGGTAAACCTGCTAATAGCGCCCAGATTTTCCGCAAGTGCCTCCGGTTCCGAATCTGAAGAATACAGCTGGTAAATCGATGTGCCTTCATTCCAGAGCAGCTTGCTCGTTCCGCCTATTTCGGCAAACTGCATGTCCCACATATTATGGCGGCCTGTCGCGGCAGATATCGGGCTTCCTGCCGGACTGACGCTCGCAAGGAACAGCTCCGAGTCTTCCGGCGTTCCCTCAACATCGGCATCGGGGTCGAAGGAATACGCAGCATAGACATCGCTGCCCAACCTGCCGACGGCCAGGTTCGAGAGCATTTTGCCAGTAAAGGAATCCAGCGTGGAGCATACCGTGCCGCTGTTGCCTTGGTAGTAAGCACCCATAATTTTGCCGGTTCCCTCGTTGGCGGCGATGTTGTTGCTGCCGCTTTCTATCCATGCTATAGAACAACCTCCGGCATCGGCCGATACCTTCGGCGTCATGTCCGCGATGCCGTTGTCCGTGAGCATATTTACTGTCGCAACGGTGTTGCTGCCCGCCGAATACTTCGCTACGGAGATTTCGCACGACGCGGCAAGTTCTTCGAGCGTGACATTTTCGGTGAAATCGTTTCGGTTACTGTCCATCCACGCAACGTAGATATCATTGCCGCTCGCGGATACGCTCGGCTTGAAATCGGCTGTTCCGTCATCTTCCAGTATGGCCGGCTCTGACCATTCCTTGCTGCCTGGCTGCGAGACGGAGTACATTATCGCCGTATGGTTGCCGATGCTGCGCGAAGGCACGGTATCAGCCCACACCATCATCTTCAGCCCGTTGTCCGCGACTGCGACCTGGGGCTTGGCGTTGTTGAATACGCCGATATACATCTCAGAGGAATCCGTTCCGTCGTCTTTGGCGGAGAGGCCGCCCTCGCGCTCCGCGGCCTTGCTTGATTTCGCACCCGCAGTACCGCGATTCATTCCGGAGACATCGATCGAATAGTCTCCTTCCGGCACGGCCGCCGGCGCGGTACCGGATCTGGAGCCGCCGCCTCCAAATAAATCGGCAAACCATCCCCCGCCCCATGATCTAAATTCCGGATGCCACTGGATGCCGCCGTAGAGAAGCGGACCGTCATCGCCTTCGAAGAACAGCACATGGGATGTTAAACCTATTTCCGCTTCAAGCACTGCTTCCTTTAGTCCTGTGGTGTCGAATTTCCATCTGTTAAGCCCCTGCCCGTAGACAGAAGCATCTGCGACATAAGCAACTCCAATGCCGGCGGATCCTCTGATTTTGGGCAATACAAGTTCGATTTCAGCATCGGTTTTTATCTCTCCGTTTTCATATTTTACGGGGAATGAAGCTTCCATATCCGCTTCCACGGAGAGTTTCACGACTACAGGAACCACATAGAATACGTACTGCCATTCCTGCTCAACCCCGAGGTCGAGCGTGATTGCCATTTTTCCCTCATCGATTTCAGGCCCGTTTTTTCCAAAATGCCCTTCCGCATAACCCCATACTCTGATATCTCCCTTGACTTTTGCCCCGTAGGTGGCACTGTGACGAGTCTGGAAACGCTTTAGAATCTCCTCCTGAGTAAAGCCTTTCTTCAGGTTTTCCAATGACTTCGTGAACAAGTTCCAATTCTCGCCTTCAAAAGCTTCCGGAGAAATGCCTATCCCTATCTTGAAATGATCGCCATAGACTTCATACTCAATGCCTATGGCATCAAAATCCATTCCGAAAGACATATCGCCTATGAAAGGAAGATCTTTCGGAATCGGGGCACTCGTATCGAACGGATTGATCTTCGGCTGCGCATCAACGTAGTCGACCTTCACATTGTTGAAATGCGACTGATTGTAGCTTACCGCAAAGGTCTCCGCCGAAGACATATGGCGACAATGCAGAACCAACGACTCGTCTTCGGGCAAATCGCCCAAAATATCGTCCGCGTATACGGTAGCCCAACCGTAGTCAAACAGCTCGCTCAGGCTATCGCAGCCGGAGAAGGCGTGATCGCCTATCGAATCCACATTGTTGAGGACTACGGATTTGAGGTTTTCGCAGCCCATAAAAGAATATTCTCCGATGCTTCCACTTATCACCGCTTCGTCAAGCGCGGTGCAGCCCTCGAAAGCGAATCCGCCGATATCGCCGGTAACGTCAATGGACTTTAAGGCTGTGCAACCGTAAAAAGCATCAGGCCCAATGTCGCTCTGTATGGTCGCCTGTTCAAGCGATGTGAACTCAAGGAATGCATATCCACCAATCCCTGCCCCACGTACGGTGAGCGTTTTAAGCGCGTCTTTGAACGGGGCGAAATAGGCGGTCATTTCCTTTGTGACCACTCCTTTTATCAAGGTGAGTTCATTGATGCCCGTACATCCTGAAAAAATGTCCGCACCCAGAATATCACCCGGAACTGTCGTCTTTTTCAGCGCGGTGCAGCCGCTGAATGCCCCGCCCATTATGCTGTCCGGATATGCTTCGCTATGTTCGCTCCTGGCTATCGCGGCCTCGCTTACGGCCGTATAGCCACTGAAAGCTGACCCTGGAACGATTCCCGTCGCATCCTGGACATTCAGGTCGTCGGCCTCCACCCTGATATGGTTATACGGGACCGGCAGAGTAAGCCACGGTGCGCCCGTCCCCAGATTTTCAGGCAGCGGTCCGGAAGCCCTTGTGGTACCGGATTCCGCAGCGCTTATCGTTTTGCCGAAAATTTTCAAATCTTTGCTAAAAATTCCATACGACCAGTCCAGGCTGTCGGTGAGCTCGCCCTTCAAGACCGTATATGCTTCGAAGTATTCCCAGCTTCGCGGGATGATGTTCACTTCAAGGCCGTACGATTCCGTCAGCATGCGGTAAAAATATTCCTGAAGGTCTCCTTCTATCTTCCGTGGGTCGTCTTCGCTCTGGCGATAGTGCTGCGTGATTTTTTCGCCGGGCTTCAGCACTCGCCATTTCCCTTCATAAGCAGTGGACACTCCTTCAATAATATAGTTAATCGCCGCTCCGGTATCGGATATATCTGTGCCTTCCGCGTCGAAATGCTCGGACAGGAACAGCTTGGTATCAAGAACGATGTTGTTGCGATATTCCTCACTATCCTTGTCAACTTCCCTTATCTTGATATCCGGCAGGTATATTTCCCTGTCGCTGTTATTCACAAGCGAGAGATTGAATAAGTATTTCCCGTCGCCCTGCGAGGAGCCGCTTTGAGACATCCTTTCGGGTACTTCCACTCGCGCCTCCACATCGGTAAGAGCTTCCACCTTTATGCCGTCCTCCGCAGAGAAACGTGCGCTGATGGGAACATCAAATTCCGACAGGGTGCCGCCGTAATCGGCGTGTATCGGG
Organism: Eubacteriales Family XIII. Incertae Sedis bacterium; assembly: GCA_031256875.1. GTDB lineage: Bacteria > Bacillota > Clostridia > Peptostreptococcales > Anaerovoracaceae > JAIRPC01. Next base: position 9,130 of record JAIRPQ010000006.1, on the reverse strand, counting down.
TATGTGCCAATCTCATCGCCCCGCAGTACCCACGAGATAGTCGCTTGCTCCTGACCTGCAATCTCGGACAGATAAACATTCCGTCCGCTGAAACCCGCAAGCCCATCCATCAGCGTCAACCCTTCCGGCACGTTGAGGGTAATGGCATTGTCTATCATTTTGAACTGCGGGAGGGCATTATTTATTATCTCAAGATCGATTCTAAAGAAATCTTTGAGGGCCGATACCTCGACAGGCAGCACCAGGTACCCTACCGCATAGGATTTGCCACCGCTGCCACCGCCTGAGCCGTCGCCACTGCCGCCGCCTCCATGCCCTGGGATTACCGTCGGGATATAGCGATACCCGCCATGCGTGAATGAACCTCCCTCAACAATTTCGTCTGTTGTTTCGTTATAGTATATCGGCAATGCATCGAAACCGTATTTCAGATATACGTCAAATTTGACGATATGCTGGTTGGCCGGATCGCTCGTGTCTATACCGGCGGCTTCGATTTCATCAAGCGTCATGCGGTGCGTCTCTAAGCGGCCTTCCACGAGCGGCTTATTGACAAGGATAAGGGTGAGATCCGTCACGTCGCCCGCCGCGACATTCACATAGCCCGTCGCAGGAAGCCATTGGTTATCCGGAATCACGGCGCCTGTGCGGTAAAGGCCGGCCTCAGCGGTGAAATCGATATAGCCGCTGCCGTTCGTCTTTTTGACGGACTGCTTTGTGCCGCCCAAATCGAAGTATACAAGAGCGTCGGTCAAGGCTGCCCCGCTATCGCTCTTGACATATATACGCGCCGTGCCAAGCACAGTGCGCTCCTTTACTTCTACAACTTGCGTAGCGGATCCCGTCAGCCCGTCCTCATCGGTCACGGTCAGGCTCACGGTATATGTCCCTGTCGCCGTATATTTGTGTATAGCGGAGTTGGTTGCAGCCACGTCAGAGCCGTCGCCAAAATCGATGGAATAGGACACTATCCCGCCATTGTCATACGACATGGAAGCATCTATAACGTATTCGACGCCGACTTCCAACACGCTGTCGCACGAGAGGACCGCCGTTGGCGCGTCGCGCTCGGGCAATGCAAGCCCCGCGGTTTGGCGGCTCGATGCGTTGCCGACCGCATCTATCGCGTCAATGCGATAGATGCTGGTTCCTGCGGATTTCGGAATGGCGCTATCTTCATACAGATACTCGGTCCTGCCGTCCTCCGCCGGCACATGCGCGACATATATATATCCGCCGTTCTCGCTATCCTTGCGGTATACGTTGTAGCCCGCAAGGTCGCTCTCGCCATAGCCTGTCCATGAAATCACCGCGTGATCCGTGTCGAAAGCAGCCGCCGCATTCGCAGCCAAAGGCGCTGTCAAATCGACTATGTAGAGGAACGCCTTGGCTTCCGCCCACTGACCGGCTTTATCCTTGCACACGGCGAGCAACGAGACGGCGTCGCCGCTTTCAAACTCAGCGAGAGGCAATGCCGCCGTTATGCCTGCATATGCGCTCCTGAGAGCCCCCTCGCTGGCCAGCGTCCGGTATTCCCCACCGTTTCTCGAATACTGCACTTCGTAATAGTCGAGACGACGATCGTCCATGAACGTCAAACTCACTACATTTTCCGTACCGCCTATAACGCTTCCGTTTGGCGGATAGGGTTCGCTTATCGTAGGCGCGTTGGAGTCCGCTTCGGTCTGCCCTGCCGCTATTTCCGAAAAATCGCTCTCATTTCCGGCCATGTCGACAGCTTTCACCCGATAATAGTAGACGACATCGTCATCTACGACGGTGTCGAACCAGTTTAGCGCCGCGTTCCCATGCCTCATGAGCTGAAATTCATCATCGGCCGAGGCAGCCCTATAAACCGAATATGACGCTATCGCATCGCCGTCGGGCGCCACCCAGCTGATCTCGATGCTGCTATTCACTCCGAAAGCTTCCACTCCCGAAGGGGCGCTCGGCGCTGTTCTGTCGATAATGTGTTGCGTGAATGGCGCGTCGCCGGAAGTGTAGCTGATATTGCCGCTCGCATCCTCTGCAACGCCTCTCACATAAATCGGGCCATCCGGAAGATTTGCTATCCGGACTATGGCTTCGAACGTACGCACGTTCCCCCCGTCCGAATACTCTTGCGTATCTATATCCGTCCATACTGCGGCATCCGTGGATATCTGTATCTTGACGGAGGAAACAATGTAATTATCCTCTGCCGTCACGCCGACGCTGAAATCCTGATTGAAGTATCCAGGCATCGGGCTGATATTACTGATGACAGGCGGCTGCGTGTCGCCTTCCGTTACGATCGTGATATCTTCGGACGGGATGCCCCTGTTCCCCACGTCATCGTAAGGCACTACGCGCCATGTGTAGCTCGTTCCAGGCACAAGACCTGTGATAGCGGTTCCCAGCGCAGAGACATCTTTCTCGGTGACGTAATCGCCCGCGCCCGTTCTGCGCTCAACGCGGAAATAGCTGCGGTCATCGTCAGCAACGTCCTCCCACCCGAGCGTAACGGTGGTCGAAAACGCCGTGCCCGTGACACCGGTGACCTGGCTCGGCCCTGTATTGTCCACGAGATATGTACGCTGGGCAGAAACGCTCCTGTTACCCGCGGCATCCACGGCGAATGCGCTGACTCTAAGCGCTCCATCGCTTACGGACGCCGTGTCGAACTCCGCGGCGAATGTCGCTGTTCCGCCGGACGTGCCAGACGGTGCCAGACTCTCCGCCATTACAGGGTTCCAATGTACTCCGCCGTCTGTGGAGTATTGAATAGACGCCGAAACAGCCTGCACATTGTCGGATACGCTCAGAACAAATTCCCTTATGCCGCTGAGCTTCATGCCTTCGCTGGGAAGCATCTGCGTAATGATGGGCGCTTCGGCGTCATCTATGAGAGAAGCTCTCGGCATATTCGACGGCGGGCCCTCCTGCCCATACTGATCCACTCCTACGACATAATATTCGTACACGGTGCCTTTGACCACCTCTGTATCGCGCCACGACTGGGTGTCGCGGCCGCTCACGGTCTGCACCAAATCAAAGTCAGCCGGCGGATCCGTCACCGCCCTGCGGTACACTTTGTATACCGTGGTGGAGACTTCCTCCGCTATACCCCAGCTGACGGTGATGCCTGTCTCATCCTCCACCGCGCTCACGCCGAATATGACTGCGGGTGGGGGCACACTGAATACCTCGGCCGCAACGCTGCCTGTTACGCTGTTATAGTTTGCGGAGTCGGTCGGAGCGAATACCACCGGATAGCTGCCGCCCGGAACATCGAGAGCTGTTTCCGGCGTCTGCCACGAAAAAACTCCCTGTATGCTCGCCTCGCCGCCGCCCAGTTCAATGTCTCCGAGCGTCAACCCTGTATGATACAGGGTTCTTTCCGTCGTCGGCCATTCGGAAACAACCGGATTGGCCTTGTTCACTTTTAGCGCGAGCGTCGTGCTGCCGGTCCGATGGCTCACATCACGTGGACGGAAAGTGACCGCGATATCGCGCGTCCCGTCCGACGCGCCGTAAACATTGCCGAGTCCCGCGATTTCGAATTTACCTTCGAGCGCTTCGCCGTTCCTGCCTATGGCGGAGCCGCTGCTTGTGATAGCTTCGGCAAGAGTCTGCCCATATGTTATCTCTTGAAGCGTCGGCCACGTTACCTCGGGATCGGCCATGCTCTGGTATAGCGTGGCATCGATGTCCTCTCGGTCATCCGCTTCCGTAAAGCTGAACGTGTCGGCGGCATTCGCCGCGGCCAGACCCCCGTCGAACCAGTATCCGCCGATATAGCTACCGGAGTAGCTGCCCGCAAAGCGGAGCGCATAGCTGACATCAGTCCGGAGCGGCCCTATCACGTACTCACCATTGATATTAGCGCTTGGTGACCCGTTGCCGCTCTCTGCGTATACGTAGCCACCAGTGACCGCGTTCCCGTATTCGTCCGTGACGTGACCAGATATCGTCGAGCCCCGTTCCGCCAAAACATCGATGTCTTGCACTATTTGGCCGTCATCGGAAATAGTAATCAGCGCAGCGTCCTGCTCGTCGCCGGAGACCGCCCCTGATGCCGTGCGGTATCCCAAGAAATGTCTTACATCGCCGTAATAATACAGCGTGTATGTACCTGGACGCAGCCTGCCTATAGTATAGTAACCGTCCGCATCCGCATATGCGTCACTGTAAGACCCTTCGCCGTGAATGCTGACCCTTGCTCCCGTGACGCCGCCTCTGTCATCCCTGACGCGTCCGCTTACCTTGGCGGCGGCGTGCAGAACCGCGTCATACGAGGCAGCGGCGCTGACACCCGCACGTACGCTGTCCGCACCTGTGACATCCTCAGCGAGCATGCCGCCTGATGTATAGAATCCGCCCAGACAGTCGTCGTTGCCGCGAAATTCAATGCGGTAGTCAATGTCCTCCTCAAGATCATAGATAACATAGGAGCCGTCGTAGCGAGAATAGGTATTTCTGTTTGGTGCCCAGTAGCCGTAGTATTGCGTCCAGACGCACACTTCCGAGCCGGATATCGGCTGACCGTCCTCGCCCGTCAGCACACCCCTTATGAATCTCGACGGATAGAGCGTTAACGTACCCAGCGAAATTTCGTACGAGCCTGGCTGATACGCGAGCGTGTCCGCATCGTCTATGTTTTGGGTGAGTCCATTCGCGGAATAATAGCCGGAGATAAATTCGCCGCTATAAGAGCTGACGCGCAGACGGTACTGCTGTTCAGGATCCAGATCCGATACGGTATAAACAGTACGCGTTCCATCGAAGAATGAGCTACTGCTGCGGCCATAATCAATCTGCCAAGACCCGCCTGTAACATCATCGCTTTCGTGCCAAACATATATATCAAAACCCACATTGGACGCATCATGGCCGCTTTCATCCTCGAATGACATCGTTATGGAAGCGGAACGCTGCATTATGGCATTGGCGCCCGACACGGCACTGCCTTCCGAGAAATCTATACGTGCGGCCTCCTCCGATGTGCGCGCGAGCAATTGGCCGGCTCCCGCATAGTATCCGGACAAATACCGTATACCGTCGATTTCATACCAATAATTGAACCTTAGCATGTACGTCTTTTGGGTGTCGAGACCCACCATTGTATAGTTGCCTTCTTCGTCAGTATAGGCGTATATGCCATACTCATATTTCCAATTCCCTGAATACGAGCCGGCGAGATAATACGCTTCGATATAGACATTTCTCACAGCGTTGCCGCTCGAGTTTTCAACATGGCCGGAGATAGATCCGTCCGCCGCTTTAAGGGCGACCGTATAATTTCCGGTCTTCCCTTCATCGGTGTATGCCGCCGAGTAGTAGTAGGTATTGCCGCCTTCGAGCTTTCGCAGAATGCGGAAACCGTCGGTGCCATAGCCGTATTCGCTCACAACTTCAATCATTTCGGAGCCGTATAGAATGCCCTGTGTGCCATATCCATCGTCGCCGTTCATGGATTCGAAAATATACCACCCGTCCGCGTCAGGGGTAAATGAGAACCATGCCTTGTCGCCGCCGCTGCCAATAACCGCAGACGCGGTGCTGCCCGACGTCAGCGGTTGGGCGTCCTGCGGAACGTCTTGAACGGGTGGGGCGATATGTATGGGCAAGCCCGAAATGGTTCCCCCTGGTGGAATCACGTGAATCTGCGCTTCGCTTCCGTCGTTGGAAATATTGCCGTTCTCGTCCACGTAGCCGTAGAAATATTTCGTGTTATAGGCATCGATCCTGACTTCGTACTGGACTGTCAGCCTGTATCCAACGCCTTCCCGCAACCCGCGAATCCGGAACTGGCCGTTAGCGGCGCCGTTGTAGTATGTCTGGCCACCGGTCTGCCAATATTCATCTTCGTTGTTATAATATTCGGCATTTATCCAGATGGAATATATATCCACCGCGCTGTCGGTCGTAACCGTACCGGTGATGAATACATCCGGCTGTAATATGATGTCCGCCAATGTCACCGTCTCGCCATCGTGAAGCACTATGCCCAAAGCCTCATAAGCGGTGTCAACTGCGCCCTCTTCCGTGTAATAGCAGGATCTGTAAACGCCTGAGTCGTCGGTGTATCCGATGCGGTATTCAACATCGGCATCAAGTCCTGTTAAGCTATACTCCCCTAGGGTATCCCCGCTTCCGGTAGTCGTGTTAGCGACGGGAGACCACCAGCCGGTAGGTGACGCCACGGGTGGCTGGATCGTATCGGCAGCCGCTTGAGTGGGCTGCGGCGGAGCGTCGCCGGACGGATTGATGTCAGGCGGATTCGTGGGATTCGTGGTATCAGGCGGATTCGGCGGGTCCGTGGTGGGCGGATTCGGCGGCTCAGTGCCGCCGCCAGAGGGCGGCTCAGCGCCGTCGCCGTCGCCAGTCTCGCCGCCGCCAGTGTCAGGATCTGTGCCAGGCTCTGTGGGCGGCTCTGTGCCGCCGCCGCCCGAACCATCTACCCAGCGATAAGCTGTCACCGACACTCCGCTCAGTGCGATGCCGGACGCATTCAGCACCTTGCCCGATATAGTGCCGCCGCTTTCCCTCCGGCTGATGTCGATATTTATGTCCGGCGTATTGACTCCCATATCGACATGGACAGGCGAGTCATACGGTGTCCAGAGATATCCGCCGGAATTGGGATAGAACTCAACGGTGTATTCCCCCGCAGGCAGTCCGCTGATAATATAGTCGCCATTCTCATCTGTGTAGCTATAATTCCAGTAATAGTCGTCGTCGGCGGAAATCTGCACATAGACCTCAACATAGGGCAGCGGCGACGAGTTGCCCGTCACCTTGCCGGAGATGCTGCCTCCGATCTGGAGCTGTCTATCGACATCCGTCCGAGACATCGACTCCCCGTTCAGCACTATGCGGGTGGCCGCGCTGCTCCAGTATGCACGCCCACTATCCTTGTAATATTCACTTATATATTCCGCATCGAAGTAGTCTATAAACTGTACTAAATACTCACCTTCCTCCATGCCAAAAAAACCGTATGTCCCGTCAGCGGCAGTAAGGACAGCTTCATACTCTTCCCATCCCCACCATGTATCGCCATTATTGCTGTAAAACTCTGCCTTGAACGCAACAGCATGTATATTTCCAAGCGGTGCGCCCGATGGCGCTGTTACGGTACCGGTGATAGAACCGTTCGAATCAGAGATAGAAAGGCTGTATTCGCCGCCCATCGAAGATGCCCAGCCATCTTCATCCCCTCTGCCATCAAAGCTGGTCGCTATCAGGTAGTATGTGCCGCCACCGGCGCTTTTATATCTGATTTTTGAGTTCAGAGATACCCCTCTGTCGTCATCAGTATCGATGAGGTTTCCATCTGAGTTAATAAGGTACAGATAGCAGTCAAAATCATCGCTTTCATAATTGATGGTATACCACTTGTCGGCTTGCAGCGTGATGCTGTATACAAAGCCATAAAAATCGAATGTCACCAGGTCATCATCGCCATCGTTAAAGCTGCCCGTCACATTGTCGCCTGAACCAATGGCGCCCGACGTACTAAAGCTGCCGGCTCCGCTGTAGTCAATGGGAATGGTGTTTTCCGGCGGCGTCCATTCGCTGTTCGGCGAGGCCGTCGGCGATAGGGACTCGGACGTGACGCCCTTTTTGGACTTCGCCGATTTTTGCTGTTCGGTATCTTCACGCTGTTTCTCTTCCTTCGCCTGGGCAGCGTCTTTCGATGCTTTGGCATCATGCCGCTCGCTTTCCTCTCGCTTCGCCCTGGCGCTTCCCTCCGGCGCGGGCCTCCTGTCCGGATCCGCCTCGATCCGCGGCGCGGCCACAGCTTCTTGATTTTGCTGCGCGTCGTTTTGGGTGGCTACGCTCTGCGCCGGCTGAGCCTGCTTTACGGCTTCCGATTTTGCCGCTTCCTGCGCATCTCCGTCCGCGAACACTGAACCCATTCCGCCAAAAACCATCGTGCCGCACATAATGAGCGACAGCAGCAAGGCAAATATTCTCTTTTTCATTGGATACTCCCTAAGAATTGATTGATTGATTGATTGATTGATTGATTGATTGATTGATTGCAATTTCCGTGCCATGTTGACCACCCTTTCCTACTTACCTTATCCTCATCGCGCCTTCTGGCAAGTTTTATTTATCACCTGCCGCACTGCAAAATTCTCCCAACGGGTAGGCTTAGCACCAAACCCCACCTATGTTATGTCCTAACTCCTGCATACATATTACTCCCCCAGCCGCCCAAAGTCAATAAATCGCATCTGCGCCTGTGCCCCCGAATCCAGCCACCGAATCCAGCTGGCGTCATTTCTTGTCATATGACAAAGCAATCCGGCTTGTGTGTTTGCCGGATTGCTTTGTTGTCTGCTGGATTGCAATCGCCTTGCTTTCCCTATTTTACCTTTCCGCTGCTCTTTGTTGCTGACCAGGGGGCTGTGTAGATTGTCTTTCCTATCTTTTTGTATGGCCTTATCTGCACCTGGTATTTTTTTCCTTTTTTCAGGCTCTTTATGGTCAGCGTGGTTTTCTTTGCGTTCACCGTCTTGGTTTTCCATTTGCCGTTCGCTGCGCGATAGCGGATTTGGTAGCCTGTCAGTTTCTGCGCTGATTTCGCTTTCTTCCAGGTTATTTTTATCTGCTTTTTCGCTGCCGTGACTTTCGCCGGCTTCACCTTCTGCGGAAGGATTTTGAACGCGGCGGACAAAGCGCCCGCGTAGTCGCCCGCGCCGCTAATGGCCACGCCGCCCTCGCCTATGTTTTTGTTCGCGCCATATGTCACGGTATAGTCCGTGCCCGCCGCCAGCGTCTTGCCGCCCAGTGTCACTGTGACCGCCGGCTTGATTTGCTTGCCCGTCCATGTGGCTGTCCGGCCGGCCACCGTCACCGTCGCTTGCGCGATATCGGTTTTCGCGGCGCTCGGCGCCGGATTCTGATTGTTGTTGTTATTATTGTTGTTGTTGTTATTGTTATTGTTGTTATTGTCGTCGTCCTTGGCGCTGCCGTCGTCGAAGGCCAGCGTGGTCCAGTCTATGCGCATGAGCACGTTCTGCGTGCCGTTGCCCGCCGCAATGCTCTCCATTATCGGGACGAACACCTGTAACGGCACGTCGTTGTCGGCGTAGCCGGCCTTGTCCACGAGCGGGAAGCGCAGGGATTTCGGATAGGG
>JAIRPQ010000159.1 GCA_031256875.1 Eubacteriales Family XIII. Incertae Sedis bacterium | reverse complement strand
GCAAGCATGTTCGGTTCAGCGTCAGCATGTATGCTCCGAACAGCGGGTTAAAGGGGGAGGACATCACGGGCACCGGCTCCGGCAATGTGGTGATAAGCGACACACGAAAAGGGGTGCTTGTATCGGGGGCAACAGGCGTGGTTTCGTTTGTCGCGAATGACCAAAGCGGCAATGAGGACAGCGTCAGAAAAGTGGAAGCAAAGAGCCTTGGCGGTGGCATGCTTTTCAGCGGAAGCGGTCGAAGCCCTATCTCGGGCAGCGGCAGATGCAGCATCTACGCCATAACGCCTGGCGGCAGCGTGAAGAAGGTCAGGGTGAACGTGACCGACTACGCGAAGCCCGCGTCGTGGATGAACATGGGCGAAATATTTCATGCCGCAAAGGTGATGGAGGATCAAGGCGAATATATAACAGATATAGCCGCGTATTTTGAACGCAGAAGCGACAGCGAGAAATCCGATAAGATATAACACCCACCGAAAAAGCCGCCCCGACGCGTCAGCGCTTGGGGCGGCTTTCGTTACGGTCTGCGCCGCATGGCGGCTTCAGGCTACGACTGTCAGATGAACCCGTTGTACGGGAGCGCCCAGGCGAACAGCAGGAAGCATGTCCAGCCTATGCCGCCGAATATGAGAATCCATGCGTACACATTGTCGCGCTTGTATTCCTTTTGGCCCTTTTCCTGCGCGGGCATCGTGTGCATCCGCTTCAGTATCTGGCGCTCGTGGTCCGTCGGTGACTGCCCCATCGAGCCGAGCACCGCCGCCGCCGCGCTCGCGTACAGCCCGACGCAGAACGGGTCGAGGAAGTCCTTGAACACGCCGCCGTCCAAGCCGAACCCGTGCAGGCATTTCAGCACGATGAACACGACGAACCCCGTCACCATAGACCAGATGGCACCGCGCGCGGTCAGCTTCTTGCTCCAGACCGAGCCGAACGCCACAATGCACCAGGATGCCGCTATGATGGTGCTGGCAAAATACGTGACTATTCTAATGCCCCCAAAGCCCAGGTACGCGAGCAGCAGCGCAATGACGCTGAACGATATCATCGTTATCCTAGTCTTTCGCACCTGGTCCTTGTCGTCCTTGAATTTGAAATTGAAGATGTCGTTCGTGAAGCTGAACCCGATGAGCGACAGGAAGGTGGCGGCGGACGAAAGCCCCGCTGCCATGATGCCGGCCAGCGCGATGGCCCCGAGGACCGGCGGCACGACGCTGGCATTGCCGTACACCCAGATGATTACTTTCTCAAACGACATGGAGTCCGCGTCAAGCCATTCGGGATGCGGCATGGCGTGAACCGAAATCGCTTCCAGATATAGATACGTCAGGAAAATGACGATGACGATGCAGGCGAGCGCGCCCGAGCGAATCGCGACGTGCTCGTTCCTCGCCATCATGTTGCGCCCCGCCTGCCACGGGCTGATGCCCACGACGAGCAGCCAGATAATGCCGTATATGATGCCGTACATGACGGCGCCGAACGGCCCTGTAGCGCCCGCCCCTCCGAAATTGCCCGTGTAGTCGAGCAGGTGCGCGAACTTCCCGTCGGGATTCATTATCTCTGGATTATTCATGAGATTTTCGAGCAGGTGGCTCAGCCCGCCCTGTCCGGTCGGCTCTGTGGCCGCCCTGAACATATACGGCCCCGCGATGATGGTACCCGCGATGAACACGATGAACATCATCGTCTCCGTGATGATGGTGCCCTTCGAGCCGGCATAGAACGTGAACAGCGAGAACGACGCCCACGCGAGCACGTAGGCCAACCACTTCGGCATGTCGACCAGCTCCTGTAGCAGGTAGCCGACGCCCGTCACGACCGCGAGCAGATAGCATGTAATGGAAATAACAATAATAACGCCCGAGATTTTTTGCAGCGCGGGGCTGTTGAAACGGTTCTTGAAATATTCGGGCATGGTCAGCGTTTCGGAGCGCCGCAGATAGCGCCCGAAAAGCATGACGCCCACGACGAACCCGACTCCGCACAAGGCGTTGAGCACCGCGATATTCACGATATTCCCACCGTACGCCCAACCGGTATCGCCCGTATAGCCGTTCGTGGAGAGCATCGACGCAAACAGCGTGCCCGCGATCAGGAACGTCGGCGCGGAACGCCCGCTGACGTAGTAGTCAGCCGTATTCGCGACCCTTTTCCCGACAACCACTCCGACGATAAGATATGCAGCGATACTGATGAGCACAATTAATAATTGAAGGCTCATTTTCCCGTCCTTTCTCAACACAAAATAAAGATAAGTGCAAGATTAAAATAACAATAACTGTGCGCGAAGCCCTTACTCCTGTTGTTCCGACGACTCTTTTTTGTATTCGCGCCCGAGCCACACTTTGATGAATATGCCCGATCCGGTCACACACATGCCAATCAAAATGCTGATGATGATTTCACCCATAACGATCCTCCTTTCTTGCTTTCTCGCCTTGCGGCTATTGCGGCGCTGCGGCTATGTCCCCGCCCTGCGGCGGGGGGCGCTCAGGCTGTCACCCCAAGCTCCCTCTCATAGTCCGCAATCAGCTGGTCTATTTTTTCCTGCGCGCCCTCCGGCAGCGGCTCTACGCGGTGCGCTTCCAGTATTTCAAGCGCCTTTTTTCTGGCCACTTTGTCGATGGTCTGCGAGCCCGCCGCTTCCCACGCTTCGCGCGTGTTGCGGTCGAACACAGTCGGCATTACCTGTTCCCTCATGTGGTTCAGCGTATGGCGCTGCGTCAGGTAGTCGCTGCTGGGGCCGACATTCTTTATGGCCTCAAACGCGATGGTGTCCTCGTTCGCTTCGACCCCCTTGATGATCCTGCGTATGAACGAGAACGCTTCGCAGTCGATGACCATTTTCCCGTAGTCCACGAGCAGGCAGTATTCAAGCGCCCCCGCCGCGAACACCACGTTCGCCCCGCTGATGGCCGCCGTGAAAGCGTTGGCCGTAAACTCGGCGCCGGCCTGCGCGTCCGTCACCTTGCTGTCGGAAACGCCGCTGCCGACGCAGCACGGCAGCCCATAGAACTGCGCCATCTTCACGCAGGACGCGCTGATGAGCCCATGCTCCGGCGCTCCCACCGCCGCAATCATCTTCTTCAGATCCATGATGGTGCTCATCGAACAATAGAAGCAGCGCGTGCCCTTGCTCGCGAGCTGCGCCAGGATGATGGACGCCAGCACGTCCGTGTTGGTCTCCACCACCGTGCCCACCACCGTGGAGGGCGCGGTCGCCGACGAAAGCCCCATCGGTATGATGGCGAGCCCCGCGCCGCCCCTGGCCGTCTCAATGATGATGTCGGCCGCGTCCTTGCCCAGGGTCAGCGGGCTGACGGGGCAGACGAAGATATTCACGAACGGGCGCGCGCGAAATTTGTCCTCGCCGCCCGCCGCGATATAGCCCATCTCTATCATCTTCTTGCAGTTCGCGCTGGTCATCGCGGCCAGGAACACGGGCTTCGACGTGTTCTGCATCATGGCGTCCAGATTGTGCAGCGCTTCCGTCTCGGCGGGCTTGTCCAAACTTCCGCACGAGCGCTCCACGAAGGCCACGTCGTCATAGTAGTCGCAGAGCTTCGTCATGTTGCCCAGATCCTCTTTGCGGCTCGCGCGGATTTCCTCGGTCAGCGGGTCCACCGCCGTAACGCATTCCCCAAAGACCGTGAGCGTTACTTCGTCCTTGCCCGTGTAATAGTCCGACTCGGGGATGCGGCCATACCAGACCGGCCATTTCGGTACGGATGCCATGCACTCGTCCAGCAGCTTCCGAGGTATCTTTACCAGCGAAGCGTTCCCCTGCGGCACCACGGACGCGCCGCCCTGCCTGAACAGTTCCGCCGCTTCGCTGCTCTCGACCAGTATGCCCACTTCCTCGAATATCCTGACCGTGGCCTCGTGTATCGACCCCACCTCATCGTCGGTCAAGACCTGCGCCTTCATCTTAGGGTTGATGCTCCAACGTTCGGCATTGTTGCGAGTCTCCATTATTCCATTCCTTTCTTCATTGCTTTTCAATTATTATTCAATAATTATTCAATAATTATTATTCGCCCCAAAGCGCTTGCCGCGAATCGCCGCAAGCAAACGAGACGGATACCGCGCTATATGTCGGTATCCGTCTCCGCTTCGGCTTCTTCAACTATCTTCCTGATTTTTGCCGCGATTTCGGCGTCCAGTTTCGGCGCTTCGTATTCGGCGAAATGCTGGAGCGCCTTCTCGTGCGCCACTTCCGCAAGCGATTTGGAGCCGGCCAGCTCCCACGGCTCGCGCGGCCTGCGGTCTATCAGCCTGGCCCTCGACAGCTCGCGGACATGCTTCAGGGTGTGCTTCTGCGAAAGATAATTCCCGACGGGCCCTACCGCCTTGATTACATCCACCGCCAGCGTTTCCTCGTTCACCTCGATGCCGTCCGCAACCTTGCGGATCATCCTGATGAACTCGCAGTCCATGATAAGCTCGTCGTAGCTCATCGATATGCCGTTGTCGATCATCCCTACCCCGTAGATGACGCTGACACCTGCCAGCGCGGGTACCAAGGACGTCAGAGTTTTTTCATGGCCTATCTGAGCGTCTTCGATTTTGCTGTCCCCCTATGTCCCTCCGCAGTAAGCGGGGATGCCGTAGAACTTGCCCAGCTGCGCGACGCAGGCGCCTACTATCGCGTGCTCCGGAGCGCCCACCGGCGAGGTCGTCGTTATCATGTCCATGATGGTCGTCGAGCTGCCGTACACCATCGGGTTGCCCGGGTTGACCGTCTGCGCGAGGACCATGCCCGCCATAAATTCGCTGTTCGTCACAGCCAGCGTGCCCGCGAGCGTGATGGGCGAGGTGCCGCCGGCCAGCGCCATCGACAGCACGTTGACGGGCAGCCCCGCGCGCGCGCTTTCATATATTATCTCGGCCGCTTCGGGCGTGATTTCAAGCGGCGTGTTCGGGCACACCACCATGATCGTGAACGGCTTCTCGCGCAGCTTGTCCTTCCCGCCCGCGACCGCCGCGCACATCTCGACCCAGCGCCTCGTGTTCTTGCCGTTCGTGTTGTGGTGTACGAAAGGCTTCACCGTGTTGTGCAGAATGGCCTCGCCCTCATGCAGATCCTTGTAATACTGCGGCACGATGTCGCCCGCCGTGACCGGCACATGCAGCAGGTCTATCTCGGGCAGCCCGTCCATGAACCTGATGATGTTGCCCACATCGTCCTTCGTGGTCGGCCTGACTTCGCCGCTGTCCAGATCCTTGATGGCCACCCCCGTACCGAAGTTCAGGTAGTGCAGGCTGCCGTCGCCTACCACGATGTCGTATTTCGGGTCGCGCCCGTGGAGCATGAACTGCGCCGGCACCAATTCGATGCAGTCCTCCACCACCTTGCGCGGAAATTTCACGAGCCCCGTGTCCGCGTCGCAGATGCAGCCCGCCGACTTGTAGACCTCGTGAACCTTCTCGCCCGCCACGACGACGCCGACGTTCTCAAGTATGTCCATCGACGCTTCATGGATTTTTTCAAGATCCTCCTTCGTCAGCATGCTGAACCCCAGCACGCTGTCCGAATAATTGTCGCGTTTGCCCATATGATGCCTCCTCGCGTTCTCTTGCGTTGTTCCGGTAGATACGTTTGATAATTTTACGATAATTAATATAGCAATAGCCGTGCCACAGCGCGGCACCGCATTGCGAGACAGGCGGGAGGCGGCCGAAGCATGCGGGCGCTATCGTTGAAAAGCATGGGATTGCGAGCGCTATCGCAGGGGATACCGCAGGGGATACATATATGACCCGCCAGGGCGAAGGGATATGGCTCGCCGTTCGCGAGGGTCTCCGACGCGTCAAAATGATGAATTTTTTCATCACGGCCGCGGCGCAGGTCGGATCGCCGCAGCAGGTGGACGGATTACCCGCAAAGCGAAAAGCGCTCCATTCAGATGCTTACAGACGCCGACGTTCGCGAAAAACCGCGGTTTTTGATGGGAATTTTCATCGCTTGATGTTTTTTTGCATCAATATGA
>JAIRPQ010000017.1 GCA_031256875.1 Eubacteriales Family XIII. Incertae Sedis bacterium | reverse complement strand
ACAGCGATCCAGAGAAAAGCGACGGCAGCTATGCCGCGGTGAAGCAGGGCACCAACGGCGGGATATTCGCGCTTATCGCGCTCGACTGCCGCGCGTATTTCGCGGGAACTCTTGAAGGGGACACTGCGCGAGAATATTATCTGAAATTTATTCTGGACAGGCAGCATGAGGATGGCACGTGGAGCCTAGGGGATGTGGCTAGTGCGCCGGCACCCGATGCCGATATCACGGCGATGGCGCTCCAAGCGCTCGCGCCGTACTATCTGGGTGAGATAGACATGCCCTATCCCGAGCAGACTTCGCAGGGAGCAGTCGTGGCGGCGGTGGACAAGGCTCTCACATGGCTATCGGCAAATCAGGGTAGCAACGGCGTTATATATGGCAGTACCGAAGCCACGACGCAGACCATCATCGCGCTCTCGGCTCTCGGCATAGACGCAGGAGGCGCGGGAGACGCGGGGGGCGCAGGAGCTGTAGGAGTCACGGGCTCTGCGGTAAATTTCGTAAAAAATGGGAAGTCCGCGATAGACGGGCTTCTGACCTTCCATAACGGGGACGGCAGCTTCGGGGATATGCAGCGTAAGCCCATGTCCACCGAGCAGGCGGCATATGCGCTCACCGCGTATGACAGGTTCAAGCACGGCAAAAGCCCGCTCTACAGCGTAGGGGAAGATGGAGCCTTCGACTGGGCATGCGGCCTGACCTTGGTGATACCTGTTATTCCATCCCCGCCCGCCGCTCCCGAAACCCCGCCCGCGCAGACAGTCCCCGCCACCTGCGCCGTCACATTCGACGCGAACGGCGGCTCGTTCGCGTCCAAGGCAAAGACGGCGAGCGTCCTTCAGACCGTCGGGGGGAATTACGCGCTGCCTTCCAAGCCCACGCGCAAGAAATACGCTTTTATTGGATGGTTCGCGGCCAAGTCCGGCGGCGCGGCGGTCAGTTCAGCGACCACCGTCAGCAACGCCGCCGCGCACACGCTCTGGGCGCACTGGGCTGTGACGAAAAAACAGGTCACGTTCGACGCGAACGGCGGCAAGCTGGCCGTCAAAAAATCGGGCAAGAGCGCGAAAGCGAAGAAGGTCGCGGTGAGCGCGGCATACGGCAAGAAATACGCGCTTCCGAAAACACCGCAGCGCGCGGGCTACAGATTCACGGGATGGTACACCGCCAAAAAGGGCGGCGTGAAAATAACGAAGTCAACCAAAGTTTTGTTTGCGGCAGGGAAGCAAACGCTCTATGCGCAATGGAGGAAAAAATAATGGAGGAAAAGATAATGCTGAAAAAAATTATTGACGGAAAAAAACGCGATGGACAAATCGGTCGGTATGGACGAAATGCGCGCTCGCATATGGGCTTCCTGCTCCGAAACGTGTTGCTGGCGGCTGCCATTATCATCATGGTATTCACGATGGCGGCGTGTGGGCAGAGCGGCGGCGATGCGGCTTCTGACGCCAAGGCGCAGGCCGCGCAGGATGTCGCCACTCCCGCGGCAGTCACGCCCGCAGAGGAAGAGGCCACCGTCGCGGCTATAGCGAGCGAAGCGAGCGACGTGCCGGCAGCTCCGCCGGCCGAAGCGACGCCGCCCGCCGTAACGACCCCCGCCGCGGTCACGGAGTCCGCGGTGACAGGATCTGCGGCCTCGACTAAGGACAAGGCTGCGGACAGCGACAAGAGCAAGGAAAAATCCAAGCAAAAGAATACGTCAAAGAGCACCGACAAAAATACGGGCAAGAGCACGGACAAGAGCAAGAGCAAGGACAAGAGCAAGGACGAAAGCGCGCCCACATCCGCGGCTCCCGCGCCGCAGCCCGCCACAGGGACAACGCAGCCCGAGCAGGCATCTACCACCGTGACGCTCTCCATAGAATGCGCTACGATACTCAACAATATGGACAAGCTGGCAAAGGGCAAGGATGGCTTGGTCGGCAACGGGACTATCATGGCGGCGAAGAAGGTGACGCTGCAGAGCGGCGACAGCGTATTCGACGTGCTCGTGCGCGAGTGCAAGGCCGCGAAGATACATATGGAGTATGAAAGCGTGCCCATGTACAACAGCTCATATATTGAGGGCATCAACAATCTCTATGAGTTCGACTGCGGCGAGCTGTCCGGCTGGATGTACAGCGTGAACAACGTATATCCGAACTACGGGTGCAGTCAGTACACGCTGAAGGACGGTGACGTAATAAAATGGCGCTATACCTGTGACCTCGGCAAGGATATCGGCGGGGCGGGCGTTGTGCAGCGATGACATCAGGCGCACCACGCACACGCAGGGGATTTGATCTTCGTTTCCCCAAGACGGTTCTTGTAGCTGTCGTTGTCATACTCTGCATTCCCGCGGCCATAGCGGTCAACGTGCTTGCGTTCGATGGGCGCGCCTACTATGTGACGGCGCTCGCCATCATCACG
This sequence comes from Eubacteriales Family XIII. Incertae Sedis bacterium, assembly GCA_031256875.1. Lineage (GTDB taxonomy): Bacteria > Bacillota > Clostridia > Peptostreptococcales > Anaerovoracaceae > JAIRPC01. Next base: position 4,513 of record JAIRPQ010000017.1, on the reverse strand, counting down.
CTGTCGATGTTGCCGTTCGCCGTCGCGTTCGAAGGCAGGAAGCCGCAAGCCCGCGAGCTCGTTGTCATCGCGGTGCTCGTCGCCATCACAGTGGCGGGGCGCGCCGCGTTTTTCATGGTGCCGCAGTTCAAGCCCGTGGTCGCGCTCGTCATCATTTCGGGAGCGGCATTAGGGCCGATGAGCGGCTTCGTGGTCGGGTCGCTGTCGGGCTTCGTTTCGAATTTCATATTCGGGCAAGGGCCGTGGACGCCGTGGCAGATGTTCGCCTTCGGCATGATAGGGTTCATCGCGGGGCTCGTCTTCTCCCGCATGGCGGCGGCGATAGGCTCGGGTGATGCGCCTGTTCATGCTCGCGGCGGGAATGCGTCCGAGAAAGCTGATACCGATTCCGTTTTCGCACAGCCCGATGGCACGGCCGTCTGGGGCTGGGACGTGAAGGGGCGCTTGCGTACCGAGAGAATCCGCATCGCGCTGCTCTGCGTATTCGGTTTCGTAATAACTTTCGTACTGTATGGAATACTGCTCGACACGGCGGCAGCCACCATTTTCTCATCGTCGATATCATTCGACACTTTGCTGCTGATGTATATTTCCGGTGCGCCGTTCAATCTGGTTCACGCCATATCTACCGTGGTTTTCCTGCTCCTGCTCGCTCGGACGATGATAGAAAAGCTGGAGCGCGTGAAAAAGAAATACGGGTTCATGCAGGGTGTCTCATGACGGCATCCGCGGCTGACAGGAGCATATTCGCGGGCTACCACCCCATTATCAACTACGTGTTTTTTGGCTACGCCGTGCTCGTGCCGATTCTGTTCATGCACCCTGTGCTGCTCGCCATATCGTTCGCGTCCGCCTTTTCGTGGTTCGTCTACCTGAACAGGGGGCGGGGGCTGAAATTCGGGCTCGGGCTGGTCGTGCCGCTCATGGTCATCGCGGCCCTGTTCAACCCCGCGTTCAACCACGAGGGCGCTACGATACTTTTCTATATGAACGACAATCCTATCACGCTCGAATCCGTCATCTACGGCATCTGCGCCGCCGTCATGATAGGCGGCGTCATACTCTGGTTCGCCTGCTACAACGCGGTGATGACTTCGGACAAATTCATCTACCTGTTCGGGCGCATGGTGCCGGCGATGTCGCTCGTCATCTCCATGGCGCTGCGGTTCATCCCGAGATACCGTGCGCAGGCGGGCAGGATAGCGTCCGCGCGGCGCGGCATCGGATTCGACGTATCGTCGGGAAAATTTTTGCGGCGCGTCAGGAGCGGCGGCGAAATACTTTCGGTAATGGTGACGTGGGCGCTGGAGAACGCGATAGAGACCTCCGACTCCATGCGGTCGCGCGGCTACGGGCTTAGCGGCAGGACGGCGTACTCGGTATACAGGTTCGACTCCCGCGACAGGGCGATGCTCGTGGCCATGCTCGCGCTGATGGCGGCAGTAGCCACCGCGCTCGCCGCGGAGGTGGTGTCGGTAATGTTCTTCCCGCTGTTCACCGTTTCGGGAACAAGTCCGTTCGGCATGGCCGCTTTTGCCTGCCACGCCGCAGTCTGCGTTATTCCGCTCGCTCTCGACGTACGCGAAGATGTGGTTTGGAGGATGTCTCTGAAATGACGATATTTGAAATTAATAATTTGGGATTTGCGTATCCGGAGCGGGCAGTTCCCGCGCTGGACGGCGTGAGCGTGGAGATACGCAGCGGCGAGTTTTTGGTGATATGCGGCAAATCGGGCTGCGGCAAATCCACGCTGCTGCGGCATCTAAAGACGGTTCTCACGCCATTCGGCGAGCGCTCGGGCGATATCGTCTTCGACGGCAGGCCGCTCGCGTCCGTGGAGCAGCGCGAACAGGCAGCGCGCATCGGCTTCGTGCTGCAAAGCCCCGACAACCAGATTGTCACAGACAAGGTATGGCATGAGCTCGCCTTTGGGCTGGAGAGCCTTGGCGAAAAGACGCCCGTGATACGCCGCCGCGTCGCGGAGATGGCGAGCTTCTTCGGCATACAGGAATGGTACGGCAAGAGCGTATCCGAGCTGTCCGGCGGGCAGAAGCAGATACTGGCGCTCGCGTCCGTGATGGCGATGCAGCCCGACGTGCTGATACTGGACGAGCCCACGTCGCAGCTCGACCCCATCGCGGCTGAGGATTTCATCGAAACGCTCAAGAAAATAAATGACGAGATAGGCACGACCATCATACTTTCCGAACACCGGCTGGAAGGCGCGCTGCCGAGGGCTGACCGCGCTGTGGCGATGGCGTCCGGACGCGTCATCTGCCAGGGAAGCTCGTCGGAGGTGGGGCGCGCTCTCCGCGCGGCCGCGGATCCGATGCTCTCGGCGATGCCTACGCCCATGCGCGTATACCTGGCGCTTGAAAGCGAGGGCGAGAACGGGAGCGAGAGCGAGCGCGAAGGAGCGCCCGAAGGCGGCGGGAACAAGGACGCCCATGTGCCGGAAACGGTACGGGAAGGGCGAGTCTACCTTACGGAAAAATTGCAGGACGGCGCTGGCGGCGGACAGAACGGCTCGGGCGGCCGCGAAGCGTCTGACCATCCTGATGCCGGCGAAGGCTCGGGCAGATCCGTCGCCGGACAAGATACCGATGGCGAGCGGCCCGCCCGCGCCAAGGGCGAGGAATCCATCACGCTAAAGGAGGTCTGGTTTCGCTACGAGCGCAGTGGCAACGACATCGTAAAAGACCTGTCGCTGACGCTCCGCGCGGGCGAGCTGGCGTGCGTCGTGGGCGGCAACGGCTCGGGAAAGACCACCATGCTAGGCGTCATCACAGGCGAGAACAGGCACTACCGCGGGAAGGTGCGCGTCCTCGGGCTCGACCCGAAAAAAGCGAAGGGCACGCGGCTGTCGGACGCGGGGCTCGTGGCGCTCCCGCAGAACCCGCAGACGCTGTTCACGAGAAACACCGTGCTGTCCAACCTTATTGACGTGGCCGCCGCCCACGCGGAGAACCCTTCCGACCATGAAAGCGTGGAGCGCGAGGTGCGGCGCGTGGCGGAGCTGACGGACACCGTCGGGCTGCTGGGCTTTCACCCGTACGACATCAGCGGCGGCGAGCAGCAGCGCGCGGGGCTGGCCATGGCGCTTCTCGCAAGACCGAAGCTGCTCCTGCTCGACGAGCCCACGAAGGGCATGGACAGCTTCTTCAAGGAGAAATTTTCCGTCATGCTCAGGCAGCTCTGCGCCGACGGACTGGGCGTCCTCATGGTGTCCCACGACGTGGAGTTTTGCGCGAAGCACGCCGACCGCTGCATGCTGTTCTTCAACGGCGGCGTGGTCAGCGAAGGCGCGCCGCGCGCGTTTTTCAGCGGCAACAGCTTCTACACGACGGCCGCGAACCGCATGAGCAGGGGGCTTATTGCCGAAGCCATTACTGCGGAGGATGTGATAGAATATGTGCGCGACAGGGCGAGAGGTGCGCTCTGAAGCAAAATTATTGGAACAATCTCATATGAAGGAGGGCGAAAATGGATGTTGGCAAAAATCCGAAGTACGATACCGATGTTCTCGTGAAGGAGGCTCTTGGCGCGGGATTTTCGCAGGCGGGCGAGCTGAACGTGGAGGCGCTCGTGTTCATGCCCGAGGTTCGCGAGATGTGCGCGGGCGACCGCTGCGAGCACTACGGCAAAAACTGGCGATGCCCGCCGGCGTGCGGGAGCGTAGAGGACGCCGCTGCCGAAGCCGCGAAGTATTCGTACGGGCTGCTCGTCCAGACCATCGCGAAGATGAAAGACGATTTCGACTGGGAGACCATCCAGGAATCGATGGAGAAGCACAAGTCGAATTTCCGCGCGCTGATAGGAACGCTGCGTGGCAGGTACGCGGCGGGCGAGCTTTTGCCGATGGGCGCGGGGACATGCACCCTCTGCGACGAATGCTCCTACCCCGATGAGCCATGCCGCCACCCGAGCGAATCCATTTCGTCGATGGAAGCCTACGGCCTCTGGGTCAGCAAGGTCTGCGAGCTGTCGAACGTTCCATACAACAACGGCAAGCAGACCATCACGTTCACGAGCTGCTATCTGCTGAAATGACGGGCGCGAAACTTCCCTTCGTACATATTGTACGGAACGGGATTTCGCTATGCTACAAAATGATAGATGTTTGCGTTTGGCGCGAACGACTGATTGACATGCCGCCGATGTATGTGGTAGTTTATTCTTATGAAGCTGCGTTCGCGTAGGCGATAACGCCCGCCGTGGATGCGCTGAATACAATTCAATATCTGTTGTCGGTTGCGGGCTCGCGTGCTGGAATGTCCAGCTGGCGGGTGCGCATAGGGAATCCGGTTAAAAACCGGAACTGCAGACCACAACTGTGACCGCTACGAAAGCGGCCGCCCCCGAAAGGGGCCCACTGTCATCCGGTAGCGCGGATGGCGGGAAGGGAGGCCGATGTAGGATGAAGCGGAAGTCAGGAGACCTGCCGACGACAGCCAAAATTTTATGTGTGGTTCTTGGGTCAACAAGGAGGGCGCTATGAAGGATTCTGTTATTG
>JAIRPQ010000009.1 GCA_031256875.1 Eubacteriales Family XIII. Incertae Sedis bacterium | reverse complement strand
GCGCAGGCGCATGTGGACGGCCTGGTATTGATTACAAAAGACGCCTGCCTACGCGAGTGCCCGCATGCCGAAACGCTCTGGTAGGCGCGTGTGCCACCGGCGGCTGCGCCGCGCCGCAGGCCATGCCGCCGGCAGTTGCATCTATGTGGCCTGTGTAGCGCAGTAGGCGCGGCGCCGAGATTCGGCATTGAATTATATCGTGCTATGATATATTATTATATCTAGACATATATGCGAAGCATGTGAATGTTTTAGCCGTGGGTTATCAGGAGAATGTTGGAAGGGAATAAGGAATGGTTTACAGCGCATGGAAGAATGAGAATTTGGGGTTTGGGACGCGCCAGCTGCATGCGGGCTACGATCCGAGCAGCCACAACGGGGCAAAGGCCGTACCCATATATCAGGACGCGGCGTTTCAGCTGGGCGATTTCGACAGGGGCGGCAGGCTGTTTTCGTTCGCGGAGGACGGCTATTCATACGGGAGATATTCGAACCCGACCACCGAAGCGCTGGAGCGCCGACTGGAGTCGCTGGAGGGTTCGCGTCCGGCAGCGGTAGCGATGGCATCGGGCATGGCCGCGGCCGCCAACACGTTCCTGAACATCGCCGTCTCGGGCGATGAGCTGGTCGCATCGTCCACCCTCTACGGCGGCAACCTGACCCTGCTGAAAAAGATACTGCCACAGTACGGCATCAGGAGCGCCTTCGTGCGCGACGAGAACGACCCTTCGTCGTACGCGGCCGCCATCACGGATCGAACGAAGGCCATATTCGTGGAATGTCTGGGCAACCCGAACTCGAACATCGTAGATTTCGAACCCATCGCGGAGGTGGCGCATTCGGCCGGCATCCCCCTCATTGTCGACAACACGTTTGCGACGCCATACCTCTTTCGGCCTTTCGAACACGGCGCGGACATAGTGACCTATTCGGCCACAAAATACCTGTCGGGCCACGGCATACTTATTGGCGGCGCGGTCGTGGACAGGGGCGGGTTCGACTGGCTCGGCAGCAACAGGTATCCGCATCTTGAGAAATTCTATGAGGAAAACTCGGAAGCCATCGACGGCGAAAAGCTGCGGCGATTCCTTTTCTCGCTGCGCCTGCGAATGACATACCTCTGCGACCTCGGATCATATATGAGCCCGCAGACGGCGTTCTATATACTCCAGGGATTGGAGACGCTCTCGCTTCGCATGGAAAGGCATGTCGCGAACGCGAAGCGCGTCGCGGAGTTTTTGGACTCACACAAAAACGTGCTCTCCGTTTCGTATCCGTCGCTTGAGTCCAGCCCTTACCGGAGCCTTGCCGAGAAATATTTCCCGAGGGGCGCGGGAGCCATAGTGTCGTTTCGGCCTGTGGGCGGGCTTGACGCGGCGAAGCGCATCATCGAACGATGTGAGCTGTTCGACTTCATGGCGAATGTGGGGGACGCCAAATCCCTCATAGTACATGCCGCGACATCGACGCATTTCGGGCAGCCCGCCGAAGCCCTCGAAGCGGCGGGGGTCGCGGAGGATACTATCCGGCTTTCGATTGGGATAGAGGACGCCGACGACCTGATAGCCGACCTTGGACAGGCGTTGGAATGAGGAGTGGCATGGATAGCAGTATTTTTGACAATATTATTGAGCGCAGGGGGACGGGCTCGCTGAAATACGACTGCGCGGCGTCCCGAGGGTTTCCGGACGGCATACTGCCGCTATGGGTCGCGGACATGGATTTCAGGGTCGCCGATCCCATAGCCGCCGCGCTGAGAGCCGCCGCAGGGCACGGGATTTTCGGTTACACCGTTCCGGACGATGCATACTATGGGGCGCTCAGGTCATGGTGGTGCGAACGCTTCGGATATCATTTTGAACCGCGCAGCGTCGTGATAACGCCGGGCGTCGTGTTCTCGCTGGCGCAAGCGGTGCGCGCCTTTACGGAGCCTGGCGACGGCGTTCTCATACAGCGCCCCGTATACTACCCATTTTCGGAAGTGATAGAATGCAACCGCCGAAAAATAGTGAACAGTCCGCTCGCGCTCGGCGATGACGGCAGGTATGGCATCGACTTCGAGGACTTCGAGCGCAAGCTGGCCGAGGAACGCCCAAAGCTCTTTATCATGAGCAGTCCGCACAATCCCGTGGGCAGGGTGTGGGAGCGCTGGGAGCTGGAGCGCATGGGCGACCTCTGTATTGCGTATGGCTGCCTGGTCGTTTCGGACGAGGTACACGCGGACTTCACTTACGGCGAGAACAGGCATACGGTTTTCGCCACCGTGAAGGACGCGTTCCGCGAGAACAGCATCGTATGCACTTCTCCGAGCAAGACTTTCAATCTGGCGGGGCTTCAGGTGTCGAATATCGTTATCGAGGACAATGCGCTTCGCAGGAGGTACAAGAGCGAAATAGAGATGTCGGGCTACAGCCAGCCGAACACCATGGGCGTGGCCGCCTGCCGCGCCGCATACGAGGAAGGCGGGCCGTGGCTGGACGGGCTGCTGGAATACCTGGCCGGAAATCTGGACCTGCTGGGCAGCTATTTCCCTGTGGTGGGCGCGGCTCGCGGCGCGGATTCCGTATGCGGGAACCAGCAGGCCGAGGCAGGTTCGCATGTGCCGCAGGCCAGGGCAGGTTCTGGCGTACGGCTTGTGCCCGTCGAGGGCACCTATCTGCCGTGGCTGGATTTTCGCGGCACGGACATTGCGCATAGCCGCGTTGACGACTTGATGGTAAACGAAGCGGGCGTGTGGCTGGACTCCGGCACCATGTTCGGTCCGGAAGGCGAGGGATTTCAGCGCATCAATATAGCTTGCCCGCGAAGCATACTCCGCAAAGCGGCGGAGTCCATATCCGCGGCGGTCGAAAACCACATCTCGGAATGAGCGGCTCGCTACTGCTTCTTGGAGCTGCGCATATGTTTCCGAGTTTACCAGCCACACCCCTGACCAGCATTCGGACCCCCATTCGGACCCCCGACAACATTCAGGGCGATTGTCCTTGAACTCGCCGTCATGAGGTGGTATAATTATTCGACAGGTTATCGCTTGCGGATTCAAAAAGGAGGTGACGAAGTTGGCACAGGTAATAGTCCGAGAGAACGAAAGCCTTGAAAGCGCTTTGAAGCGGTTCAAGCGTTCCTGCGCGAGAGACGGCGTTATGTCCGAATTGCGTAAGAGGGAGCATTACGAGAAGCCGAGCGTGAAGCGCAAGAAAAAATCAGAGGCTGCGAGAAAGAAAGCCCGCAAATACTGACACAGGCTGATATCTGCTTCGGGACATGCTCGGAGCAGATTTTATTTTCAGCGGACTTAGGCCGCGCTCCCTTTAACGAACATCCATCAGCGTTTGCGCGGGGAACAACGGCGAAGCCGCATAGCGTTATTTTATGAGAAATTTTATGAAAAGGAGAAGGGCAAGGACTGTTGGAAAAGGATTTCACGGAAGTCATCCGCATAGGGCTTGACGGCGAGCATGACGCGGGCGCGCTGTTCGGGATAATGGACAGCAACCTCAGAACGATTGAGAGCAGCTTCGGAGTGGAAGCGGTCATCAGGGGGGACGAACTGGTGATAACGGGTGCGCGCGCGGGCGAAGCGCATGAAGTGATCAAGGATCTGTTCTGGATAATGGACAGCGGCGAGCATGTGGACGAGCAAAAGCTCGAATACGTGATAAGCCTACACGCCGACGGCCAGACATATGCGGGCTCGGATTTCAGCCGCGACATCATCGCCTTCACGCACAGGGGGAAGCCCATCAAGGCAAAGACGCGCGGACAGAAGGATTATGTGGAAGCCATCAAGAGCCGCGAGATCGTGTTTGGCATAGGCCCTGCCGGAACGGGCAAGACCTACCTCGCTGTCGCAATGGCGGTCAGCGCTTTCAAGAACAAGCAGGCGGAAAAAATCATTCTCGCGCGTCCGGCGGTGGAAGCGGGCGAGCGGCTCGGATTCCTGCCGGGCGATTTGCAGGAGAAGGTCGATCCCTATCTGCGGCCGCTCTACGACGCGCTCTATGAAATAATGGGGCGCGACACGGCGCTGCGCCTGAAGGAGAAGGAGACCATAGAGGTCGTGCCGCTCGCATATATGCGCGGGCGCACGCTCGACAATTCCTTCATCATTTTGGACGAAGCGCAGAACACGACCAGGGAGCAGATGAAGATGTTCCTCACGCGCATGGGCTTTGGCTCGAAGGTCGTCGTCACGGGCGACGTGACGCAGATAGACCTTCCTGAAGGTCGCGCGTCGGGGCTGCTCCACGCGGAGCGCGTACTCGGCGGAGTCGGCGAAATCGCGTTCCGCCATCTGACGGGAAGCGACGTGGTGCGCCATTCGCTCGTGAAAAAAATAATAGGCGCTTACGAGAAGCACGAACGGAAATCGGCCGGAAAGGACGAAGGCACAGGGCGCTCCTCCGGCGATGTCCCCAAAGGCGGCGGATTCAGGCAAGGCAGGGGCAGATGATAGAGCTTTCATACGACCCCGAATCACGCGAGTTGCCGTCCGCCGAGATGTTGTCGGAAATGGAACGGGACGCCGCCTTCGCATGCTCCGCCCGCGGCATAGCGGAGGCGGAAATCAGCCTGACCTTCGTGCCGCCTGACGAGATGCGCCGTATGAACGCGGCACAAAGAGGGGTGGACGCGGTGACCGACGTGCTGTCGTTCCCGCAGAGCGACGATGCCGGCGCGCGCGACTCCGCTCGCGGCATGTGCCAGGGCGCGGGCGTACCCCTGCTGCTCGGCGATATCGTCATCTGCACGGAGCGCGCATACGAGCAGGCGGACGAGTACGGCCACGGCATTGAGCGCGAGCTGCGATACCTTTTCGTACACGGGCTGCTGCACCTGCTGGGCTACGACCACGAGCATGACGAGGATCGCGCCCGCATGAGGGCGGAGGAGGAGCGCGTTATCGCAGGCCGCGGATAGGGTGCACGACGCCGCAAAATTATGGGCCGCTTACCCCCAAAGCCATGCCGCGGGCGCAGGTACGCGTGGTATAATATCATTATTATAATAATTATTAAATAAAAATTTGAAGCAATAATAGCGGTGTTATCTCGGCTGCCTTTGGCAGATGCTAGGGAAGGGGATAGACTATGTACAGGAAGAAAAGGACTGTCGCAATGCTGCTCGCCGGAGGGCAGGGCAGCCGCCTCGGGGTGCTGACGCACGAACGCGCGAAGCCCGCCGTCGCCTATGGCGGGAAGTACCGAATCATCGATTTTCCGCTCTCCAACTGCGCCCACTCGGGCATTGATGCCGTAGGCGTTCTGACGCAGTACCAGCCGCTGGAGCTGAACACGTATATTGGCAACGGCTCGCCATGGGATCTCGACTCCCTGACGGGCGGTGCGTTCGTCCTGCCGCCATACGTCAAGGGCAAGTCGGGCAAGTGGTACAGCGGCACCGCGGATGCCATCTATCAGAACAAATACTTCATTGAGCAGTTCGACCCTGACTATCTGGTAGTGCTGTCCGGCGACCACATCTACAAGATGAATTACGACTGGCTGATTGGCGAGCATAGGGCGAAGGGTGCCGATGCGACCATTGCCGTCATCCCCGTACCGATGGAGGAGGCGAGCAGGTTTGGAATAATGATTACGGACAAGGACATGCGGATAAAGCAGTTCGAGGAAAAGCCCGAGCGCCCCAAGAGCAATCTCGCGTCCATGGGCGTGTACGCGTTCACGTGGCCCGTCCTGCGCGCGTACCTCGATGCCGACGCCGCCAACGAAAAATCGTCGAACGATTTCGGCAAGGATATCATACCCGCCATGCTGAAAGGCAAGGAAAGGCTGTTCGCCTACGAGTATTCGGGCTACTGGAAGGATGTCGGGACGATAAGGTCGCTCTGGGAAGCCAACATGGAGCTGCTCCAGGACTACCCGCCGCTGAACCTCTACGACGATCCATGGCGCATACTCTCGCGCAACCCGAACGAACCGCCGCACTACGTTGACGCGGGCGCGGTCATAACGAACAGCATGATCAGCGAGGGCTGCCATATCTACGGCACGGTCATCAACAGCATACTGTCGAGCGGCGTGACGGTCGCGAAGAACGCGGTCGTCAGGGACAGCATCATAATGACCGAAAGCGAGATAGGCGAGGGCAGCATCGTGGACATGAGCATCATCGACGAGGAAGTGAAGGTCGGCAAGGGCTGCCGCATCGGAGACTATGCCGGAGCATCGCACAAGATAGCGGTCATCGGAAAAAAGGCTGTCATCGAGGACGGCGGCTCCGTAGCGGCAAACGAGCAAGTGGGCGTTTCGGAGACCGTGCCCGCCGCAGCCGCGGGATCCGCAGCCGCGGCCTGCGCGGTTTCCAAGGCCGGCAGATCGGCAGCTGCGGCCGCGAAGACCGTCGCCGCGAAAAAAACCGCGGCCGGCAAAGCGTCAGGCGCGGCCGCGAAGACTTCCGCAGCGAAAAAGCGCGGCGCCGGCATGGGAAAGGAGGCGTAACGATGAGGGGCGATACATTTGGCATGATATACGCCGGAGAGCAGGTATTCGACTTGCGCGAACTCGTGGACGTGCGGTCGGTGGGCGCGCTGCCCGTGGGCGGAAGGTACAGGGTCATCGACTTCCCCCTCTCCAATATGGTAAATTCTGGAATTAGAAACGTAGCGGTAATAGCGAGCCGCAACTACAATTCGCTTGTCGACCATCTCGGTTCGGGCAAGGCGTGGGATCTCTCGCGCAAGAGCGACGGGCTGTTCTTCCTGACGCCGTTTGCGAACAGAGACAACCCGGGCGTCTATCGCGGCGCGGTCGAAGCGCTCAAAAGCAGCATGGACTACCTGAAGCGCGCCAAGCAGCCCTATTGCATCATCAGCGACTGCCGCACCATTTATAACACCACCTATGACGAAATAATGGATTTCCATATCAGTTCCGACGCGGACGTGACGATACTCTACAACAGGCTTTCCAACGAGAAATGGCGCGGCAAGAGGTATGAGGATACGAGAATAGGCGTCAAGAAGGGCGGGGAAGTGAACCGCATGGAGATGGACATGCCCGAAACATCGCTGGACGGTCTCACGATGGGCGCGTATATCATCCGCAGGGATTTGCTCGTCCACCTCGTGGATGAGTCGTACGCCCAGGGCGGTTACCATTTCTTCGACGATATGCTGCGCAACGGCCTTGGCCGCATCAAGATAATGGGATTCGAGTACAAGGGTTATGTAAGCAGGCTGCACAATGTCGCTTCGTATTACCAGACGAACATGGACTTCCTCGACGCGGACATACAGAAGAAACTGTTCCAGGGCGCGAACCGCATCTACACGAAGGTGAAGGACGAAGTCCCCGCGCGCTACCTGTCCACAGCGTCCGTCAAGAACAGCATCGTCGCGAACGGCTGCATTATAGAGGGTGAGGTGGAGAACTGCGTACTGTTCCGAGGCGTGTATATCGGCAAGGGCACGACGGTGAAGAGCAGCATCATCCTGCCGGGCGCGGAAGTGAACGACGATGCGGAGCTGGAGAATGTAGTAATCGACAAAAACGTGGTGGTGCGAAACAGGACGCGGCTTATCGGCAGCGCGGAGTACCCGATGATAATACAGAAGGGTGCCGTAGTTTGAAGATTCTTGTTGTCGCTTCCGAAGCCCTGCCCTTTGTCAAGACCGGCGGCCTTGCGGATGTTGCCTATGCGCTTCCGAAGGCGCTCGCGCAGCAGGGCGTGGAGGTCGCGGTCATGCTGCCGAAGCACGCCGCGGTCAAAGAGGAATATCAGGACGAGCTTGAGACCATCGCCGAAACGGAGATAGGGCTTGGGTGGCGCAAAAAATACATGGGCATCCAGACGCTCGTCAAGGGCGGCATCCGTTATTATTTCATCGACAACGAAGAATATTTCGGCGGCGCTATATACAAGGGCGGCGACCCCGAGTCCGAGCAGTACCTGTATTTTTGCAGGGCGGTTCTCGCGGCGCTGCCGTTCATCGAGTTCAAGCCGGACATACTGCACTGCAACGACTGGCACACGGGCATGATACCCATGCTGCTCAGGACGCAGCTCGGGCTTACGGACATAGGGCATATCAAGACGGTTTTCACGATTCACAATATCAAGTTCCAGGGGCAGATGGGATTCAAGCTCATGCAGGACGTGCTGTCCGTTCCGAGGAGATATTACACGCCCGAATTTGTCGAGCACGACGGCGCGGCGAACATGATGAAAGCGGCGCTCGTCTTTGCGGACCGCATCACGACCGTCAGCCCGACCTACGCGCGGGAGCTGATGGACCCGTTCTTCGGGATGGGGATGGAAGGAATCCTCAGCGCGCGGCATGGCGATTTGTCGGGCATACTGAACGGCATCGACCAGGGGGATTTTGACCCGTATTACGACAAGGAAATCGTGGCGAATTTCGACAGCAACCGCCAGTCGGGAAAGCGCGAATGCAAGAAGGATATCCGCGACAGCTTCAATATGGGGCTGAAGCTCACCTCGCCTATTGTCTGCATGGTGACGCGGCTCACCTCGCAGAAAGGGCTTGACCTGGTACAGCACGGTTTGGAGGAATTGCTCGCCGAGGACGTGGGCTTCGTGCTGGTCGGCAGCGGCGAAAAGCGGTACGTGGATTTCTTCAATTATATCGCGGCGAAATACCCGGAGAAATCAGGCATATGGATAGGGTATAACGAAGACTTGGCGCACCGTGTCTACGCAGGCGCGGATTTTCTGCTCATGCCATCGGAGTTCGAGCCGTGCGGACTGTCGCAGATGATAGCGCAGAGCTACGGCACGCTACC
>JAIRPQ010000161.1 GCA_031256875.1 Eubacteriales Family XIII. Incertae Sedis bacterium | reverse complement strand
ACCCACGTGCCGGCGCAGCCCTTGCCCGTCATCTTGTTCGACGATTCGACGGGGCTGGGCACGACCTTCACGAGGAAGTCGCGCGGCGCGATCGACTCCTTGCCGACCTTGATCTTCTTTTTCGACTCGGCCATGCCGACCGCTTCGAGGTTCAGCAGCAGCTGGCGGAACTCGCGCGGTACGCCGTATTTGAACGTGACTCGGTTGCATTTTATTACCCTTGGCACGAGCAGGACTTCCTCATGCTCGACGTTCACGACCTCGACGTCGCCTATGCCGCCGGGGAACGAGAAAATCTCAGGCTCGGAGAACCTGTCCGTCGTGAACCAGCCCTTGCCCTTTTCCCAGACCACGGGCGGGTTCAGGCATTCCTCGATGGTCGTCCAGACCGAGAAGCCGAAATCTCCGCCGCCCGCGTAGTTATCGCCGTCGCGCACGTTCACCTGGTCGATCTTGTCGAAGAGGTGCTTCTGCGCGTACGCCGCGAATACGTCGGCCATGCCGGGCTCCACGCCCGAACCGACGAGCGCGAGAATGCCTTTGTTCTTCCACTTGCTGTGCCGCTCGAACTGGTAGTCGCCGAGCTTGATGTTGACCTTGTTGTACGGATCTTTTTTGTCGGGCGTGGAGAGCGTCATCGCGCAGTCCATATAGCCTGTGCCCGTTTCATAGCAGGTGTCGAAAATCGTTTCGTTGAAGGCGGGCTCCACAGCGTTCAGCACGAAATCGGGCTGGTACTGCCCTATGAGCGCCTTGATGCTTTCGGGGCTGCTCGCATCCACCTGCGCGGGAATGAAGCGGCTTTCGTTCAGCTGCTTTGCGACAAGCTCGGCGCGCTTCACATTGTAGTCCGCGATAACGACTTCCTTGGCCCATTTGCCGCCGCTGCCCGCGCGCTTGATGATTTGCGCCGCGGACGTGCCGACTCCGCCTGCCCCGATGATAAGTAATTTCATTGTCTACCTCCGTGTTCCTATACAGGATGCTTCGCCCGCAAAGCTCCCCGTCAACACCCAACGCCAGAGACATCCCTGCATCAGCCGAGCTGCCGAGCAAATGTGCGAGCCTAAGTATTATTACACCTATGTTTTATCACGAGAAGGCGGCAGTGTCAACGAAACAATGTCATTCCTTCTATTGTAAAAAAATTGTGAAGGTTCTGTAATCGGCGAACGGCTCACCGCCACGCCATCGCCGCAGTCAATCACATCGCCACCGCCGCACCACATCACATCGCCAGCCCGAACCCCATCGCATCTCTATCGCCACGCCACCTCCGCGCCACATCGGAAGCGCATCAAAATTTTCCGCATCGCATCTCCGTCAATACAAAAAAATCCACTCAATTTAGCATTTGTAACTGAACTGTAACACGAAGCAGGAAATTATTATCTACATTATGTTAACCAATGTTCGCACCGACGTAAACAAGTCTTAACACAGAAGAAATGGCGCAGAAATGGGCGATAACGCCTTTTTCCACATGCCAACGCACATTGTATACAATTTTATCCCAAGGCGCCTGTGGATAATTGTAAAACTTATTTGCGTTGAAATTACTGCATTTTCAGAAAAATATCCAAATGCTTCCGCAAAACAATCCACAGCCTGTTTTCTTTTATTGTGTACGGTAATTATTAGGTAATCGCTCCCCGATATTACCAGAATGTTACGCGCCCCGCAGGGTACGCGCCTGATAGCTGTCCGCCGATTTTTATCTGATTTTTATCTGAGGTTATCGATCTCGGCTCTTGTGAGCTTGCGCCAGTGTCCGGCTTTCAGGCCGCCCAGCTTCACGTCGCCTATGGAGATGCGCTGCAGGTCTATGACCTTGCTGCCGATGGCGGCCACCATTTTGCGCACCTGCCTGTTGCGCCCCTCGCGGATGCTGATGTCTATGACCGTGCTGCCGGAGGACTGCCTGACGAACTCCGCTTTCGCGGGCGATGTCATCCTGCCGTCTATCTCCACGCCGCGCCTGAGCCTGGCCAGCTTTTCGTGGGAGACGATCCCCTCCACCCTGGCTCGGTATGTCTTGTATACCTCGTGCTTCGGGTGGGCGGCGGCATTCCCGAAATCGCCGTCGCTGGTCATGATGAGCAGCCCCGTCGTGTCCGCGTCGAGCCTGCCCACGGGGAACACGCGCGCTTCCACGTCCGCGACCAGATCCATGACCGTGGGCCTGCCCTGTTCGTCGCTGACCGTCGTGATATATCCCTTGGGCTTGTTCAGGGCGATGTACACGCAGCTCTTGGCGGGGGATACAACTTGGCCGTTCACCTCCACCACGTCGCCGTCCGCTACATCCCTTCCGAGCGTAGTCACTACTTTCCCATTTATTTTCACGTTGCCGGCCGCCGTCATCTCGTCGGCGCCGCGCCTGCTGCACACTCCCGCGCGCGCGATGTATTTATTCAATCTCATACTATTATTATATCAGATAAATTTTTGTTTACGCGCGGGGGTTTTCAGCATATAATGTGAGCATAGCCAGATATGAGTCGAAGAAAGGCCGCACCAAAGAGGAGAGCCCTGAACCTGTCGGAGCAATAGGAACAATAGGAACAGCAGGAATAACAGGGACAACAGGAACAGTAACAAAAGGAGAAAACCATGACTGCAACAAAACAATCCGCACTTTTGCTTCGCGGGAAAATTCTCGCCATCGTACTTGCCTGTGCGCTCGCGCTCGCGCTTATCGCGCCCATCTGCGCACCCGCGCCTGACTCTGCCGCATACGCCGCGGATGCCGGCACTCGGGTGACGCTCACGTATCAGGACGGCGAGCGCGGCTTCGCGTTCGCGCGTCAGCCTTTGGATGTATACCCTGGGCTTGCGTCGGCATACGGCTACACCTACGGCCCGGGCGTAGGGTCTTTAGATATCACCGCGCTGGACGCTATCGTCGCGGCGCATGTGCTGATGTACGGCTCTGACGTGGCAAAAGTCACAGCGAACCTGGCGCTGAGCGAATATGGCTACATAGGCAGTGCGTTCGGCAGCCCCAACGCCTGGGCAATCCTGACTTCCATCAACGGTTCGCAGCCACACGGCGATGCCATGATCGACAACACTTCGTATCTCGGATACCCCGTGAACGGTACGGTGATAAAGAGCGGGGATAACGTCGAGTTTTATACCATACAGGACATGGTCTCCTGGGGCGATTATTATACGTGGTTCGAAAAAGACGGCGTGAAAACCGAGAAGCTGCGCGCCGTCGCGGGGAGCGGCAAAATAGAGCTGACCCTCAAAGGTTATACCAACATGTATGCTCTGTCCACGGAGCTGGGGGCTCATACAGCGCCTGTCGAAAATGCCGCTCTGACCAGGGTCCTTGTGGATGAGAGCGCGGGGTGGCGCGTCGGCAATTTCGCTGACTATGGCGGCGGGCTCTATAAATCGGACGCGAGCGGGAAGCTCCTGCTCGAGGTGCCGAGCAAGGGCGGTACTTACTATTATTCGGCGTTCAACAGCGGCGGCGCATACCCGCTGTTCTCGCCATGGCTGGAGCTTACGGTGGTGGACAAGCCACTGGTAAGCTTTGACGCGAACGGCGGCAAGCTTTCGGGCGCTGCGTCCAAGTCGGTAGTCGCGGAAGAACCCTACGGCGAGCTTCCGTCCGCGACGCGCAAGGGATACAGCTTCGAGGGATGGTACACCGCGAAAAGCGGCGGCGAGAAGGTGAGCGAGACCACCACGGTGAGCCTGACCTCCGACCACACGCTCTACGCCCGCTGGTCGGCAAACAAATATAAGGTCAAATTCAACGCCAGCGGCGGCAAGGGTGCGGGCGGCAGCAAGAACGTGGTTTTCGGAAAGAAATACGGAAAGCTGCCCACCCCGAAGAAAGACCTGAAGGACTTCGCGGGATGGTACACGCAGAAGAGCGGCGGCAAAAAAGTGACCGCGAACACGAAGCTCGCCACGGCGAAAAACCATACGCTCTACGCGCATTGGCGCGCGGCTAAGGCGAAGGTGACAAACTGCAACTACCTTAGCGTTCGCCAAAGCTACAGAGCTGACGCGAAAGTGGTGGCGATAGTGAAGAAGGGCTCCGCGCTGACTGTGACCGCAAAGCATAAGGGCTGGTACAAGGTGAAAATCGGAAAACAGTCGGGGTGGGCCTACGCGAAATACCTGTCGCTGTAAGGGCCGCCTTTGGCATCTTCGGAAACTATATAAAGCGGCAGGGCCATCGCATCGCGATGGCCCTGCCTACAGAATGTCCCCCCCAAGGTTCCCCCGTTTTCCCCCTAAAGTTCCACGCCGCCTGAAACGGCCTTCGAGTTTGCGATATTATGAATCATGAGTGCTGCCTGTGCCAGCAATATCGAGATGAAAAGCGATGTCCATTTGTCGGCATAGACCATCTGTTTCGACATGTCCTCAAGGATGACGAACATCGGAAGTATGATGGCAGCCGGCACGATGCTCAAGAGCTTCATGCGCCTGGACTTCTTTTGCATCCGCTCCATTTCTTCTTCTGTAGTGAAGCAGTCATCCTTCCGGCGCACGATGGCAGCCAGCAAGGAGAACGCCATCATGAACACGGTCGCCACTGTCATTATCAGATTTATCAACGACCATGAGCTCTCTTTGACAATCCCCGCGAACGGCACGGACTGATTCCCCAGAGTGGATTCGGACTGCACCGGCGCTATAGATTTCTCCGCGACAGGCGCGGCTCCGCGAGACGCTACGGTCACGTTCGGCGTTCTGCCGCTCACATAGTTGTAGACGTTCGTCGTGCTGCTCGTTGACTGCGGGATTTTCGGCGCGGACGGCGCTACCGATGGCGCGCTTGGCGCGTTCGGGTTCACGATGTACGGCGCGGACGGGTCTGCCGGCACATTCGGGCCGATTGGGTCGATCGGGGCTATCGGAACTATTGCGGGGCCGGTCGCATCGCCGCCACCGTTGTCCTCGTCGCCGCCGCCGTTGTCCTCATCTCCGCCGCCGTTGTCTTCGTCGCCGCCGTCGTTGTCCTCATCGCCGCCGTCGTTATTTTCATAGAGCCATTCGCTCGTGTAATATGTTATGTCCACATTATTGTACGCGTTCTTGTAGGGCGACGTGTACGCGGTTCCGATAATATTCGAGCTGTGGGTGAGGGCGTCCGCGTAGCCGTCCGCGAGAGCGTTGTCGAGATTCCACTGGCATCCGTTATCCGAAACGTTGTCCGCGAATACGGAGTCCCTCGTGTTAATCAGCCTGATGTCGTCGGTATATATGCCCGCCGTGTCCACGGCCATGTTATCGGCTATCCTCGTGCTGCCGATGTTCACGCCCAGCGGGAGCATCCAGTTGCTGTAGACGTACATGGCGCCGCCCTCGTTCGCGCTGTTGTGCTCTATCACGGAGCCTTCGATGTCCAGCCTCGCGTAACCGCAGTATATGCCGCCGCCGAAGCCCGCGCTGCCGTCCGTCAGTGTGCAGTCGTTCACGATGGCGTCAACGTTGTCGTCAAAGGATACCGTGCCGCCATGACCGGCGCTGTTGCCCGAAAAATCGGTGCCTTCGATGAGGGCGTAGCCGCCTTCGCCATCCACGTCCACCGCTCCGCCGTAGCCGATATTTCCGCTTGCGGCTTCGTTGCCTTCGAATGTGCATCCGCTTATTATCGTATCGAAACCGCCGCGCGAGTCCACCGCGCCGCCGTTGCGGTCGGCCTTGTTTCCGATGAACCTCACGTTGACGGCGTACATGCCGACATTGCTCATCACCGCGCCGCCGTATTTGGCCGTGTTGCCGCTCATCTCAGCGTTCATGATGGAGAGGGTGGCGCCGTTCTGGGCCTTTATCCCTACCGCGCCGCCTTCGGGTGCGCTGTTGCCGGAGTATTCGCCGCCGTTTATCTCGATGCCGCTATCCGAGTAGAAGGCGCCGCCGTATTTCGATACGCCTTTGCCCGCGACGCTGCTGTTGTTCTTCACCGTGCAATCGTTGGCGGTGATAGTGCCGTCGGCGTAAATCGCGCCGCCGTCGCCGCCGATTTTGCCGCCCGCGTATGGCGAGCTGGCCTCGACCGCGCTGTTGCCCGTGAGGGTGCAGTCGTTCAGGACTATATTGCCCATGGTTTCGACCGCGCCACCGACATGGCTCGCCCTGTCGATATCGTTGGCCGTGCATCCGGAGATATTCGCGCCGTCCAGCGTCAGAGTGCCGCCGCGCGCCGTGTAGAGGATGCCGCCGCCGCTATTGCCTTTCAGCGTCACGTTGTCGAACGTCAGCGTGATGCTTCCCGCTCTATACATAATGTACATATGGCGTTTGTTCGCGGCGTTCTTGATGGTCGCGCCGTTCTTGGACACGAACCTGATGCTGCGGTTCGGCTGCAAATAGCCTTCGTCCGCATATGTCGCGGACGATCCTGCCTGCGGCTTCAGCTGGTAGCTGGACGCGGTCAGGTTGATGACGCTCGCGTTGCTGTCGTTCACGGCCTCCATCAGTTCTTCCGCCGTCGCGACGTCCACGCTGCCGGATTCTTCGTCGGCCAGAGCCGCCGCCGGTATGAACACCGCCATCATCAAGATAGATGTCAAGACGATAGCAGCCGCTGCCGATAGCTTGTGCTTTGATTTGGATTTGAGTAATAAGGCGTTCATTTCATTTCCCTTCTTCTGATACTGCTGCCGGATGCCCTCGGCGGGCCTCCGTACCCTATTTTGTTTTGCTGCCGGACGCCCTCGGCGGGCCTCCGTACCCTATGATGTTTTGTTCTCGGAAGCCCCAGCGGGCCTTCCGTACTACCCTATGCATATCTGATACCCATTTTTTGGCGGCCTAAACATGGGAATATGTGGGAATGGCGACGGAACGTCTCCTGCACCGCGTTTTCTATTTTTTTACAACATTTCATTTTTCTATTGCATCGGTGAATATGAGATGATATACTATATAAATGGAGAAGGGACTAGGTTGCTACGAAAAAGACGGATTTGTGTTTGCCGCCGGCAAAGATGATTTGAAGGCATGGATTATTGACTCATGCGACATCGAATCTGTCGATGAAGCGTTGCTCGATTATATTTCGCTTTTTCACGAGAAGCCTGTCGGAGAGGACGAACCCCTCCATGATTCTGAGCGTTCTTCATACGTTTACACATTAAATTATTTCTCAGGCACTCGCGCCGCAGGCAAACCCCGATACCTTAAATATAAGGCTTCGCTTATTCGTGTTCTAGTCGTGCTATCCACAATATTTGTTTTGTTTAGCGACGAGGTAAATCAAGCGATGGAGCAGATAGCTGCCGACTTGAGAGTTCAGGCGACCATTAATATTGGTTCTGGTTTTGGCACAAGTTTATTCGTAAAAAGAATAGCGAGCTGGTGCCCTGTCGTACCAAATGATGCCTACTGTGTGCTGCTCTACGTGTTGAATGCATACAAGCACTCGCCCTTTTCAAGAATGGCCATAGAGAAGGCGTATTCTACTAAGGTTTGCAAACACCTGTCTCCAAAATGGGATTGCTATCGCAGAGATGGAGACCGTTGCGAATTTTCATCGACAGACACTCCTGGAAAATTCGTTCAAAATGCTTTTGATTCACTCTCGGATAATGAAATAATATACCGTGAAAATAATCTCTATAGATTACGCAGTGGAAAGTTATTGGACAGAAAGTAGCACAGGGAGGATTAACCGGATTGAAAGACACATGCTATATCATTAATAATAAAAATGAACTGGGACAGTTCATACAAGAGCTTTTTGCGCAGCATGTGGAATCTCCATATACCGATTCCCCGAATTTGACAGATGGTGCCATATGGCTGCACAAAGCACTCGACAAAATAGATTTGCCCTTCACTATCATGGTTGCGGAATCGCACGTGGACAAAGAATTTCGGGACAGCTATTACATGTATTTCTCAAGCCAACATTTTGATGTGTCGCGCTTTTGTATCAGGCTGTCTTTTTTCGCGGGAAAATTTACTCACGAGAATTTTCTTTCGCCCGATGACATCGCTGATACCGGACGCAAAAAAAATGTTGAGCTTATTCGGGATGCGTTTATAGGATGCTGCACAGTCCGCCCGCTGCTAAATCACGAAATTGGGAAAACACTGCTAAAACCCGAAATATATATTGCTAAGGACGAGGATATTTTCATCCGAATGACAAAGTATAGAATTGCAACACATGGCATCTACCTGGAAATCAAAGCTTTTCCATTCTCTACCCAGGATGGCGGAACCACCTGCTGTGTAGAGAACACCATCCTCACCTTACTGGATTATTTCTCGGCGAACTATGCCGATTATAAACGTGCAATGCCCAGCGAAATAGCGCGCATTGAACAAGGGATATCCCCTGAACGCGTACTGCCCAAATCAGGAACCGATTATTATATTTTATCGAGAGTATTGACGGAATTTGGATTTCATCCTCGTATATATAGCGACACTTCTAAATTAAAGGAGCGCGTATATCATTATATTGAATCGGGGATACCGGTTGCCGTCGGACTGAATTACGGAGAAAACAAGGTTGGACATTCCGTCGTCTGTATTGGACACAGCAACAAAGGACTGGATGATGAGAGCAAGCGGGCATATATTAAAAAAAGAATTGCGGAAAAATGCGAAACCAAGGCGGACTCATCTCTTCTATACATCAGCACAGCAGAGTTTTGCAATAATTTTGTTGTAATGGATGATGGGGATTTGCCGTATCATGTGGACAGCTTGGATAATATAAGCAATGTCATTGTTCCTCTGCACAAGCGGATGTACATGGATTCCGATGAGGCACGCGGCATATTTGAAGCGATTCAAAACGATGATCCCCGATTCAATATACAGAATCGCCTCAATGAAAAAGGGCTTGGCGACAAATATGTGATAACACGCATGTATTTAATCACCGGAGCTAACTATAAAATGCACTTACTGCACAGCTCCGGTAATGGTATCGACTACAAAATCCTCATCGACCATTTGCCGTTCCCACATTTCGTGTGGGTCTGTGAATACTATCTTGAAGATGACTATTTTGGCCATCATCCGCCGCTGTCATTCAGTGAGATAGTGCTTGATGGAACATCGCATTCAAAAAAATATATGAACACAATCCTGATGTACAGATCCTTCGATGTAATTGCGACACGAGGACCCGAGGAGGATGGTGGCGCAATAATGGATCTTTTGAACGAGGACACCGCGCACTATCCAATAATAGAAAAGCAACCTGCATGTTTCCACAATTTAACGCGTGTACATGCGAATATGGAACGGGCATGATATGACGATGCTTCACGAACTATGCTGAAATTAACTAAAAAATATGATATACTGAACCAGAAATTATTTTATATACAAAGGAGATGAATTATGGCTTCATACCAAGATGCAAAGAAAAAATTCTATAAAAAATTAGATGAACCACGGAATTTCATCTCGCCTGAGGGAGTGGTGAAATTAAACAAAGCCATTGCCAAAAGACTTAGAGAAAATTCCATAAACAGAGACGGCGGGCTTGTTGCTGCTCACAATCTTCCGAAGATAGGGTACTGATTTCCTACTTAAATAACAAAAAACTCCCCTTTCGGTCCGTTACCGAAGGGGGAGTTTTTTGCTCGCTAGGGAGCCGTCCGCTGCCAGAGCCCTTACCGCTCCCCAAGCGCCAGGTAGCTTGCGCGCTCTGATACGCTCATGTATGCCGGCCTTATGATTTTGCCTGAATTTATCAGCTCCTCGATGCGGTGCGCGCTCCAGCCCGATATGCGCGCTATGGCGAATATCGGCGTGTAGAGTTCCGGCGGCAGGTCGAGCATGCTGTATACGAAGCCGCTGTAGAAATCCACGTTCGGGCTGACGCCCTTGTAGATCTTGCGCTCGTCGCCGATGACCTTCGGGGCGAGCCTTGCCACGGAGCTATACAGGCCGTACTCCTTCTCCCTGCCCTTCTCCACGGACAGCTTTTCTACGAAGTCATTGAAAATATTCGCCCTCGGGTCGGACAGGGAATAGACCGCGTGCCCCATGCCGTAGATGAGCCCCGCCTTGTCGTACGCGTTTTTGTTCAGCAGGTCGCGCAGGTACGCTTCCACCTGTTCATCATCGTCCCAGTCTTTCACCTTCTTCTTCATGTCTGCAAACATGCCCACGACCTTGATGTTCGCGCCGCCGTGCTTCGGCCCTTTCAGCGAACAGAGCGACGCCGCGACGGACGAATAGGTATCGGTGCCGGACGAGGAGACCACATGCGTCGTGAACGTGGAATTGTTGCCGCCGCCATGCTCCGAGTGCAGCACGAGCGCGAGGTCGAGTATCCGCGCTTCCAGCTCGGTGTAATTGCCGTCCTTGCGCAGCATCTGAAGGATGTTCTCCGCCGTGGACATCTCCGGCTTCGGCAGGTGTATGAAAAGGTCGTCGCCATGGAAATAATGGCGGAACGCCTGATATGCATAGACCGAGAGCAACGGGAACGTCGCAATCAGCAGCAGGCTCTGGCGCAGGACGTTCGGAATCGACGTATCGTTCGCCCGCGTGTCGTAGGCGTGGAGCGTCAGCACGCTGCGCGCGAGCGCGTTCATCATGTCGCTGCTCGGCGCCTTCAATATGATGTCGCGCACGAAGCTGGTCGGCAGGCTGCGGTATTTCGCAAGCAGCGCCTGAAAACGCGACAGCTCCGACTTGCTCGGAAGCTTCCCGAATATGAGCAGGTACGTCGTCTCCTCGAACCCCGGGCGCTTCTCCTTGATGAATCCGTTCACGAGGTCGTGGACATTGATGCCACGAAAATACAGCTCCCCGTCGGTCGGCAGCTTCTCGCCGTTTTCGCCCTTCCTGAACGCCAAAATCTCCGAAATATCCGTCAGCCCCGTCAGCACCCCGTTCCCGTTCAAATCCCGCAGCCCGCGGTTCACCTTGTGCCGGACGTACAGCTCGGGGTCGATACGGTCGGTCTGCTCGAGCTGCTCCGCCAGCTTGCGCAGCTCCGGAGTAATCCGCGAATATTTCGGGTCAAGCGTATTAAAATCCGTTGCCAGTACCATCATTCCACCTCACATCTATCATCGCCACCATGCAAATCCATGTTCTTCGCCATTCTTTCGTTAGTGTAATAATTATATCGTTTTTTATGAGGGAACGCAAGGATAGTTTATATAATAATTATAATAATGGAATAATTTAGAATAAGTGTGATTTCACCCCTTGGGATTCCAGGCCGGCGCTTTTGAGATGACCGCCGCTCCTGTTTCCAGCGACTTTGGTGCGTCCAGGATGCGCTGGTTTGCCGAACCCCTGAACGGCAGGGCCAGGCTTTTTTGCGCCTCTATGAACGGGCCGTCTATCAGGGTGTCCGCCAGGGAAATCAGCTCCATCTGCGCTTCGTCGGCGCGTTCCATTATCTGCTCGAAGGTGTCGCCTGTGTATATCGCCAGCGAAAGTCCCGCCCCCTTGACCAGCCGCGCGAACGGCAGCAGCGATGCCGCCTGCAAAAGCGGTTCGCCTCCGCTCAGGGTCACGCCCGAGCAGAGTGGGTTCGCCGCCACGCGCCGAAAAAGCTCCTGCGCCGAATGCGGCGTTCCGCCTTCCATTGGCTGCGAGTCAGGGTTGTGGCACCCGAGGCAGCGCTTGTCGCACCCCTGCGCAAAAACCACCAGCCGCAACCCAGGCCCGTCAACAATAGAGTCCTCGACTATGCCTGATACGAGAATAGAACGATTGCCCATCGATCAACACCATGTGTACGAAATATAACGGTATCCAATATCACCTTGGGTGCTTAGGATTTTTTTCGTAATGCTAGGCGCGTGAGCGATTGGGAGCGGAGCGTACTAACAGTACGTGCGCTTGGGATGTGAGTCGGCTTCGCCTCCCAGCTGCACCCAATCGTGAGCAGCAACGACGCAGTACGGAAAAAAGACAAGCACCATCAGATATCGTGTTTCACGCGATCCTTCTCCTCCGCCCTTTTCGCGTCGTTGAAGCGGTCTAGCGTTCCTACTAGGTAGCCTGTTATTCTTCTTATGCGCTCGAAGCCTTGCGCACCGTCGCTTTCGCTTCTTCCGCAGCCTGGGCACACGTCGTCTATAATGCCGTTGTAGCCGCAGACGGGATCGCGGTCCACGGGGTGGTTGACGCTGCCGTAGCCTACGCCGGCCTCTTTCATGGCCCGCACTACACTCTCGAATGCTTCTAGATTATTCGAAGGGTCGCCATCCAGCTCCACGTAGGTGATATGCCCCGCGTTCGTCAGCGAGTGGTACGGCGCTTCGATCTTTATCTTCTCGAAGGCCGAAATCGGGTAGTAGACGGGAACATGGAAGCCGTTCGTGTAATAATCCCTGTCCGTCACCCCTTCGATGTTCCCGAACTTCTTCTTGTCGAGCTTCACGAAACGTCCGGCCAGCCCTTCCGCAGGCGTCGCGAGCAGCGTGAAATTCAGCTCTTTCTCGCGGCTTAGCGCGTCTAGGTAGTCGCGCATGAAGCCCACTATCTCTATGCCGAGGTTGCGCGCTTCGGGCGTCTGCCCGTGGTGGCTGCCTATCAGCGCGACGAGCGCTTCGGCCAGCCCGATAAAACCGACCGACAGCGTACCGTGCTTCAAGACCTCGCCCACTTTGTCGTCGATGCCGAGCCTGTCCGAGCCAATCCAGATGCCCTGCCCCATGAGAAACGGGAAATTGCGTACCTTTTTCTCGGCCTGTATACGGTAGCGGTCAATCAGCTGTCCTGTTACCAGCTCCAGCTTGCGCTCCAGCTCCGCGAAGAACCATTCGATATTTCCGTGCGCCCCTATCGCTATGCGCGGCAGGTTTATCGACGTGAAGCTCAGGTTGCCGCGCCCGTAGGCTATCTCGTTGCTCGGGTCGAAGGTGTTGCCGAGTACGCGCGTTCGGCAGCCCATGTACGAAACCTCCGTCTCGGGGCGCTTCGGGTCGTAATACTTGATGTTGAAGGGCGCGTCGATGAACGAGAAATTCGGGAAAAGCCGCTTCGCGCTCACGCGGCAGGCGAGCTTGAACAGGTCGTAGTTCGGGTCGCCCTCGTTGTAGTTGATTCCCTCTTTTACCTTGAAAATATGGATGGGGAAGATGGCCGTTTCGCCGCTGCCCATGCCCGACTCGGTCGCCAGCATGACGCTCCGCGTGACGAGCCGGCCCTCGGGCGTTGTGTCCGTCCCGTAGTTGATGCTCGAAAAAGGCGTCTGCGCTCCCGCGCGGGAATGCATGGTGTTCAGGTTGTGGACGAGGGCTTCCATGGCTTGAAGCGTTTCGCGCTCCGTTTCCACCTCCGCCGCATCCACGGCAAAATCATGGACGCGCCCGACCATCTCCTCGGAAACGGCCCCGCCCGTCGCTTCTCCGAACGCGGCGGTTTCGGCGGCCTTGTACTCGCCGTTCATGCGCAGGCGCGGCACATAGCCCTGCTCGTCCGCAAGCCGCGCGAAAACGCCGCGAACCTCGTCGTCCGTCAGCTCCGCGTCAGGCGCGAGCAGCCGCAGTCCCTTGATATAGTTCGTGATATAAATCTTGCGGTAGGTCTTGGCGACGCCGGGCGCAAGCCCGTAGTCGAAATTCGGGATGCTCTGCCCGCCATGCTGGTCGTTCTGGTTCGACTGTATCGCGATGCACGCGAGCGCCGCGTAGCTGTGGATGCTGTTCGGCTCGCGCAGATGCCCGTGCCCCGTCGAAAACCCGCCGCTGAACAGCTTCTTGATGTCTATCTGACAGCAGGTCGTGGTCAGCGTGTAAAAATCGAAATCGTGTATGTGGATGTCACCGCCTTTGTGCGCTTCCGACTGCTGCTGCGAGAGGATGTATTTTTCATAGTATTCCTTCGCGCTCTCAGAGCCGTATTTCAACATGATGCCCATCGCCGTGTCGCCGTCGATGTTCGCGTTGTCGCGCTTGATATTGCTCTCCTTCGCGTCGCTGAACGTCAGCTCGTCCAGCGTGCGCATGAGCCGCGTGTTGCGCTCGCGCGTGCGGCTGCGTTCAGCACGGTAGAGGATATACCTCTTCGCGACCAGCGGGTAGCCCCTGTCCATGAGGACAGACTCCACCTCGTCCTGGATCGACTCGACATCCGGCGCGTCGTTCTCGTAGCGCGCCGCAAGCCTGCGCTCCACCTCGGCCGCCAGCCTTACGCTCTCCTCGGCGTCCCCGCGCCCGCTGGCGTCCATCGCCTTCTCGATGGCCGAGCTTATCTTCGCGATATCGTATTCAACGCTTCTCCCGTCCCTTTTCTTGATACTTTTAAACATCTTTGACCTTAATCCTTCTAACTAAATAAACCTATAATCACCTGCTAAGCCGCGCAAAAACATCATCGAATCGCGCCAGGAAACGGCTGGTAGTAGCCCCCTCTGCCTATCATCTCTTAGTAATATTGAATCTATCCAGAATCTATATCTATGAGGTGTATATCTATTAAAGCACAAGGTCTTGTGTGTGTCAACGCCAAGATTATTACAAAATGATTAATTCTGCTGCCACGAAATGCCAGCGACAGCCGCAGCGTTGAAATTCGTGGATTCGCAATATGTTTGCTATTGA
This sequence comes from Eubacteriales Family XIII. Incertae Sedis bacterium, assembly GCA_031256875.1. Classification (GTDB taxonomy): domain Bacteria; phylum Bacillota; class Clostridia; order Peptostreptococcales; family Anaerovoracaceae; genus JAIRPC01. Next base: position 5,538 of record JAIRPQ010000161.1, on the reverse strand, counting down.
TTAAAAATTATTGTAATATTATCAGTGAGGGGCATGTGTTTTTCGTTACGTGCAGACATCCACCAAAACCCCATTGGATTAATTATCGCTGAATAATTGTTGAATAATTATTGGTAATCATCGATTGGAATTGGAGGGCAAAAATGAATACGCTAGTCCATTGTTCGAGTAACAGGCACAGTAACAGATGCAGTAACGGGTTCAGGCGTTGGGCGCTTATCGCGCTGATGTGTGCGGCTCTGATTTTTTCGGGGGCATTCACGCCGCAGGCCGCCGCGCACGCCGACGGGAGCGGGAGCGATATCCAGGTCAACTTCACCAAATGGCATATCAAAGGCACGGCAAAGGATACGTGGGATCTGCGCAGCATCGAGAACGGGCTGACGCTGCCAAACCAGATATGGGACGGCTATGGCCTGCATTTTCCCAACATGAACATCAAGGTGGGCACGGTGTCGCTCGCGAAAAAATTCCCCGCCAATGCCGTTTTGGAATTTCATTCATGGGGTGACTCCTACCCACGCATGGTCATCGTGTTCTATAAAAACAAAAAGAAAGCGGATGTCTACGGGGTTTTCAATATGACCTCCAGGTCGTATTACAAAGACACCAAGCCGCAGTACAAATACGGGAAATCCTATCGCCCTGAGACCGGTACGTACATCCGCCTCAACCCTGCGGACTATCTGGCCGGCCCGAACGCCAGAGGGTATTACTCAGAAAGTTTCACGACATATTTTGAGAATACAGCTAGGCATAATCGCGTGGTGCTGGGCGGGGCATCTGTGTACAAGGCCGTAAATGTCCTGATAAAGAACAAGAAGGAAACAGCGAAGGGCAAGACCGACAAGAAAAACATCGTATACAAGGTGGGCAAGAAATATATGGCGACCCACAAAACATCCATCTCATGTGACTATACAGCAGCCGATATTCGAAACAACGCGGAGAAAAAATCCAAAAAGTCCACAAGAGTCGTGCTTTACCTGCCGCTGCACCAGCTCAAAACAGGCGACCAGCTGGGCTATACGGGATGGCATACCCAGATCTACGCGGGAAGTGGTGTAACATACAACGGCTCGGTGAGCTCCAAGAAAACGTATATCGGCAGAGTCAGCAACGAAAGAGGCCCCGTAGTCGAGCGGCATATATACAATATTTTTAGGTACGCGAAGAAATAGCTGTGCCACTTAACAAAAAAGAGCATGTTCACTTAACAAAAAACGGTGCATTTAGTTAACAGAAAAGGGCGGCTTCCCAGTTAATGGAAATAGTGGGCGTTTTGCCGCCTATAGCCCGAAATGCTCTATGGCTTTGGCTACGCCACATTCTTGCGCTGCTGCTGTTACGTAGTCCGCGGCTTCTACGGCTTCGGGTACGCCGCTTGCTACCGCTACGCCTATGCCCGCCCATTTTATCATGGATACGTCGTTGCTGTTGTCGCCGAAGCACATGCATTCCTCGCGGGCTATGCCCAGCCATTCCGCGACCTGCGCGACCGCGCCCGCCTTGTCCACGCCCATCCCGCCTATCTCGATATTGAAGGGCAGCGAGGCCGTCAGCGTATAGAGCCTGCCGTCGTCGCGCTTCAGGCGCTCCACCAGGAAATCCCTGATATTGTAATTTGCGTAATTGAAATTGACGTTCTCTATTTCGTCGATATGCTCGCGGGCGAATTTTTCGAGGTCGTCTACGGGGAGGCGCGTGGAGAGCACGTATTCGCTGAACCAGTCGGGTACGCCGAAGCGCGCGAGATTGTCCAGGGCATCGCGGCTTGTGTATGGGTCGCCGTTCCAGAACAGCTCTTTCATGATGGCGGCGTTCTCCATCAGATCCCAGACGCTTTCGATGGCTTCGCGGCTCAGGAATTTGGCGTATAGCCGCTCGTCCGTGGCGTTGTCGTAGATGTTCGCGCCGTTCGCGCAAATCAGGTATCTGATGCCCTCGACGTCGCGAACCTCGCGCGGAACGGTCGATATCGCCCTTCCCGTGGCTACCACGACCTCTACGCCGGCGGCGATGCAGCGTTCCAGCGCCGCTTTGTTCTCGTGCGGCATCATGTGCTCGCGGTTCAGCAGGGTGGCATCAAGGTCGGTGGCCACCAGGCGGATGCGGGGCGCGCTCACGATCCCACCTCGGGGTCACTCGTTGCCCCCGCGATTTCTTCCAGCTCCAGGCTTGTCTGCCTTATGTCCATTGGCGTTAGGGGTTCGGCGTATTGTATTGCTTCTTCTATGTCCTCTATCTGCGGCAGCTCCTTGATGGTTTTCAGGTCGAAATTCGTCAGGAAGAAGTCCGTCGTGCCGTAGAGAATCGGCCTGCCGACCGCGTTCGACCTGCCGCGCTCGCAGACGAGCCCTTTCTTTATGAGGCCGTCTATGACGCGCTCGCTCCTGATGCCGCGTATCGAATCTATCTCGCCCTTCGTGACGGGCTGCTTGTAGGCGATGATGGCCAGCGTTTCGAGCGCGGCCTGCGTGAGCCGCCTTTCCTTCGCTGGGGTCACGATGGAGCGTATATAGTCGTAGTTGCCGTCATAGGTGATGAACTGGAATTTGCCGTCCACCTCGCGGATGCGGATGCCCCTCTCCTGCTCGTCATATTCGGCTTCCAGCTCGCGAAAATATTCGAGCGCCTGGGCCTTGTCGATGTTCATCGCGTTCGCGGCCGTCTTAGCGTCGAGCGGGTCGCCCCACACGAACATCATGGACTCGAATGCCGCCTTGATCGTTTTCTTTGTTGTCACTTTGCTACCCTCTCTACCTCTATCTCGCGGAAATTCCCCTCCTGACGCACGGAGCAAGCCCCGCTTTTCACCAGCTCAAGCAGCGACACGAACGTCACCACCTTATCGTATTTGCTCGCCTCCGGCGCCAGCAGCTCGCGAAAACGCACTATGCCGCCTATGGCCGCGCGAAGTATCCTCTCGATGAACGTTTTCTTCTTCACGACGCTCATCTTCTCGCGCTCTATATGCTCGCGCATCTGGCGCATTTCCTCGTTTTTCTGGCGCTTGTATATGAACGCCCTGAACGCGGACATGAACATCTCCATGTCCATATTCAGGTATTCGTCCGGCTCGCCCGTCCACGGGGTCAAATCCTCCTGCGGCTTTGCGTGCTTCATCGACGCCGCGTCCATCAGCTCCTCTAGGGCCGCGGCGCGGCGCTTGTACTGCACGTATTCGACAAGCCTCTGCGTCAGCCCCTCGCGCGGGTCTTCCACTTCCTCGCCCTCGGGTGTTATCCTCGGGAGCAGCATCTTCGACTTTATCTCAATCAGCGTGGCGGCCAGCACCAGAAACTCGGCATCCACCATCACGTCATGCTCCTCCATGAGCCTGATATGCGCGAGATATTGCGACGTTATCTCCGATATGCGTATATCGTAGATGTTCATCTCCGCGCTCTCGATGAGATACACGAGCAGGTCGAATGGCCCCTCGAATTGATTCAATTTCACTTTATAAGCCATATGATAATTATACACCATAAAAACCGAAACGAAAGGGGCTGCTCGCGCAGTCCCCTTCGCTGTTCCTTCTGCCTGTCGGCCGCCGCCACTATTCCGTAGCGGCTCCAGTCGTGGCGTTCTCGTCCGCGGCCGCGCCGTCGTCCTTGATGTCCACATCCACGGTGGCGCTGTCCTCCATGACGAATCCGGAGCTTTCGGACTCCGTGACTCCTGCCGAGGACGCACCCGGGTCGGGCGCCGTCTGGTCGCCGCCGAGGGCCTTGACCAAAATCAATACAAAGACCACGGCTATGACTGCCACCAAAATAATTATTTTCTTGCTCGTGCTAATTTTGCTCATCAAATTCTCCTGACGGTAACTATACTCCAATGCATCCATATTACTACACTTCGGGCTTCCGGTCAATGCCGGAGGCCCGAAGCTGTTTTACGGGTGCGTCAGATGCTTCTCTCGGCATCCCACTCGTCGCGGTTCTTGCTGTGGACGCCTATGACGGCCAGCAACTCGACTCCGAATATCGCGGCGAACAGTATCGCCCAGATATCAATCATCCGCATGTCACCGTCGAACTGCTGCGTCAATAGCAGCACTACTATGGCTATTATCCCGAACGCTATGCCCAGTACGCCCCACATCCTTATCTGCTTGCCGCGCGTGGTGTTCTGCATTTCTTCGTCGTCCTTCCTGCGCAGCGCGTATGCCATCAGCCAGAAGCCCAGAATCATCGCGCCTATCGCCAGCAGCAAGTCTATCAGGTACCAGTTGCCCGTCGGCTCAGGTCCACCGGACTCCGGAGTTGGCTCGTCGGTTATGGCCGTTTCCGTCGGATAGTTTACCTCTACCGGCGTCGGCTCTACCGTTATCTGCGGCGGCTCCGCTGCCGGCGGTGCTTCGTTGTTGATTACCACAGGCGGCGTTGCCGGCGTCGTGGTGTTGTTGTTCGTCACGTTGGTCACGGGCGCCTTCGGGCTGTCGTCGCTGACGGTCGCCCTTATAGTCGTCCTGACCGATGTCGCTTCCTGTACGGCGAACGTGATGTCATAGTGTCCGGCCGCCTTCTTGTAGCCGCCGAGCGACAGCACTGACACCGCCATGAACCTGCCGAAGCTCGGGCTGGACTGATCGCCGACCCATACCGCCACCGCCTTGGCGAAGCGGCGCGCTTCGGAGCTGGTGCCTGTCACCTCGCTGAGCTTCTTCGCGAAGTCCTCAGCGTAGATGGCATATCCGCCTCTCACGACCCAGCCGCTGCCTACCAGCACCATGCAGCTCTTTTGGACGTTGTTGCCGTCCGAGTCGGTCACGCTGTATGTCACGCGGTACGCGCCCACTGCGCTCGTGTTCACCGGATTGTTGTGTACCACCTTGGACGTGATGTTGCCGTCTTCGGAGTCGTTCGCGCTCACGTTGAACATGTACTCGAAGCCGGAGCCTACAGGTATCGTGCGCGTGACCGGCACTGTCAGCGTCGGCGGGTTGCCGAGCGTTACCGTGGCTGTGATAGCCTTGGCTACGCTGAGATCCGCCTGTACCGCTATGACTATGCGGAAGCTGCCTGTCCTCTTGGACGGATAGCCGCCGTCGTCTGTCACAGTCACCGCGACCGCGCGTCCGTAGCTCGGGTTGCCGCGCTCGAAGCACACTGCCTGCGCCCCTGCCGAGCCGGTCATCTCAGTCACCGTACCCGTCACCTGCGCGACCCTCTTGGAGAAGTCGTGCGCGTTGATCGCGTAGCCGTTGCCGACCACCCACGGGCCTACGAACACGATGCTCGAACTGTATGCCGTGTTCCCGTCGGAGTCCGTCACGCTGTAGCCTACCGTGTAATAACCTTCGATACCCGTGTTGACAATCCTGTCGAAGACCACCCTGGACGTGATGTTGCCGTCCTCGGGGTCGCTCGCGCTCACGCCGCTCATGTACTGCGCATCGCCAAACGCGCTACCCAAAGCCGCCTGCTTGTACGCGGGCACATTGATCGTCGGGGCCCTGCCCGTGCCGACCGTCGCCTTCACGCCTATCTGCGCCGTCGAATCTTCGACCACCGAAAGCGTTATGTTGTA
>JAIRPQ010000160.1 GCA_031256875.1 Eubacteriales Family XIII. Incertae Sedis bacterium | reverse complement strand
CTGGAGAAATACCCGCCGAGATCCGAAACCGCGACGCTCACCGCGTCAGTCAGTTCGCGCACGCGGGCTTCCGCGGCCGCGCTGTCCCTGTCATACGGGAAAGTGAACTCCATGTGATAACTCGAACCGATATGCTTCGGCTGGACGTACACCCCTATGTCCTCCGTCGGGTATCCGATGTCCTCCGCTATCTCGCGCACCGCGGCAAGGAACATCGGCGCTTTTTCGAGCTGTGTCAGGAAGAATACGTCCTGGTGCCCGCCGGCGTATACATCCTTCCAATACACCTTGCCGCTGTCCACCTGGGAAACTTCTTCGTAGAGCGCCCTGCCCGACAGGTTCGCGACGCCTTCCTTCAGGTCGAGCCCGTTGGCCTGCGCTATATCGATGAGGTCTTTCGACCTGGCTTCAAAACGCACCTCTGGGATAAGCTCGCGCCCCGCTGCGGAAACTGCGGCTATCCACGGCGGCAGCACCTCTTTCAGCGTGGCGATCTCCTCCGGCGACTTGCCCATAATGTTCGCCGCCTGTGCCCTGTTCAGAATGAAAATCTCGTCGGGGAAGCGCGTCCAGATGGCTTTGTATACAAAACCTTCGAGGGCTTCAAGGCTGTCCGCAGCCGCTAGGTATAGCTGATGAATCGTCGGCTTTACGGCAGTCTTTACGGATGCCCATGTGACGATGCCCATGCTGCCCTGCGCCTGCGTGACGAGACGCACATAGTCCGTCATCCAAGGACCCATATACTGCACCTGCCACTGCTGCTTGTCCCATTGTTTCTTAAGATCGAGCGGGCCGCCTGCGGCTTCGCCCGTGAACATGCGCGTACCGTCGCCCCAAGTCACTTCCACGCAGCGCAGCGGATCGAAGAAATTCCACTGTATCATCGGGTTCAGCCTCGGCACGGCCTCGAGCAGGTCGGTCAGCACCGACTGCCCCTTCTTCGGCTTCATGCTGATCGGTATGACCATGTTCTGCTTCGCCAGCTCCTTGTTCAGCTGTTCATACGTGACTCCCGGCTCGATGACCGCCATGCGCTGCTGGCGGTTCACGTTCAGAACCTTGTTCATACCGCTCAGATCGACAATGACCGCTTCCGGTACGCTGGGTACGCTATCTCCCCTGACCTTCACTCCCGTACTGCTCACCGGCACGAGCGGTGTTCCCGTCTTGTTGGCCCACTTCACCAGTTCCTGGACATCATCCACGCTGTCCGGCTTGACGGCATACCACGGCGTGAAATGCTGGTCGAAGCTCTGGTTCTTTGCATAGGGCGCAAGAGCCTTTGGGTCATCGATCACGCCCTTCTTGCCGAAAATAGCCATCAGACTATCCTTCGTTTGCATACGCTGCACCTCCTCCTGTTTTATTGTTTGAAACACGGCACGACAATGCGATAACTAATACTTACTGAATACGTTCACCTAATATATTCAGTATAATTTGCGCCGCCGTTCATGTCAATCATAAAAGCGATAATTTATAGAAAAATCCAAAAAAAAGACGGCAGGAAGGGCTTCCCGCCGTCTTGACAAAGCGTTAATTGGAATAATTTAAGACTTACCCCTTAGCCATCTCGATAACAATCAGATGCGAGTCCTTCACGGCTGTCAGCTTAATGTTTTCCTCCGTGATTTCGGCGGCGTCACGCTCGACGAGCCGCAGCGCCGAATCGCCCGCGCCCTGTGCGCCCTTCACCTCGGCCTCGCCCTCTATCAGCACCATATAAGCCTGCCTGCCCGCGCCCACGGCGAAGTCAATTTCCTCGCCCTCGCGGATGAAGCTCGCATAGGCGTTCACGTCCTGGTGTATCCTTATCGGCGCTTCGGAATCCTTGTTTTCCGTCCATGTGGCAATAGGCAGCCAGCGCGAAACGCGGCCACAAAAATCGAAGCGGTAATCCCCGTAGTTCGGCTCGTAGCCCTGTCCGTCCGGCATTATCCATATCTGCAGGAACCGCAGCGTGTCCGTGCCCAGATTGTGCTCGCTGTGCCACACGCCCGTGCCCGCGCTCATGTACTGCACCTGCCCGCGCGTCAGCGTCTCCTTGTTGCCCATGCTGTCGCCGTGCGTCAGCTCGCCGTCCACGACGTAGGAGATGATTTCCATGTTCTCGTGCGGGTGCGTGTCGAACCCCGTCCCGGGCTTCACAAGGTCGTCGTTGATGACCCGAAGCGCCCCAAAATGGATATTATCGGGGTTGTAATAATCCGCGAACGAGAAATGGAAATGGCTGTCCAGCCACCCGTGATGCCCTCTGCCCATCTTCTTGTGATCGATATACTTTAACATACATTCCCTTCCTTTCTTTCTATATGCGGCGAACCCACTCCCCTCTGCCGCACAGCACTATCCAATAGTTATTCTATCATACCACATATGACAGGGCAATATAACGCGTATTTAATGGAAATTTAATAATTTATGATATAATTATAGAGAATAATATAAGATAAATGGAAAAAAATTGAAGGGAGAGTGAGTAATTTTATGAAACGAATCGGAGTGCTGACGAGCGGCGGGGACAGCCCCGGCATGAACGCGGCAATCAGGGCGGCTGTCCGCGGGGCCGTCAATCACGGCATGGAAATCTACGGCATCGAGCGCGGCTACGAGGGGCTTATCGCGGGCGAGATATCCGAGATGAACAGCCGCAGCGTCAGCGGGTCAATACACAGGGGCGGCACGATACTGAAAACCGCCAGGAGCAAGACGTTCATGACGGACAAGGGCTTCAGGATGGCGCTGAACATGCTCGAAAGCTTTCAGATAGAGGGGCTTATCGTCATCGGCGGCAACGGGTCACTGCGCGGCGCGGCGAAGCTGATGGAGGCGGGCATCAATGTTATCGGGCTGCCTGGGACGATAGACAACGACCTCGGATTTTCGGATTATACGATCGGGTTCGACACGGCGGTCAACACGGTGCTGTCGGCCATCGGCAACGTGCGCGACACGTCGGAGAGCCACGACCGCACTATTATTATTGAAGTAATGGGCGCGAAATGCGGCGATATCGCGGTCTACGCGGGCATCACGGGCGGCGCGGAGGTCATACTCATACCCGAGCGAGAGGTGGACATGAACGAGGTTTGCCGCGTGCTCATCGAGAACAGGAACAAGGGCAAGATGTCGAGCATCATCCTGAAAGCCGAGGGGGTGCATATCTCCACGGCGGAGCTTGAAAGCACGATCCGCGAGCGCACGGGGCTGGACGTGAAGATGGTGATACTGGGATACCTGCAGCGCGGGGGCTCGCCCACGGCCAAGGACCGCATGATAGCGAGCAGGCTCGGATACGAAGCGGTCAGGCTGCTGCACGCCGACATAGCGGGCAAGGCGGTAGGGATAGTAGGCGGCAAGGTGGTGTCATACGAACTCGAAGCCGCGTTGGAGATGAAGCCCGAGGGGATCACCTCGCTGTCCGATCTGGCGGATATTTTGGCTACTTAGATGCTGCCTGCTCTACCTGCTCATCATTTAGAGTTATTCTCCCCGCACCAAAGCGCGATTTCGGTTATCAGATCCAGCGGCAGATGTTTGCTGTTCGGCAGCTGTATGCCGCCCTTGCTCGTCTTGTAACCTGCCAGCTTTTCCGCGAAAACTGCGGTCGCCTCGCCGCCCGGGTACAGCCCGATATGCTTTTTGAACGCTGCGAAATGGATGAGGTTTCGCCCTTTCCAGAATGTCGGCATCTGCCACGAGATTTTCTCGTCCGCGTCAGGCAGCGCTGCCTTTATCGCGGCATACACCTCGCGCAGCCGCGCCTGTGCGCCCTCGTCCTGCGCGGCGATATATTCCTCGATGGTTTTCGGCGGCGCGGAGCAGAAATGGTGCTGTCCCACATTCTCAAACTCGCGCCCGCAGTTCGGGCATTTCCACATAGTCCTTCATCTCCTCGGTATTCTCTCAATTGCGTTATCTCCACGCATAACGCAACTCATCCAATCACTCACTGAAAAAATCCGAATCGATTTTCTTGATATCATAGGTTTGGGTAATAGATACACCTAAGCCATATTCATTCATCAGCGATGTCAGTTTATTGCCGTCTATAAGGACCACATGATTCTCCTTTGCACATTGCTTTGCCCCATCCGAAAATGACGCTGTCGTGATGAAAAGACCTTTGCCCGCCTTATTTGCTATTGCCCCGACAAACGCCTGGATATCAGGGCGATTGACCTTTCGCGCGATATCCCATTTTTTTGCCTGAATATATATGTTGCTGAATCCGAGCTTGTCCTCGCGAATAACACCGTCAATGCCCTCATCACCGCTCATTCTTGTTACCAGACCAGCATCTTCACCAAGCGAGCCGCCATATCCCATTTTGACAAGCAACATAACAACTAACTTCTCAAAGAATGCGGACGACAGGCCCATTATCTCTGAAAGCAGCTCGTCTTCTAGCGATGAATTGATCTCGCAAAAAGCCGACTCCAATCGCTCGGCCGGCGTGGCATTGCTTTCCGATTGGTCATTGCTGTCAGCTGCGGCGGCGGTGGGCAAATAATTCCTAGAACGGGATTGGAAATCTATAAAGCTCGCGTAATTGCGGAGAAGGTTGTTGTCAATGGTTACAGAATCGTCGGATAGCACCCTCCGCCCCTCATCGGTAATCTGGCTAAATCCGCGCTTGGGATAGCTCAACAATCCTGCCGCTTTCAGATATGTGCGCGCCCATCCGACTCGATCATTGAAAATTGGCTTGCTCCCGCTCTCCAAAAGTATAGTGCGCTCATCTTCTGTAACGCCTTTCATTTCAGCAACCTTGTTCCTGACGGCATCAATGCTGTATGCGTCGCCGTCAGAGATAGCAATCAGAAGCTCTTTGTATATCGCATCATATTTTGGAATTGCCATAGTATAATCCTCCGTAAAACCACTTCCAGCAACAGTATTATTATACCACGATAATCGCCTGCCGAACCCGCGCCAAAAGCTATCGGCATGGAACGATGAGCAAGGGAAAAAATCGGCGTCTAATTGCCCTCGTCAGACGCCAATTTGTAGTTGCTTTATTTTTTTGGTTTAATGGTTGATTTTCCGACCATAATAATATATAATTAAAGAAAACAAATTCCAAGCGAGGTGCGGTTATGAAGTATTACAGCGACCTGTTGGCGATGGGCTGTTTCACAAGGAAACAAGTCTGTATCCTTGCAAGCAACTATAACACAGCGGGAACGCTTTTGAAAAGCTATTTAAAAAAAGGCTATGTTCGCAGCGTAAAGCGCAACCTTTATGTTGCGGTGAACCTTGCCGATGGCGAGCCTGTGGCGGGCAAGTTCCGCATAGGCGGCATGGCCACGGAAACAAGGGGCGGATGAAGATGCCGACGTATGACAAAACAGGACTCCACCCGCATGGCAAATCCGCCTGCTCGCGGTGTATAATATATTAAAGGCAAGCGCAACAGGACATGCCGCTTGCGGAAGCGGCCTTCACAACGACTTGGCCGAGGCTGTCGGAAAGCCTGTCGACCTGGTTACGACGAGCGCGCTGGAACAGGAATCCACAAGGCGGCGAACGCCGTGGCTTGTGGACGAGCTGAACAGGGAAAGGATGAAGATCTATGGATAGAGGCGACTTGCAGAGAATCATGCAAATGAAGGCAGGTGCGTTATGAGAGATACAGAGCAGAAAATCCGCGAGGTGGACGCTACGATGGCGATGGAAGGTATGCCCCTTACCGATGAGGACAAGAGCCGCCTGAGGGATATTTTTGAGGGCAGGACGACCGTCGAGCGAACCGTACAAGCCCTAATCAAAAAGCACAGCCAAAAGAGCAGTACTGCCTATGAGCGTGTATGATTACGAATACGAGTGGGACAGCAGATACTGCTATCCCAACTCAAACGTGCTGAAAAACAAGCTCGGAATCACAGACGGAGCGGCGCTTGCCGTGGCGGAACGCGAGATAACCGCCGCAACGGTTGCGGGGATCATGGACAAGCCTGTGCGCGGCAAGCTCGACTTCAAGCACCTTTGCGGCATCCACCACGCCATCTTCCGCGATATTTTTGATTGGGCGGGTCAGCCCCGTACCGTGAATATCTCAAAGGGCAACCCGTTTTGCATGAGCAACGTCATTACCGAATACGCAGAGGACATCTTCGGCAAGCTCAAGCGCGAAGATTTTCTGCTCGGCAAATCGCCCGACGAAATGATAAAACGCCTGACTTACTACCTGAGCGAGATAAACGTGCTACACCCGTTCCGCGAGAAGCTAGGGCTTGACCGCACGGAGCGGAACATTTCGATTTCGTAGTAATTTACGTATCCATTCATCTGACCGACATTTTCAAATTTCAGGGAACCGATTTTCAAGTCGATCAGGACATAGGCTTTCAGAATCTTGTTGTAAAACACCATACCATAAAAACTTCTTGCATCGGTGTCAGACACGGAAAGCAATTCACAATAGTGCGACCAACTTAAATGTCCAGACGCCGTCTGGACATCAGGGTAATTGAGGCGGGTATGAAATCCTGCACTGTTCCTTGACAAGTGAATATGCGGTATCTTCAAAAGAACCGCCATTACCCCATCACAAAAAGAGAGGATGACGGTCATATGAAGAAGAAAAGAGTAATCAGTCTTTACAGGGTGTCAACCAAGAAATAGGTTGACCGCGTAAAGCAAACAGGCGGATTGGATGATAAATTTGACATCCCGATGCAAAAGCAGGCGTGCCAGGAGTTCATTGACAAGAGGGCGGATTGGGAGCTTTGCCGCGAACTTTCAGAGTTCGGTGTCTCAGGCTACAAGGTGTCTGCAAAAGAGCGCGACGCTATACAGGAAATCCAGCAGGACGCGCTTGCGGGCAAATTCGACGTGCTGCTCGTGTTCATGTTCGACAGGCTTGGAAGAATAGACGACGAAACGCCTTTCATAGTCGAGTGGTTCGTAAAACACGGCATAGAGGTTTGGAGCGTCAAGGAGGGCGAGCAGCGGTTCGAGCATCACGTTGACAAGCTCACAAACTACATCCGCTTCTGGCAGGCGGCAGGCGAATCCGAAAAGACATCCATCCGCACCAAGGAGCGGCTTTCCCAAATCGTGCAGGAGGGGCGGTTCCGCGGCGGCGTCGCGCCGTTCGGCTACCGCCTTGTCAAACGCGGCAGGGTCAACAAGCGCGGCCACGAGCTTTATGAGATTGAGATAGACGAACAGGAATCGGCGGTAGTCCGCCTGATTTTCGACCTCTACCTCGCGAAAGGCTACGGCTCGCAGCGAATCTCAACCTACCTCACCGAGCATGGCATGATGAACCGCAAGGGAGAGAACTTCACCAACGTGACCATCAACGGCATGCTGAAAAACAACGCCTACACAGGGGTGCTTAAAAGCGGCGAAACAGTCACGGATATATTCTCTGACCTGCAAATCATCAAGCCTGAAATCTTTGAGGCTGCGCAAAAGCTCAAAGAGCAACGCTCTCTGGCATTTCAGGAACAGCGGCACGTTCCGCTCAACACGAAAGGAAGCTCCGCTCTCTCAGGCAATGTGTTCTGCGGTCATTGCGGCGGCCGGCTCATCGTGACGACCAATGGCAAAAAATATGTACGCAGGGACGGGGGCGTGACCGTGACGCCGAGGACGCGCTACGTATGCTACAACAAGACCCGCCACAAGCACCGCTGCGACGGGCAGACGGGATACACCGTCAGGAAGCTCGACAAGGTGGTGGATGAAGTGATCCGCAGCCTGTTCGCGCGGCTGAACGATTTGCCGAAAGAAGCCATCATCGAGGAGCGCTGCGCCGAGAGCATTGCGGAAAATCGGATGGCGCTCGCAAAGGCGAAGGCCGACTTGCAGGCGCACACGGCAGAAACTCATGAGTATGAGGCAGAGGTTATAAAAGTGATTCGCGGCGAGAGCAAACTCAACTCAGACTTACTCAACAAACTCTACGAAGAAGCGAAAGAAAAGGCAGCAGAATCGGAGCGGCGTGTCCGAGAGTTCGAGGAAAGCCTGCGAAACGGCGAGCAGATGAAGTCGGCATTGTCGGAGCAGTTCGCAAGCATACAAGGATGGTCGGAATTGTACGACACCTGCGACATAGAAACCAAGAAGATGATACTGTCGCGGATGTTCAGCGCGGTGCGCGTGAAACGTGGTTACGAGGTCGAGATTGACCTAACGGTGGACTGCGGGCAGTTAGGGATGTATCTTGGGGAACCCAATACAGATGAGCCGATAGTGTGCAGTGAAACGACACTACAAGAGATAGCAGAAAATCGTTGAAATTTCAACGATTTTCGAGAATGGTGGAGCCTAGGGGGATCGAACCCCTGACCTCCGCGCTGCCAGCGCGGCGCTCTCCCAGCTGAGCTAAGGCCCCACGTTATGTGGAATATATTCTGTTTTCAATGCCATACGTTCGGGAGCAATCCTTTGGGGTGGTTTACCATTTTGCTCGCGCTCCCAGCTGAGCTAAGGCCCCTTTTTTTCTGTTGCCTGCCTCTTTGGCTTTTTTGAGGCGCTATTATATTATACGGGATTCGGCGCACTTGTCAATAATTATATTTTTGTGCTATGATATTTCATCGGTTATTTGTTTACTGCCCCTGCCTCAATCGACACATGCGCGGCGCTTGGGGCTGTCGGTTGATAGCGGCCCGAAATATGAGAAACAGGAAAAAAACGTATCTATCATTAATAACGCTGGTGTTTATCGTCGGGCTTATCGTGCTGCTCTGCGTGGCGCTCATCCCTATCCTCGTTGACATATTCCATAACCAGGACGGGCGCGGCGCGATTGAGATCATCCACGCCCACGGGATTCGAGGCATCCCTGTGCTCGCGTGCCTGCAGGCCTTGCAGGTCATCACGACGGTTGTCCCCGCGCTGCTCATCCAGATACCCGCCGGGCTCGTGTACGGCACGTGGAATGGGCTAATGATCTGCCTTTTGGGCGCTGTCCTCGGCAATATGATCGTGTTCGTGGCTCTGCGGCAGTTCAGCGCGACGCTTGATCACGTATTCCCGAAGCGCAGAAAAAAGCGCGAGGAAAAAGCGGCCAACCCGAAGAAAAAAGGCAAGCTGCCGTTCTTCCTGAACCCCGAATCGCTGAACCGCATGCCGCACCCAGAGCTTGTTGCGTTTTACGTCTACATGATACCTGGGATTCCGAACGGCGTGCTTCCGCATATATTCGCGCGCACGAAGGTTTCGTTCGGCCGCTACCTTGTCGCTGTGGCCGCTGGCAACGCGCCGTCCACCCTCGTCTGCACCCTCGTCGGGGACCGGCTGGCGAGCGGGGATTACCGCGGCGCGATTATCATCATACTCGTTTTTACCGCATGCATCTGCGGCGCACTGCTGCTGCGCCGAAAGCTCATCACCCTCATCAGCGGCGGATATTCGCTTCGCCTTGGCTCATCCAATAACAATAACGGCGCGGAAACGGTCGCGCCTATGGTGAATGTCGAAGCTGGCGTACCCGTGGGCTCGCACGCGGAAAACCCCCAGACGGAGGCCGCCGGCATCCATGCAGATGACGCGGGCGAAGAGGTCGCGGTGGCGGCGAATGCCACGGGCGGTGCGGGCAGCTCCAAGCCCAAAAGCAGGATCCCCAACGGCTGGCGAATACTAAAAGGCAAAAAAGGGCAGGGAACGCCACCCTCGTAGCATCTATGTGGGCAATGCCCAAAAGCCACATTAATAATATATAATAATAGTGTGGTCGATTGCTGCAATAATAAAATGGTGGGCACGTCCCGGAAAGGCCATAATACAATGCATCTATTTTTGACAGGCGATATCCAGGTTGGGAAGTCTACTATTATAGGAAAGGTGGTGGCGCGGCTTGGGCTCGCGCCTGCCGGCTTTCGCACGGTCTGGGACGCTCCCGATCAAAAGGGCTTGGAGCGGCTCTATATCCTGCCGTTTGGCGGCGCTGGCGATAGCCCATGCCAAGCGTCGGCACATGGCGGGCGCGAACGAGAGGATGGCCGGGATGGCATGTGCGATTTGGCGCGGCATGGCGTGAAGCCCGCCGCCGTCCGCCGTTCTGGCGGGCGCATGCTCGAAATCTATCCTGAGGTTTTTGACGATACGGGAGTCCGCATCCTGGCGGACGAGGCGGCGGCGCGGCGCGCGCGGATCGTTGTGATGGACGAGCTAGGATTTATTGAGAGCGGTGCCTCCGCGTTCCAGTCTGCCGTGCTGGAACGCCTCGACGGGGATATACCCGTCCTCGGGGTCATCAAGCCGCGCCGCACCACGTTCCTCGACGAGGTGCGCGCGCGCGGGAGCGTCCGCATCATGGAGGTGACGCCGAAGAACCGCGACGCCCTAGCGGCAGAGGCGATAGCGCATGTCCGCGACGCCCTGTCCGCATGCAAAAAATAACTGCCGCGAAATATCCCCCCTGAAATTATTTCCGCTGAAATAGTTCCCCGAATAAAAATCAAGAGGGCGGCCTAGGCCGCCCTCTTGATTTCGTAACGCGATATTGCTATTGCATCATGACATTGACAGCGCGCAGCTTGCCGCTATCCTTGGGGTCAGGCTCTGTATCGAACGAGACCTTGTCGCCTTCTCTCAAAGACTTG
>JAIRPQ010000098.1 GCA_031256875.1 Eubacteriales Family XIII. Incertae Sedis bacterium | reverse complement strand
AAAAAAGACAAGCTGCGGTCATGGCGGAATTGGCAGACGCGCACGGTTGAGGGCCGTGTGCCGCAAGGCGTGGAAGTTCGAGTCTTCTTGACCGCACCAAGAAAAAACCTCATGGCGAGCAAATGCCGCTCATGAGGTTTTTTTGTTTGTTTCCATTATTTTTTCATTATTATGCCCATTTTTTCTTTTAATAATGAGCGTTTTAGGATATAATACATAAAGTTGTGTTAGGCAACAGGAGCGGCACATCCGTTTTAACATGAAAGGAATAGTTAATGAAGAAGTTTCTTGCACTCGTATCGGTTATAGCAATAATGCTCACGCTTGGCGGCTGTGTACCTTCATCAGGTGGCAGCGGCGGGTCGAGTGGCTACATGTCCATCATCATGCTGGTGCTGATTTTCGCGGTCATGTATTTCGTGATGATTCGCCCGCAGCGCAAAAAGCAGAAGGAAGTCGAGCAGATGAGGTCGGCGGTCAAACCCGGCGACAGGATTACGACCATCGGCGGACTGAAGGGCAAAATAGTGCGCGTTTCAGACGACGCACTGATGATAGAGGTCGGTCCGGACAAGGTCAGGATGGAGTTCATGAAGTGGGCGGTCTCGAAGGTTGACGAGAAGGGCGCTCCGAAGAGCAAGCCTATGGACGCCGCCAAGGACGACGCGGACGAAGAAGGGCAGGAAGACGATGCCCCCAAGACGGTCAAAAAGCCCAGGCGTCTGGGATTCAAGCCCGCCGAAGCAGAGGAAAGCGCGGAAGCCGAGGACGGCGATGCCGATTCCGATAGCGAAAGCGAAAGCGAAACAAAATAACAAGATATAGGTGTATTAGGGGTAAGTTCGATGGCAAAAAAAGTAATAGCGGTTGCGTTAACAGCTCTGATAGTGTTGATTTGGGTGGCTACGCTCCACGGCGTCACCGTCGGGGGCAAGTCCATAGGCCCGATCAACAAGGATATCAAGCTGGGACTCGACATCAAGGGCGGCGTTTACGTCGTAATGGAAGCTCAGACAGGCAGCATAGACCAGCAGGATCTTCCGAACATAATGGAACAGACGCGGTCGGTTATAGAAAACCGCGTTAACGCGATGGGGCTGTCCGAGCCGATAGTGACGATCGAGGGAGACAACCGCATTCGCGTGGAGCTTCCGGGTGCTGAGGACGCGGCCTCCGCCATCGAGACCATCGGAAAAACGGCGCAGCTGAGATTCCTGCTCGCCGATGGCTCGGAAGCGCTTTCCGGCGCGGATATCGACAATTCCGGCGTTGACAGGGCGCAGAACTCCGCGAAATATGTTGTCACCTTGGAGTTCAAGGCGGCCGGCCAGCAGAAATTCTTTGACGCCACGACCACCGCGTACAACCAGACCATCACCTCAGATCAGGTCATGCAGCCCATTACCGCTGAGCAGGCGGCGGAAGCTGAAAAGGCCAAGGCTGCGGGAGAAGCCCCGCCTGTCGCGCCGGAGGTAGTGGCGACGGACGCGTCCGTGGAGGCTGAGCCAGACGCGGCCGCGACAGAAGGCGCTGATGCTGCGGCGACCGATTCGGCGGCTGATGCTGAATCCACGTCATCTGCGGCCACCGAAGAAGCCGCGGAGGAAGCCACATCGGGTGCGGCTGCGGACGAGCAGACGACCGATTCGGCGGCCACCACTTCACCCGGCGCAGCGGACGCAGCGGCAGATGAAGATGCCGATGAAGCTAATGTGCAGAAGTTCCTGGACAAGGACGGCAACGTGATTTCGAATCCGCAGAGTTATTCGATTTCCGCCAACCAGATCATCATAGTCCTCGACAATGAAATAATATCGGCGCCCGGAGTCAACAACGGCCCGATAGACAGCCGCAGCGCCATCATCGAGGAGTTCTCGCTCGAGGAAGCCACGGAGCTGTCGATGCTCATCAGGGGCGGTGCGCTGCCGGTGGATTTGAAGGAAGTGGAGAGTTCCGAAATCGGGGCTACCATCGGGATGGGTGCTCTGGAGGACAGCGTAAAGGGCGGCATCATAGGTATCATACTCGTCCTGCTGCTCATGCTCGTCATGTACAGGCTGTTCGGGCTTGCCGCGAATATCGCGCTGCTGCTCTACGTGCCGCTCGTGCTTTGGTGGCTCACGTTCAGCGGAGCGGTGCTGACGCTGCCCGGCATAGCGGGTATAGTGCTGTCCATAGGAATGGCGGTGGACGCGAACGTCATTGTCATTTCGAGGATCAGAGAGGAAGTCGGACACGGCAAGACGATAAGGCTTGCGCGTAGGGACGGCTTCAAGAAAGCCTTATCAGCGGTGCTTGACTCCCAGATAACGACCATCATCGCGGCCGTCGTCCTCTACCAACTCGGTACGGGGCCGGTCAGGGGCTTCGCGTTCACGCTGGCTAGCGGCATCATTATTGGATTGATTACGGCTCTGCTCGTCGCGAACGTGTATACTGACACCTTCCTCGAAGCGCCGTTCCTGAGAAAGCCCGCGCTGCTTGGCGTCAAGGAAGGCGAAGCGGATCAGCATACGGAGCTGCGCCACAAATTCCACATCATCAAATTCAGGAAGATTTTCTATATCGTAACAGTGGCGATATTGGTGGTGGGCATCAGTGTAGGTCTCTACCACGGCAGGGACAACCAGAACATCAAGTTCGGCAACGAGGGCATCGACTTCTCGGGCGGTACGCGTCTCCAGATCAACATGGAGAAGGCGCTGCCTGACAGCGATATCGACAAGACCCTCAAAAAGTACGGCATTACGGACGGCGAAATCGTCAGGTACGGCAAGGACAACAGCGGGGTCATCATCAAGACGACCAAGGCGCTCGACACGGACGCGCGCGCGAAATTCCTTGACGGATTCCTGGAAGATTATGGCCTCAGCGAGAAAAACGTTGAGTCGTTCGAGCTGTTCGGCCCGTCCATCGGGCGGATGCTGACGGACAAGGCTGTCCAGGCTGTGCTGTGGGCCGCGCTGTTCATGCTCATCTACATAAGCGTGAGGTTCAGGTGGCGGTTTGGCGTCGCGTCCATCATCGCGGTATTCCACGACGTGGCGATACTGTTCGCGATGTACGGGCTGTTCAACATCACGGTCAACAACCCGTTCATAGCGGCCGTGCTGACCGTCGTTGGTTATTCCATCAACGACACGATAGTAATATTCGACCGAATCAGGGAGAATTTCGGGACTCTCAGCGGGCGTATGCCCCTGCCCGAACTGATTGACAAGAGCGTCAACCAGACGCTTGTCAGGAGTTTGATGACAGTAACTTCAACGGTTATCGTCATCATACCGCTCATCATATTCGGCGGCGATACGATACGCGAGTTCACTGTGCCGCTGCTCATCGGTATCCTTGCGGGCGCGTGTTCGTCCATCTTCATCGCCAGTCCGGTCTACTACGAGCTGACGCATATAGGCGAGGGCGGCGAAGGAGTCAAGGGCCACAGGCGCGCGCGCACGAAGTACGAGGAGAGCGTGGCGGCAGCCAAGGCCGCGAAGAAAGCCAAGAAGGACGAAGCGGAAGCGAAGCTGCGCGCCGAAGCCGAAGCAAAAGGTCTGAAGGACATAGATGGTGCCGGCAGAAAGAGCATGGCTGAGCGCGAGGAAGAACTCCGGAACGACCAGTCCGGATCGGACAACGATTCCGGCAATGGCGGCGGCGACAAGCCGACAGGTGGCGGTGGCGGCGCGAAAGGCCGCAGCAAAAAGAGCAAGAAAAAGCGCAAGTCCTCTCGCAGCGGAGGCGCTGTAGTATGACGCTAGCGTACGGGAGAATCGCGCTGATTGGTTCACTGGACACGGCCGCAATGCGGTCGTGTCCCATAGATGTTGACGATAGGCTATAGGTGATAGATGGCAGAGTTAGAGGTATTTCTCGGCGAACTGCTCGAAATCAATCCGAATATAGACATCGGGCTGATAGAGCGGGCATACAAAAAGGCGGAGCAGATGCACGAAGGGCAGCTGCGGAAGTCTGGCGAGCCTTACCTCATACATCCTGTCGAAGTCGCGAAAATCCTGGCCGAACTGGGCATGGACGAGCGCACCATCGTTGCGGGCCTACTGCACGATTCCGTCGAGGACACGCCATACGGCATCGAAGATGTAGAGCGTGATTTCGGCGAGGATGTAGCGCTGCTGGTCGGCGGCGTGACGAAGCTCGGCAGCCTGTCCTTCGACAGCCGCGAGGAGCGCCAGGCGGAAAACCTCCGCAAGATGTTCCTCGCGATGTCGAAGGACATACGGGTGCTTATCATCAAGCTGGCCGACCGCCTACACAATCTCCGCACGATCAACTACATGAACAAGTCGCAGATTTCGGAGAAATGCAGGGAAACGCTTGAGATCTACGCGCCGCTTGCCAGCAGGCTCGGCATATATACGATAAAATTTGAGCTGGAGGACATCGCGCTCAAAAACCTTGACCCCGAGCACTACTACAAGCTGGTGGAGCTGGTCAAGGAGAAGAAGGACGAACGCCAGGCTGCCATCGCCAAAACGACGGAAGACATCAGGCTGGCGCTTGACGAGCTGGAAATAAATTATGAAATAAAAGGGCGGTCGAAGCATTTTTACAGCATCTATTCGAAGATGAAGTATCAGCACAAGTCTATCGACGAGATATTCGACCTGACGGCGGTGCGCGTCATAGTGGATACGGTGCAGGACTGCTACTCGGTGCTGGGCACGGTTCACGCCCTCTGGACGCCCATACCAGGGCGGTTCAAGGACTACGTGGCATCGCCGAAGCCGAACCGCTACCAGTCGATCCACACGACGGTGATCGGCGAGAACGGGCAGCCGTTCGAAGTGCAGATACGCACCTGGGCCATGCACCGCGTCGCGGAGTACGGCATCGCGGCGCACTGGAAATACAAAGAGGGCGTCAGCGGCGACCAGGAGGAAGTGAAGCTCGCGTGGCTCCGCCAGACGCTTGAATGGAACAAGGACATGAACGATCCGCGCGAGTTCATGGAGACCCTGCGCATGGATCTCTTTGCGAGCCAGGTCTACGTGTTCACGCCGAAGGGCAAGGTAATAGAGCTGCCCGCGGGCTCCACGCCGCTGGATTTCGCGTTCAAGATACACACGGACATCGGCGCGAAATGCGTGGGCGCGAAGGTGAACGCGAAGATGGTGCCGCTCGAACACCGGCTCGAAAACGGCGAGATTGTCGAAATAATAACGTCGAACAATTCGTCCGGCCCGAGCATCGACTGGCTCCAGATAGCCAAGAGCAACAACGCGCGGTCGAAGATAAGGTCGTGGCTGAAAAAGCAGGATCGCTCGCAGAACGTGGAGCGCGGAAAAGATCTGCTCGAAAAATCAGTGAAGCGCAAGGGCTATGACCCGCACGATTTCATCCGCAACGCATGGCTCACGAAGGTGGCGAAGTCGATGAAATACGCGGCCACGGACGAGCTGTTCACGTCGATAAG
>JAIRPQ010000072.1 GCA_031256875.1 Eubacteriales Family XIII. Incertae Sedis bacterium | reverse complement strand
GAGGGCGGCGTCATAGAGCTGAGCGAGGGCTTCGTCAATGAGATAACGAAAATTTGCGCCGAGCGCGACATCCTCTTGATAGCGGACGAGGTGCAGACGGGCGTCGGGCGCACTGGGAGGTTCATGTCCTACGAGCATTACGGCGTAACTCCCGACCTTGTGACGGTCGCGAAAGGCATCGGCAGTGGCCTGCCCATAGGCGCGATAATTTTCGGGGAAAAGACGAAGAACGTGTTCGGGCGCGGCGACCACGGATCCACCTACGGCGGCAACCCCGTGGCGTGCGCGGGCGCGGACTACGTGCTTTCGCGCATCGACGAGGGCTTTCTCGCGCACGTGTCGGAGGTCGGCGCGCATTTCCGCGAAAGGCTTCTGACCATGAAAGGCGTCCGCGGCGTGTCGGGCAAGGGGCTGATGATAGGCGTGGAGCTGGCGGACAAAAAGGCCGCCGACGTGGTGAAGTCCTGCGCCGAGAAAGGGCTGTTGCTCTTGACCGCCAAGGACAAGGTGCGCCTGCTTCCCCCGCTCGTGATAACAAAGGGCGAAGCCGACAGGGGGCTTGAAATATTCGCGGACGCCCTCGGGTGAGGAGCGGAGAGGAAGCGAATTGCGCGCCGCGCTTGTGTATTCGGTGGCTTTAAGTGTATAATTAATCCATATGGATAGGCGGGCAGAACAAAAGAGGACAGGGACTTTGCAGGGCGGCATAATGCGGCTGATGCTGTTCCTGGTGATTCTCGCCTGCGGCATACTTGGCGCGTTATCGGCCGTAACCGGCTACCACTCCACACAGGAATATATCAGCAAGCTCACCAAGGCCAGCGCGGATTCGTATTCCAGCGCCTTGGATCGCCATCTGCGCGACATGGGCACGGATATCACGGGGCTGGCGCTTTCGGGCGCGTTCTCGTCCCCGCTCCTGACCTTTGAACAGAAGCAGGCAAACCTGAAAAACGTCATGGACTCGCGCAGCGACCTCAGCACGCTCTACCTCGTGGGCGCGGACGGGATCGGCATACAGGACGCGTCCGAAAAGGATGTGGGCGCGGATTACAGCAACGAGGAATTTTTCAAGAACGGGATTGCCAGGGATGGTCTGTATATCGACGAACCCACGTATGACAAATGGTCGAAGAACGTAACCATGACCATTACATACCACCTGCCCGCAGGCGATGCCCTGGCCACGTCTGGCGGCGCGCTCCTGTGCATGGATATAAGGTATGATGTCATTCGCGACATCATCAGGTCACATCGGCTCGGCGATACGGGCTATGGCTTCCTGCTCGATTCGGATGGGAACTACCTTGCGCATTACGACGAGCGGCGCGTGCTTGACGCGGGAAATATTCTGGACGATAACAAGGACAACAGCGAGATGAGGGCGTTCATAGGCAAGGCCATCTCTACCGACGGCTACGCGGGCGGGCGAAGCCTGGTCTTTGAGGGCGAGAACGTGCGCATGTATACAGAAGCCATAGAATCCACGGGATGGACGTTCGTGGCGGTGGCCAAGACCGAGGAATTTATGGGTGATTTCTACATGCAGATGTTCGTCAATGTTATCGCGCTCGCGGCCTGTCTACTGATAGCGGTCCTTCTGGCGCTCGCGCTCTCGCGGCGCATTGCGAAGCCGATCGCGGTCATGACGGAGCGCATGAGGCTGTTCGCGGAGGGCGACCTTCACTCGCCCATGCCCGAAACAAAACAGAAGAACGAAATAGGCGTGCTTTACGACTCCATGACGGAGGCGGCGCGCCGTATATCCTACTATATAGCGGACACCTCGGAGAAGCTGGGCGCAATGGCGGACGGCGATATCACGGCCAAGGAGTACACGGGCTATGTCGGGGACTACGAGCCAATAAAGGAGAGCTTCGTCAGGATACAGCAGTCTATGAGCGCGTCGCTCGACCGCGTGGTGCGCTTGTCCGCAAAGGTCCAGGCTACCGCGCATGAGATGGCGGCATCGGCCGAGGAATTGTCCGCCAACGCCGCGAGCCAGGCGGCGGCGATAGGCAGGATAGATCAGAGGTTCAACGAGATAAAGAGCGACATGGACGCGACCGCCGCGGGCACAGCCGACATGGTTTCCAAGACCATGAACGCGAAAGCGGAGCTCGCGACGGGCAGCGAAAACATGCGCAAGATGCTGGACTCCATCAGGGTGATAGACGAAGCTGTCACGTCGGTCAAGGACATCATCAAGGCGATAGACGGCATAGCTTTCCAGACCAATATACTGTCCATCAACGCTGCGGTGGAAGCGGCGCGCGCGGGCGTCCACGGCAGGGGATTCTCCGTGGTGGCGGACGAGGTGCGCGAGCTCGCGGGCAAGAGCGCTGTGTCGGCGAAGCAGACCGAGGAGCTGATCATGAGCACGCTCGACGCGGTTGACAAGGGCAGGGCGTCCGCGGAGCAGTCGGGCGAGCGCCTTATCGCCATGGACGAGCTGGTCGCGGAGGTCGGCGAGCTGGTCGTGCGCATAGAGGAGTCAGCGTGCAAGCAGGCACAGGTCGCCCAGGACATATACAACGGGATAAGCACGCTCAACGCCATAGTGCAGGCGAACTCGGCCATGTCGGAGGAAACGGCCAACGCCAGCGTTGAGCTATCGCAGTTCGCGCACGACCTTGACGAGGAGCTGTCATTTTTCAGCCTGGACGGCAGAGGGGAAAAAGGAGGGGGAACAAAGAAATGCGACACAACAGAATGAGGCGAGGCGCGGCGGCTTTTGTAACTGTGTTCGCGCTCGCCGCGGTTTCAGTGTTTTCAGGCGCGGCGGGCGATGCCGCGGCATACGGAACAGCCCCCGTAGGCGGCAATCCCGCTGACACAGCTTCTGGCTACGATGATTTCGCCGAGGAGCAGATTGACGAAAAGACGGTCGAGCCTGAATGCGGCCAGCCCAGCGACGGCTATATCGTCGTGTTGGACTCCGACCTGAAAGACACCGCCGAAGCGGACGGCTACACAGCCTCGCCGTCCGGCAATTATATCAAGGTGGACGAGCCGCTTGACGCGCTTGATTTCACAGCCCCCTCGCATGTTATTCAAATCATTCCAAATAATATAATTTATCCCATGGACGAGCCAGGCTACCCCTATTCCACCAACGACGAATATTGGGTGAGCGGCAGCCAGTGGAATCTGCGCCCATACGAAACCACGGTGTCGGGCGTGGCGACAGGCTACGGCATAGGCGTGCAGGCGCTGTACCGCAGGGGGCTGAACGGCAACGGAGTCAGCGTCGGGATATTTGACACAGGGCTGATGGCCGCGACTGGCGGGCAGCACCCAGATCTGCGCAAGAACTTCACTGCCGAGCACGGCATCAATTTCGCGTCTATGGTCGGTGACCCCGCGCCCAGCGGCGATCCTCTGCCAAGCGGCGCATACGACAGGGGCAACCACGGCACGATGGTGACGGGGCTGATCGCGGCTATCGCTAACAACGGCATCGGCATAGCGGGCGTTGCCGACCGCGCCGAGATCT
>JAIRPQ010000012.1 GCA_031256875.1 Eubacteriales Family XIII. Incertae Sedis bacterium | reverse complement strand
AGCGACGCGGGCCCGCTCCACCTGAACATGGACGTGACGCGCGCGAAGTTCGACCAGCTCACGTCGCACCTCGTCGAAAAGACGATAGAGCCTATGAAGAAAGCGCTTGCTGACGCGGGCGTCACGGCCGGCGACATCAGCAAGGTGATCCTCGTCGGCGGCTCCACGCGCATACCCGCCGTGCAGGACGCGGTAAAGAATATTACGGGCAAAGACCCCTTCAAGGGAGTCAACCCCGACGAGAGCGTCGCGATAGGCGCGGCTATCCAAGCGGGCGTACTGACGGGCGAGGTGCATGACGTGCTGTTGCTCGACGTTACGCCGTTGTCGCTCTCCATCGAAACGCTGGGCGGCGTCGCGACGAAGCTCATCGAGCGCAACACGACGATACCGACGAAAAAGAGCCAGATATTCTCGACTGCCGCCGACAACCAGAACGCGGTGGACATCCATGTCATGCAGGGCGAGCGCGAGTTCGCGAACGGCAATATCACGCTCGGGCGCTTCCAGCTCACGGGCATACCGCCCGCGCCCAGGGGCGTTCCGCAGATAGAGGTCGCTTTCGACATCGACGCGAACGGCATCGTGAACGTCAGCGCGAAGGACCTCGGCACGGGCAAGGAGCAGAGCATTTCGATAACCTCGTCGAACAAGCTCTCAGAGGACGAGATCAACGCGAAGGTAAAAGAAGCGGAACAGTTCGCCGAGGAGGATCGGAAGCGCAAGGAAGAAGTCGAGCTTCGCAACCAGGCGGAAGCGCTCGTGTACGAAACGGAAAAGGCACTGAAAGAGCTTGATGACAAGATATCTGACGACGAGAAATCGCGCATCAATGCCGCCAAAGACGATCTGAAAGCGGCGCTGGAGGGCACGGATATCGAAGCGGTCAAGGCGAAGAACGAAACGCTCATGAACGAGTTCCAGGCGGTGAGCCAGAAGCTCTATCAGCAGGCTCAGGCACAGGGCGCGGCGGGCGCGCAGCCAGGGCAGGCGCCCGGGGCGGACGGCTTCGGCACAGGCGCACAGGATCCGAACGCGGGCGCGGCAGGCGGCGGCGAGAACGTGGTTGACGCGGATTTCGAAGTGGTCGATGACGAGCAGCCGGACGACAAGGCA
This sequence comes from Eubacteriales Family XIII. Incertae Sedis bacterium, assembly GCA_031256875.1. Classification (GTDB taxonomy): domain Bacteria; phylum Bacillota; class Clostridia; order Peptostreptococcales; family Anaerovoracaceae; genus JAIRPC01. The sequence goes on along the minus strand of JAIRPQ010000012.1, from coordinate 4,480 downwards.
TAGCCAATGGCAGACAAAAAAGATTTCTATGAGGTCCTCGGAATCCACAAAGGCGCTTCCGAGGACGAAATAAAAAAAGCCTTTCGCAAGAAAGCGATGCAGTACCATCCGGACAAAAACCCGGGTGACAAAAACGCCGAGGAAGCGTTCAAAGAGGTCAACGAAGCCTACGGGATACTTTCCGATGCCGAGAAGAAGGAGCGCTATGATCGCTTCGGCCATGCGGGTGTAGACCCGAACTCCGGCTTTGGAGGCGGAGGGTTCGGCGGTGGCGGCGTCGAATTTAACTTCGGGGATTTCGGTGACCTCGGCGATATCTTCGGCTCGTTCTTCGGCGGCGGCATGGGATCTTCGTCCGCGCGCAGGCGCAATGCGCCCCGCAAGGGCGACAGCCTACAGGTATCGCTGCGGCTGTCGTTCAATGAGGCCGCTTTCGGCACCAGCAAGAAGGTCAAGCTGAAGAAGATGGCCGAATGCCAGTCCTGCCACGGCACGGGCGCGGAGAACGGCACAGCCAAAAAGACCTGCCCCACCTGTAACGGAGCAGGGCGCGTGCAGACGCAGCAGAACACGCCTTTCGGATCGTTTTCAAGCGTCAACACCTGCCCCCAGTGCCACGGCACGGGCGAAATCATAGAGAAGCCGTGCAAGGACTGCGGTGGCACGGGGCGCATACGCACGGAAACGACCGTGAATGTAGACATACCCGCAGGCATCGACGACGGCATGGCGATTACGATTCCTAGCGAGGGCGAGCCTGGCTTCAACGGCGGCCCGCCTGGGGATCTTTATGTGGGAATCAAGGTGGACGGCCACAAGCTTTTCACGCGCGACGGGGACGACCTATGGCTCGAGATACCGATCTCCTTCGACCAGGCGGCGCTCGGCACGACCATCACCGTGCCCACGCTGGACGAGAAAGTCCAATACAAAGTTCCTGCGGGCACGCAGCCCGATACCGTGTTCCGCTTGAAAGGGAAGGGCGTGAAGCATCTGCGCGGCAACAGGTACGGCAACCTCTTCGTCAAGGTGAAGCTGGAAGTGCCCACCAAGCTAAATTCGGAGCAGAAAAAAGCGCTGAAGGACATGGCCGACAAGCTCGGGCCTGAAGCCTACGCAAAGCGCAAGACATTCGCGGATGCTGTCAAGGAGCTGTTCAGCTAGCTGAGCAGCCCGAGCGCCCGCCGTTACAGTTTTACATAAGAAGGGCTGCGGTCTTTGAATGTGGCGATATAGCGCAGCCCCGCCGCCGCCGCCATCTCCTCGGCCTCTTTCAGGTGGCTGCCTATCCGCGAGATATCATGCGCGTCCGAGCCGGTCGTAACGGTTTCCCCGCCCAGCTCGACATACCGTTTCAAAACGCGAGCGGTCGGCGTGTGGTGGCTGCCGTGCCAAAACCGCCACGCGCTCGTATTTATTTCTATCCCTTTGCCCATCGAAACAATGAGCCGCAGAGCCTCCTCCGCGAGATCCCAGTATTCATCTTCGGGAGGTATGCTGTCAATATATCTGTCGATAAAATTGAAATGCCCGATGACATCGAAATCGTCAAATTCTTTAAGGCAGAGAATGAGCTCCATATAATAATCGCGCACTGCCGCGCGCCTGTCCCTCACGCCCAGATAAGGCGGCGTGTCGACGGCGTACCCGCTCGCGGAATGTATGGAGCCGATAACGAAATCGAAAGGGTATGACTTAACAACGCGCGCAGAGTCGAGGTTTGCAATCCCCTGTTGCATCCCGATCTCGATGCCGCGAACCACTCTGATGCTGTCCGCGTATTTCGCGGCGGCGGCGTCAAGAGTGCTCTCATACGCCGGTATGTCCAAATCCACATACCAGGAGAGGTCCGAATACTCAGGGTCATGATGGTCGGTCACGGCGATTTCCGAAAGCCCGAGACGAATGGCCGCCCGAATCATCTCGTCCATACTGCAATCGCCGTCCGCGGAAAATGTGCTGTGTGTATGATAATCGTACATGGTGATAGTATATCATATCAAAATCATGTGGCATCCAAAAAACCCGTCCAAATCGACGTTTCCATAAAACTCCATAAATTACAAAAAAAAAAAAAAAACGGTTGACAAATGGATAAGTTGGGGTATATAGTAATTAGCAATAGGGTAGTTGTTGCCACGGAAAATTTATAAGGCTGGACTTGTCTTGCGGGCCTCCGCAAAGATAGGGTCTTGGAGTAATGGTTTCGGCCTTGCGGATTTCCCGTGGACGTGGAAGGAAAGGCGTGTCCCCATTTGCGTGGGGATGGGAGTAACAATTGGGATGAGTGGAACCACGCTATTCGCGTATGGTTTTGGGACACCGGCTTCGGCCAGGGAGAGAACTCACAATAATACGAAAACAATACAGAGCTTGCGCGCGGCGCAGCCTCGTTTCGGCGCTTTTCGGCGTGGTGACTTTGGCTGCGTCGCGCGCGCTTTTGTTTGTCATAGATGTCCGTTGTCGTAGGGGGGAATATTGATATTTTGATTTGATATCCCAAAAGTCGTAGAGGTATTGGTGGAACATGAAAGTTTTTGGAAAGAGAGAAGGAGGATTGAAATGAAGCTTATGAGAGAAGGCCCGCAACGCGCGGGAGGCAAAGTAAGAAAGCTGAGGAACCGCCTGCTGGCGGGGCTGCTGACGGCGGCCATGCTGGTGACGTTCATGCCGAGCCTGGCGTTCGCGGACGCGCCGGCGGATCCGACGCCGGAGATCGTCACCGTGAACGATCTTGGAGATATGGGTTACCTGGATAATAGAGTTGGTGATATCTTTGACGATTGCTTCGATGGAACAGATATTGACGACAGCTACTACCGTACTGCCGATACTGCGGCGAATTATTTGAATCGATTCTATAAGAGGCTCAAGGATTTGGTTGAGCTATACTATCAAGTCGGCCCCGCGCATGATTGGGGCGGGAATGACGCGATGAACGATATCAAAGCGCTATTCGAGCTTTACAAAAACTACTATGGGGCGGTAGACAAGAGCTTGGATTTCGTACAGGCGCAGGCCGAGTACGACCTTGCGGTCAAGGAGTTCGGAGACGCGCTGAAAGACGATATTGATGGCAATGACTCCACCCATGTTTTTAATAGTTTCAATGTTGATTATACAGATGCCCCAACATCTCAATTATCATTGGCTCTAGCTAGGGGCAAACTGATGGCTGCATCACAAGACGCCGATTATGGGAAATACCTGATAGCGTATGCCGCTTTTTCGCATCACCTTAGTTTTGACTTTGGCAGCTTGAATTTCGGGCAGGAAGACTCGGCGTTTATTGGACAGTTTTCACAAATCAGGACTGCATTGCATCAAGAAATAGACGATAATATTTATAAGTTAGCTACGTTCGCGACAAATCCCCTTATTGATGGTTATAAAGAAGTGGATGTGAATACTGATATACCGTGGATTGAAGGCTATCCGCCCGTGCATGTTGAGGGAACGCTGGCTCTTTCGGCGAATTACAACGTGCCAGAAGAAACGCAAGCCAAGGCACAGGCAGTGCTGGACAAAAAACTTGCGCTGCTAGGTGCAGTCGGACTGCCCGCAGATGCGGATGACTCGGCACTTGCGGCAGCGATAGCCGGCATCATGGGCGCTATCGACAAGGATGTGACGGATTCCCCCGCGGAAAAGGCCGCAGTCGCTTTTGCTACGAACACCACTCAGAGCACGGGCAGTAAATATGATGTGGCGTGGAACAAGATAAGTGACGCGCTTATCGCCGCGTTGGAGTTCGACTCCGATACATACGAGAAAGAGTTCGCCATTACAAGGGTGGGCGATAGCGGCTACGCGGACAAGGCCTTCGGCGTTGTCACTACAGGCGGCAAGCCGAGTATTTCTTACAGCATAGTCTCGGCTCCTGCCGGCGACCGCATTAGAATCAATAGGAGTACGGGTATCATCACCGTAAACAAAGACACGAACAGCGGTCTCTACAAGTTCAATGTCAGGGCCACGGATTCGTTCTCTCCGCCATATGTGGCCACGGCGTCCGTCAGCCTGACGGTAACGAATGCATACGACAAATGGTATGCCGAGAAGTATGAGGATATGCAGGGATTTAGTGAGCTGATAAGCGGGCACACGGAGTTTATCGACGCCATAATAGACGCTGTTCCCGCCGGCGAAACGAGAACCCAGCTTGAAATGCTGAAGAGCCTGAACCCAGCGGTCGATTTCGCCGCCATCTGGAATGGCGGTAGGCCGCAGGTCAGCAAGGATTTGGCGAAGATGTTTGCGCCGGAATATGCCGATGTAATCGATAATATTCCTGATTCTATGTGGCCATTTGTTGCAGTGTTTACAAAGGGAGAAGCTGTTGACACAGGAAAGAACCTTTACGGAATGCTGGATATCCCTGCCCCGCTAAGCACATACTACGAAACGCTCGCGGCGGTCTGTGCTGATTTTGCGCTTATCGCGGATACGTACGACGCTGCCAAGGCGCTGGCGGACTTCG
>JAIRPQ010000158.1 GCA_031256875.1 Eubacteriales Family XIII. Incertae Sedis bacterium | reverse complement strand
AATGCTATTAATACTTTTTTTTTTCTCTGTATTATTGATTTTCTTAGATTGTTGCTCATAGTTTTTCCTTTTATTGAATAACGGCTTGTTGTATTGTAGCATTATTGCCCATTGCAATGCAGCAAAGCATATTAACATTATAATTCCAGTAAGTTATTATCGTCAAACAAAGACCAATTTCATTTTTCAACAAAATTGATGCTTTATATTAAGAAATATTAACAAAACTATATCGAGAAATAATGTATATATTTTATCAATGTCAATTTTCATATAAAATTAAAAGATTTTATAATTTTTATTAACGATTCTAGTCTCGAATAGCATTATATGAATGCATTGAGACACTATCGTCATATAAATTCGCACCTAAAAGCGTATCACATCGGCCGCACAAAAAAAACCCTGACGAACCGCTATCCATCAGGGGCAGTATACAGAGCCGTCCGGCCGAGAAATCCTAGTCCTCTATTACCTTCCTGCCGTTGTAATAGCTACACACGGGGCAGACCCTGTGCGGCAGCTTCATATTGTGGCACTGCGGACATTCGGACAGCGCCGGCGCCGTCATCTTCATGTTCGGTGCGCGCCTGGAATCCCTTTTTGCCTTAGATGTTTTTCGCTTTGGAACAGCCATTGCCGTTCACCTCCTCGTCAATTTCCTATGCTAAATATTATTTCACTAAATTAAACAGCCCTAATATTATAGTACGCCCAGCCGCGTTTGTCAAATCGAGTGAAATCTGTACTATGAAATCCGTACAGAAGGCAAGCCGTACCGAAATCAAGTGCAGAAATCGACATACTTAACGTCCTTCCCCAGCACCCCGTCGCAGATTCTTACCGTCCTGTCGCACATCGCCGCGACCTCCGCATCGTGTGTCACTACGACGACCGACTTGCCGCTGTCTCTTATTCCTGAAAATATCTCCATTATTTCATTGCCGGTCTTGGTGTCGAGCGAGCCCGTCGGCTCGTCCGCCAGTATGCAGCGCGCGTCGTTCACCAGCGCCCTGGCTATCGCGACGCGCTGCCTCTGCCCGCCCGAAAGCTGCGACGGCAGCCGCTTTTGCATGCCGGACATGCCCACCATCGACAGAACGTTGTCTATCCTGCCGCCCCATTCCTTCGCGGGTACGTCTGAATACATGAGGGGTACCTTGATGTTCTGCGACGCATTGTAGCGTTCGATTAGCGCGAAATCCTGCAAGACGAATCCGAACGCCTTGTTGCGCAGCTTCGCGAGCTCAGCGGGCGTGTACTCCGATATCGCCCTGCCGCCATAGCGGTATGTGCCGGACGTGGGCGAGTCGATGAGCCCGATGATATTCAGCAGCGTGGTTTTGCCTGAGCCCGACGGCCCTGTGATGGCGACCATCTCGCCGTCGCCAACGCGAAAATTGACGCCGGCCAATGCGACCACGCGATACCCGCCGCCCTCATAAACTTTCCCGACATTCTCCAATAATATTTCGCTCATCTGGAATTGCTCCTTAAAATTCTGACTATGGGTGTGCGCTTGAAAACCAGCACGGGGTAGGCCAAAACGCAGGCAGAGTACGCGCCGCCGACCAACGCCGTATACAGCACCGATGCGGAAAGCCCGAAAACAGCCAGCGCCGCTATTATCGAAACGAGCAGGATGGCTGATATCTGCATCGCTATCCTGCCGATGATTTCGCCCTCGCGCGCGCCGCAGAGCATGAGCACGGAGAACTCGCGCAACCTGCTTTGTATGAACCTTATAAAATAAGTGACCATGCCTATCAGCGCGAACAGGAACACCAGCCCCATGACCGTCGCCATGGTCATTATCTCGTTGAGCATTCTCCGCCGGCTGTTTTCGGCCTGATACGAAAAGCTGTCGTACCCGAGCGGCAGCAGCCCCATCTCCTTTGACCTGCTCACTATTTCGTCGAGCGCTGACGTATCGTCTGTGACGAAGCACGTACTTATCAATGTGGTGAAATTCGGCTCCAGCGAAGCTATGGGAGCAATAAAAGTTCCGTCCAGGTAGTGCGCTTTTGCGGACTCGTACGGCGCTACGAAGAACGATCCTTTGTCGAGAAAGCCCGCTACCCTGTACCTTGTCCCCCTGTCGTCCTCGAATATGTCGCCCGCCTTGTAGTAAGGTCTGAAATCCGCGCCCAGCACCGCCGGCGCGTCATCCCCCGCCGCGCATGATTCGAAAATTTCCCTGACGCGCTTTGAGTCGAAATCTCCCGACACGCGGAACACCTCAAAGAAATTGGGGCTGGCGAACACGGGCGTGATGAACGTCATGCCGCTCTCGTCATCCCTGTCGCCTATCCTGTCGAACGGTTTATGCGCCTGCGAAAACCCTATGCTCACGGAGTCGTTGACGATAAATTTCCTGACGGGGTAACTGTCCACGTATGCCATAAATTCGCCAAGCTCGCCGCGCCTGCTCTCATCGTCCAGTACCGCGCTTATCTGGCTGTCCTCCGCAAGCATTCTGATATGGTATATCTCGCCGCCGCCGCTAAGCTCACGCAGCTTTGCCATCGTGTCCGAGAACACGGTGGCCTGCTGAAAGATATAGCACAGCAGGAGCATGGCCACGACTATCTGAACCAACCCGAACAGGAACTGGGGCAGGCTGCCCCTTATGTCTTCGATGAGGAATTTCAATTGCATCATGGCCGCGTTCATTTGATGATCTCGACTATCTCTTTTTTCCGGTGCCTTACCAGCGACAGGGCGACAACGCCCCCGCACAGCAGCACCAACATGCAAAGCCCTATCGCCAGGCCCTGTGGCGAGAACTCACTGCCGAACATCGCCCTCGCGGAAGCCGCCACCGGAAGATATGCGGCCGCCGCCATGAATATCCTCGCACACGCGATGCCGACCAAGCCCGCAACGGCGATGAACAATGCCATCTTACCTGCCACCCAGCGCACTATCTGACGTTCCGTCGCGCCGCACAGCTTCCGCACCGCTATCTCCTTCCGGTGCCACGTGACCCAGTTTGAGAAGGCGGACATCGAGTTCAGCAGTATCAGCAGCGCGAGGAGGAGGAGCATCCCCTGCATCCCCTCGAAATTGGAAGCGTAATGCACATACTCGCTGCCCTCCGCGTCCGCCAGAGGAATGCATTCCATCTCCAGACCAGGGTATCCGGCTACGGTTTGTGAAAACATACTGCCGAGGACTTCCGCGCTCCCGCCGCCCGCGTCGAAGATGAACGACCGAAAAACGTCCGGGTCAAGCTGCCTCGCCGTCAGACATATGAAAAGCTTCGGCGGATTGACGTACGAGTCGTCCGCTCTGTATACGCCGATGACCTCGTAGCTGTCACCGCCGTAGTCCCAGTAGAGCGCACCGCCCCGCGCCACGCATCGGTCCCTCGTCTCCTGACTGACGATAACCGCATCCGCGTGGTTTTGGAAATCGCCCTCCGAGAACGACCTGCCCCAGACGATATCCAGCGGGAATATATCCTCGCCTGAGAAATAGACCGCGACGGCATCTATCATTATCAGCTCCGTCGCGAGCAGAAAGCCGCGCCCGCTCCCGCCGCCCGCGCCGATCAGCGAGCCGAAAACCTCTTTCCCGTCAGCGCCGTCCGGCAAGCGAAAAGCGCCGACCACGGCATCGTCCGAAAGCTGCGGCAGCGGTTTGTATATGCCCGCGTTTTTCGCGAAGGCCATCCCGCCCAAGGTGAACAGCATGGACACCAACGAAAATATCAAAACCAGAATCTTGGCCTTATAAAATATTGTTTTCAAGCAGAACAATGCCCCTTCTTACCGATGGGCTATAAACAATAGCCCCGCCTATCTTTTCTATATTATAACCAAGAAAAATACGTTTTAACAGCTTTCAAATGAAATAATAAATAATAACCATGCGGCAAAAATCGGTATCCACGCGGTAATATATCTATAATCATTACTGATATTCTAGATTTCATTTATTTACATTATTTTATAATAATTCCTGCATATTAATTTGCAAACATACAAAAAATCATTGTTTTACTGATAAAATGTGATATAATACGAAATTAACTTTTATAATTGCTCAAAATGTATTATTATATTTCAAATTAATATATCGACAGATGAACGTTTACTGTAGACTTTGATACGCGCTTTGCGGGAAAGGAGATTGATTCAACTACCAATAACAAATCGTAAAACTGATGGAAGGAGAAGAAAATGGGTAAATCACTTAGTAAGGGGAAAATAAGAAAACTGCTTATCATGTCTGTTACAGCGATGATGCTCGCGCTGTTCGTGCTACCTGGGGTTGCGATTGCAGATACTACACGGAGCACTGCCGCAGAGGTTGAGTTCGAGGCAGGCGAACTGAAACTGATTGCCGCGCCTGGATTTGACTTCGGCACGCACACTATCAGCGGGACTACAGAAGACTATGAAGCCGTCAGCATAGACGACTCCATAGAAACCGAGGACGCGCGCGGCACTTTCGCTGGGTGGGTCGTAACGGTAGCACTCAGCAATTTCGAGGATTCCTCAAACGCTACCACGCTGGCTGGCTCCTATATCACGCTGAAAAACTTGAGTATAAGTGCATCGAACGGAACTGCCGGCGATCCCCCTGTGGCGGCCGGCGCATCCATTAAGATTGACTGCGACAACTCGGCTGTGGATGTACTTGTCGCAGATCCAACGGAGGGCGCGGGCAGCTATGAAACTACCATAGACGAAGCCGATGCAGTCCTTACGGTACTGCCCGGCACCGCAACTGTAGACACGCACAGCGCGACCATGTCATGGGAAATCACCGACGCGCCGTGATGCGGCGTAGAGTGAGAGAGGTAGTAAGAGCGCGAGTAAGAGCGAGAGCGCGTGAGCGCACAAAAACACAGACAGATATATAGCATACAAAAGGATACGGAAAACCATGGAGCGCATTTTTTACAGAAAACACCACATCCTAGTCGATATAGCTTTGATGTCACTATTGGCCATAGTGCTATTCTCCGCGGCGCATAGCGGCGCTGTGTTCGCGGTGGAGGGTCAGGGTACATCCGGTACGGAGGTCGGGTTTCATGTCAGCGCCGTCATCCCACAGAACCAGATTGACAAGAAGCAGACTTATTTTGACCTCAGCATGAAACCCGAGGCGTCCCAGACGCTTCGGGTTTTCGTCAAAAGCGATTCGGACGCGCCCATCACGGTCAATGTGGACGCGATAAGCGCGTCGACGAACCGGAACGGCGTTATCGATTACCGAACGCCCAATATTCGAGACAAGACCTTGCGGATACCCTTCTCGGAAATCAGCACGGTACACGAGAAGTCCCTTACGGTTCCCGCCGGCGGCTCCGCCGCGGCGGACATCACAGTCACCATGCCGGCCGACGCATACGACGGCGTCATCCTCGGCGGCATCGTGTTCACGAAAACATCGCCATCGCAGCAGGCCGCGCAAACCGGCGGTTCCGGCAGCGCGAGCATGTCGATAAAAAACGAATACAGCTATATCGTCGGCGTGAAGCTGCGAGAAACAGAAACTCCGGTTCCGCCCGATTTTGAATACGACAAGGTGGAAGGCGGTCTGGTCAATCACCGCCCCGCGTATATTCACCATATCAGAAACAAGGAAGCCGCCATCGTGAAGGACATGAAGCTGCGCGTCAGGCTCTACAAGGCTGGCGAGTCAAAGCCCTTCATAAAATACGACAACACCGTGGACATGGCACCCAACTCCGTGATGCCCATCGGAACGGAAACCGGCGGGAAGAAGATTCCGGCGGGCAAATACCTGAGTCGGGTGCGTCTCACCATCGGCTCCGACGTTTGGGAATTTGAAAAAGGCTTCACGGTGACAGACGAGGAGTCGAAGAACATAGACGACAACACGATATCGAAAACCGGCGGCGAGCGCACGGGCCTGAGCCCCTGGCTCATAGCGGCAATAATCATCGGTCTATGCCTGCTGCTCGCCATTCTGTTGCTGCTGCTGTTGCTTTGGCGGCGCAGGCGCAGGAAAGACGAGGAAGAATATGAGGAATATGAGGAATATACGAAAAAGCCCTAATCCCCTCGTACTCATCGTACTGTTGCTGTTATTATTCCTGCCCTCCGCGGGCGATGTGGCAAGCGCCGCCATCTCGACGGGGGGCGAGCTTAACGCGGACGAGGTGATGGTGGACACATTTACGGAGCTAAAAACAGTCCTGACCGACGCCGCGTACGACAATATTGCCGTCGTTTATATGAACAACAATATAGAGTTTGAGTCGGTGGGGAATTTTGCAATCAGAGAGGCTCACCCCGACATGACCTTCGTCGGCCACCCGAAGGGTCATCCCGAAATACGCTACACCTTGCAGGACTATTATAATACGACCAATCTGCGTATAGGAAAGGACGGACGCACCGTCACCCTGAAGGATATGAACATACGCGGCTACAACTATTACGGCACTATCAGCAGTCGTGTTTCCAGTAATACCACGATCATCTTCGACAATGTGAACTATATAGGCTCGCAGGCCGCATGGAACACGAATACCAATGGCACGGTCGTATTCAAGGACACGAATGTCACCATAGGCACCGTCCCCGCAGATCCGGTCAATTTTCCGAATCCTCCATCACCTAACTACATTCAAGAGGTGGTGGAAACGGTTAACCTGAAATTCGCGGGCAACTGCACCTTCACGAACAATGGCACGTCAAACAGCACTCTCGATAGCCCTGGATACAGGATGTTTTATCTTACAGGCTCCCAGGCTAATTCGATAACGATAGAGCCCGGCGCGAACATCACCATCACGAACAATTTCAACTCGACGGGAGCCGACTATGGCACGGCATTCCAGATGGTAACCCCAAGGCCGCTCATTATCGGCAAAGATGCCGTCCTGAAAATCAACGTGTTCAACGGGATAGGCCCCTCTTCCGACGGCCGCTTCGAAACTATAGACATTGGCGAAGGCGCGACGCTTGACATAGTGCAGAGCGGAGACGGGCATGCGACACATACAGTAAACGTCACAAACGGTATGAACGTCGGCAGGGGCGCGACTCTCAATGTCAGCCGCGCCGCCAACACGCGCAATTCGAACGGGCTCATCAACATCTATAGCGCGGGCAAAAGCATCAACTTCGATTCGCCAGCCCGCGTAAACCTCTACAACCCGAATAAGATATTGTTCTATGCTTACCCCATCAGCGCCGTCAATATCGGCGGTTCTACGGGAGCCATCAATATCTGGGCATCAGGGGCCGCGGCGGACAGCATCGACAGCCCGCCGACCTATATGTTCAACAAGGCTGACGGATTGGATCTCGGCTTCAGCGCTAGCGTAACGAACCACTCCACTACCGCCACCGCGCAGCTCACGGGCTTCGACAGCTCGTCGGATTTTGCGACGGGGACATTCAACCCTTCCTCTTTCGACGTGAAAAACATGCAACGCCTTACCATGGGGAGCTATACGCTCGGCATGGACACCGTTCACGAACAGAGCGCCAAAATAACAGGAACAGCAAGCGCGGAAGCCGACATAAGGGTCTCGTACAAGGATAGCACGGATACAGACACCGTACTGGACACTGCGGCCGGCTCGGGATCCTGGTCGGTGAATGTACCTGCCCGTCCGCTGCCACTGGACGGGCTCGTGACCGCGCACGGGTACAAGGACTTTCTGAATTTCAAGGCTAAGACCGTGGTGCAGCAGGACCCCGGGGAACTGACGCTGTTCGACGTGCCGGCCATGCTGGGTTTCAAGACGGGTAAACCGCCGACCGCCCACTCATTTGTCGAGAGAGACGACGCTGACTGGACCATCGTGGTCAAGGACAGCAGACCCTCGCGCAATCCCTGGGAGCTCTCCGCTTCCATCAGCGCACCGCTCACGGCGGAGGTCGGCGGCGATACCCTGACACTGCCTGACGCGCTCGTATTCATAGATGCCCAGGGTCAGGCCACGCCGCTGAGCAGCTCGCCGCTCACGGTGTTTTCCGCGACGACGGACAGCACGGGGCAGACCGACGTGAAATGGGATTCGGACAAAGGCCCGCACCTGGAGCTATACCCGGGGCCTATCAAATCCGGCGTGAGCTATTCGACCACGATTACCTGGACTTTGACAGACGCCCCCTAGCGCGGGCCGCGGCAGACTATTTGCCGCGGTTCAGCCCTATCTTCTTGTTCGACAGCGCGTATGTGTCGCGTGCTATGACCAGCTCCTCGTTCGTCGGTATCATGAGGATGGACACCTTCGAATCGTCGCGGCTGATGATGGCCTCGCGGCCGCGCACCCTGTTCTTCACAGGGTCAAGTTTGATGCCGACATTGCCCAGCTCGTTGCAGATAACGTCGCGCATATTGATATCGTTCTCGCCGACGCCCGCCGTGAACACGAGCGCGTCAAGACCGTTCATCTCGAGCATGTACGCGCCGATATAGTAGCGGACGCGGTGCGCGAACACCTTCAGCGCCAGAGCCGCGCGCTCGTTGCCCTCATTGAGCGCCGCTTCGAGGTCGCGGAAATCGCTGCTCACGCCCGATATGCCGAGCATGCCGGATTCTTTGTTCAGGATGTTCAGCACATCGTCGATGCTCCTGTCCTCTTTCTCGGCGATGAACTGGATGATGGCGGGGTCAACGCTGCCCGAGCGCGTCCCCATCGCCAGCCCCGCGAGTGGCGTGAATCCCATCGACGTGTCGATGCATTTCCCGCGCTTGATCGCCGATACGCTCGCGCCGTTACCGAGGTGGCACGTGATGATTTTCAAATCGTCTATGCTGGCGCCGAGCATATACGCCGCCCTGTCCGCGACGTATTTGTGACTCGTGCCGTGGAAGCCGTAGCGCCTGATGCCGTATTTCTCATAATACTCGTACGGGATGGCGTAGGTGTATGACTCGGGCGGCATGGTCTGGTGGAAGGCCGTATCGAACACCGCGACCTGCGGCGTGCCCGGCATCAGTTCCTGACAGGCCGCGATGCCCAGCAGGTTCGGCGGGTTGTGCAGCGGCGCGAGGTCAATACATTCCTCGAGCGCTTCGATGACATCCTTGTCGATGATGACCGAGCCCGAATATTTTTCACCCGCGTGTACCACCCTGTGCCCTACCGCGCCGATGCACGACATATTCTTGACCACGCCGTGCGAGGGGTCTACCAGCGCATCAATGACCTTTGCGATAGCGTCTTTGTGGTCGTTCATCTCCTCCTTGACGACGAATTTTTCTTCCACGCCGACCTTCTCATGTGTCAGCATCGAGCCGGTCATGCCAATCCTTTCGACGATTCCCTTCGCCAAAAGCGACTCGATGGTCATGTCGAGCATCTGGTATTTCAGGGATGAGCTTCCGCAGTTGATTACTAATACTTTCATTCGATTTTTCTCCTATGTTCTTGCGTTCCCCGTTCATTATCACCATTCATTATCACCGTTCATTATCACCGCGCGCCTCGGGGAAATCCGGCGCACGGCGGCTCTTACATATCAGGAATATTCCGTGGAACGAACCATCAGCCCGGCGGCCACGTCATCTGCCTGCCGCCCAGCAGGTGGAAATGCAGGTGCTGCACGGTCTGCTGCCCGTCCTTACCGTTGTTCGAGACCAGGCGGTAGCCGCCGCTAAGACCCAACTGTCCGGCGATGTCGCGCACCTTCGACACAAGGTAGCCGACCAGTTCGCTGTCGCCGTCAGACATTCCGTCCAGCGACGGGATATGTTTTTTCGGGATGATAAGGACGTGCTCGGGCGCCTGCGGCTCCAAATCGCGGAACGCGACAATCCTCTCGTCCTCGTACACCTTCTCCGAGGGAATCTCCCCCGCCACTATCTTGCAAAAAATACAGTCATCCATTCATATCTCCTTTGCGTTTTCCAATCCACAATTTACATTATACATCTTGCACCGAACGGCTTTCAATAATATAATAGGCATAGGCGCATTTTCATATTGTTCTGATAACGCGTCTGATGGTAGAGTAAATACCGCGCGTGGCTCCATGAGCCGAAGTGCCTCGGGATGGGATGTAGCCCGAGGACGAAAGGAGAAGCGTCTGATGGCGTGACCTGCGGTGCGGTATTGCGTCCGCTGCCGCCCTGAGGACTTCCCCCAGAGTGGCCTGTTAAATGAACCGTGTCCGATTTGCGGCGCGGTGCTATTGCTCTGGCAAGGAGGTTTTTTATGTTTAAATTGTCAGCAAACGCTATACCTGTTATCGCACTGTTCATCGCGCTGAACGTGATTCTCACGCACCCGCTGTCTCTGAATACCGAAACCCTACGCATCGGCATAGGGTATCTGCCCATCGCCATCGCAGCCATCGCCTACGGCCCTGTATGGGCGACGGTCACGGCGGTGGTCGGCGATATCATCGGTGCGCTGCTCTTTCCGAGCGGGCCGTTCTTCCCTGGCTTCACGGCCAGCGCCCTTTTGACGGGGCTGATTTTCGGGCTGATGTTGCACGGCAAGAATGTCTCATGGAAAAGGATGCTGCCCGCAGCCATCATCGTCGGGCTCGTGGTGAACCTCGCCCTCGACACGTACTGGCTGTATTTCATGTACGGAAACAGCGTGATGGGAATGCTCCCCATGCGCGCGGTGAAGGCTGGCATAATGATAGCTATAATGGCGACTCTGACGCCGCTGGTCTGGGGCAGGGTTGGAAAACTGCTCGTGAGGGAAAGGCGCTAGGCCATAGGTAGTCAGTCCCCGAGTATCTCGTACATCAGGTCCGCGTCCTCTTTGCGTTTTGACTCCGCAAGGCTCAGGACGCGCACGTGCAGCTCGGATTTGCCGAACATCACGCGGATATCGTCGCCGACCGCGACCTCCGCTCCTGCCTTGGCCGCGCGGCCGTTCAGTATGACAAGCTGGCGGTCGCAGGCTTCCTTGGCTACCGTGCGCCGCTTGATGATTCTGGATACTTTCAGGTATTTGTCGATTCTCATTTTTTCGGTTACAAAAAAACGGGGCGAACTGAGTTCGCCCCGCTCTGTCCGCTTATCGGTTATTTGTTGTTGACAGCGTCCTT
>JAIRPQ010000157.1 GCA_031256875.1 Eubacteriales Family XIII. Incertae Sedis bacterium | reverse complement strand
ACGACGCACTCGCAGCTCGCGGAGGAGGATCTGCGCGACCAGGACATCTACCCGAACACGGTGCGCTTCTCGATAGGCACGGAGCACGCGGACGACCTGATAGCGGACATCGACCAGGCGCTGAACGGCTAAGGCGACTCATATCCGGCTAACCATCTCCAACCATGTCATTGCGGCTCGTTGCAAGCACCGCCGCAATGACAGTTTTTTTGCGCGGCCTGCCGTACCCGCTGTGTTATAATCTTTGTGTAATTATTATATGAATTATTATATGAAATTATTTTATGTAATAATTGTCGGAGTGTTGTAGAGGATGTTACAAGGAGGTTTATATGGACGGTCCCATCGTACTGCTCCCCGTTATCGCTATACTCGCCATAGCCATCGCCACGCGGCGCACGCTGTTCGCCATGCTCTGCGGCCTGTGCATCGCGGCCGCGATTTTGTCCGGAAGCGCGAGCGGGCTTGTGTCTACGTTGTTCAATTATATGTACAAAGGCATGTCGAACGAAACCTGCCAGTGGCTCATCCTGGTCATCGTGCTGTTCGGCATACTCATCAAGCTGCTGGAGCGATCCAGGGCCATCAGCGAGTTCTCGCTCTGCGCGAGCCGTCTCATACGCAGCAAGCGCCAGGCGCTGGTGGGCACGTTCGTCCTCGGCATAGTCGTGTTCATAGACGATTACCTGAATAATCTGGCCGTCGGGACCACCATGAAGGGAATCACGGACAAGCACGGCATCCCGAGGACCCAGCTCGGCTATGTGGTCAACTCCACTGCCGCGCCCGTGTGTGTGCTGCTGCCGCTGTCCTCGTGGGCGGTCTATTTCTCGGGGCTTTTCGAGGCCGACGGCATCGTGGTGGGCGGCAGCGCGACCAACGCGTATCTGCACGCCATTCCGCTCATATTCTACGGGTGGTTCGCCATCGCCGTCCTGCTGCTGCAAGTGCTCGGCGTCATCCCGAAGATAGGCCGCATCAAGAAGGACTGGAAGCGCGCCGATGAAACGGGGCATCTGTTGCCCGAGGGCTACGATGAAACCGTCAAGAGCGGGAGTAGCGACAGCGAAAGCGCAGGGAGCGGGATGAGCGCGAATTGGCACAATTTCCTGATACCTCTCATCGTGATGATTGTCGTGGCGCTGCTGACGGACACCGATGTCCTCATGGGCGTGGGCGCGGGCGTCGTCGTCGCGTTCCTGCTGTATCTGTTCCAGAAAAAGCTGAAATTCAAGGAATTGCTGACGGCCTGTTTCGATGGCATAATGAGCATGGGATTCGTGTGCGTGCTTTCCGTTCTCGCGTTCTCCGTGCAGTCCGCCAACGTGGATCTGAACCTCGCGGATTTCGTCATTGATTCGGTGAAGCCGTTCATGAACGGCGGGTTCCTGCCCGCGGTCGTTTTCCTCGTATGCGCCGTCTACGCGTATACGACGGGGTGCTTCTGGGACATGGCGGTCATCGTGACGCCCATCGTCCTGCCGCTCGCCCAGGCCATGGGCGTAGACCCCATCCTCGCGGGCGCGGCCGTATTTTCGGGAGCGGCGTTCGGCAGCAACACCTGTCTCTACGGAGACGGGATCATCCTCGCGTCGCAGGCTACGGGATTGCGGGCGGTTGACCTCATGCTGGCAACGCTGCCATACGCCCTGATTGCGGGCGGCGCGACGACCGTGTGCTACCTCGTAGCGGGCTTTGCGATGTGATGTGATTTAATAGAAGGAGAACAACATGGAAATACCCAAGACTTTGATAGACGCGCTCGTCAGTTTGGATAATGTGTCCGGAGCTTCGGGCGATGAGACGGAGGTCGCGGATGCCCTTCGCGCACAGATGGACGGTCTCTATGACGAGCATTTCGAGGACAGCCAGGGCAACCAGTTCTATATAAAGAAGGGAAGCTCCGCCGAAAACAAAATTCTGCTGTCTGCCCATATGGACGAGATAGGTTTCATCATCAGCTATATAGACGAATCGGGATTCGCGTCGATAATGCCCGTGGGCTATCATGACGACCGCATGGCCGTCAACCAGGACCTCGTTTTCCGCACCGCCGCCGGCGGCAAGGTCAGCGGCATCACTGGGTCGAAGCCCGCGCATATCATGTCGGAGGAAGACCATGAGAAGGTAATAAAAATCGCGGACCTGTTCGTGGACTTCGGAACGGATAGCGCGGAGGAGACCAGGGCTCTCGGCATCGAAATCGGCGACTACGGCACGTTCGACAGGCAGGGGCGATTCCTGAACGGCGGGGAATATTACAGCGGGAAATCCGTGGACGATAGGGCGGGGCTGGCCTGCCTGGTCGAGCTGTTCCGCCGCCTGCAAAGCATAGAACACGCGGCTACGGTGGTGGCTGTCGGCACGGTGCAGGAAGAAGTGGGCATGAGAGCCGGCGGTCCCATCGTGAACAGGGTGAAGCCGGACATCATGTTCGCGGTCGACGTGACGCTGACGGGCGGCACGCCCGGCATCGAATGGAAGCACGCCGCGAACCGCATGGGCGGCGGCGTCAGCTTCAATTACTTCGACTGGGATCCCGTATACGGCATGACGGGCAACAATGTACCGCGCCGCGTGACGCAGAGCCAGATAGCCATCGCCGAGAAATACGGCATCCCCTATCAGCGCGGCGTCATCACGGGCGGCGGCACGGACGCGTGGCTCGCGTACATGGCGGGCGAAGGCTACCTCACGGGCGGCATCAACATCCCGAGCCGCTATGTCCACACGGCGGTAGGCACGGTGAAGCTGTCGGACATGGTTCACACGGTGGAGTTCATGTGCCGCTACGTAGCGGACTACGAGGGCGCATGGAATAATAATTTGACGCGCACACAAATTTAACGTTTATTTAAGGTATGAAGGGGTATAATATAATATAAGTAGTTATAATGAATTGACAGATGGGAGCGCAGGAAAGTGGTGGGGGTTTACCCGTTGAAGAAAACGGCGATATTGGTTATAGCGATTGTAGCGTTGGCGGTGGGCGTTTTGTCTCCCGCGTTTTCGTTCGCTGACTCGGACGCGACGGACGCCGACATGGATGCCAAAGACGCATCAGTGTCCGTGCCCGGCATTGACGAATCAGGCGCGACCGGCAACGACGGATATGACGAAGAAACGGGAAAATACTTCCCCAGCACGCTCTACAGCTCCGACATCAAGGTGCTGGTCAGCGCGAAGATTCTAAAAAAGAACGTATACAAAAAAAACTTCAGCGAATATATAACGGCCGAGGAGATGAACGATGTGCTTTTGAGGCTGCACCGTTTTCTTGGCGGTGCTGAGGATGCCGCCCCCGCAACCGTTTCCGACAGGCAGGTTTTTGACGGCAGCGGGACTATAGTTAACGCGGTGGAAAGAGGGGACGCGATAAGCTCGCTCGCAATGGCCGCCATGAACGCGCAGCCTGCGGAATGGGCCACCCTTCGCGAGCCGCTATACGAGTTCATGGCCAAGAACGCCGCATCCTCCGCTAACGGCACCGTCGCGCCCGCCGTGATTAATATCACGGAGCTGGAGAAGGACGGCGGGGTCGCGTCCATACCGCAGACAAATCCGGGCATCGAACGCGAGGACATGTTCTCCATCGTCTCGCGCATGCTGTGGCAGTTCGAGCCGGACGAGATGATAAAGGCCGCCCCCGTACCCGAAGTGCCGCAGGTGCTGAACGTTCAGGGCGAGGAATTTTACAAGAAGGACATCTACCTCTACTGGGTGCCTGTCAACAACGCCGCGAAATACATCGTCCGGATATTCGGCAAGGAAGGCGAGGACGTTAAGAGGGTCACGGTCAGCGAGCCGGTCCTGAACATAACGGCTGACGGGCCGGCGGCGTTCAGCGCCATCTTTGGCGACGAGGACAGGGACTACAAGGCGAGCTTCACGGTTCAGGCGGTGTCGGCGCACGGGCTGAAATCCGACCAGACCGAGCCGGTCAGCTTTACAGCGCTAAAATACGACAGCGTCCGCGAACGCTACGGCAGCAAATATATCCACTACAAGGATGGCAACGAGGGCAAGAAGCACCAGACGGTGGTCACGCTCTATGTCTGGCGCGAAGTGGACGGCGAGAAAGTCCCCGCTACGGTTCAGTTCAGCGTGAACAAGGCGGTGGCGAACAGCGTTGTGCAGATATTCGGCGAATACTTCAACGGCAGAGAGAGGTTCCCGATACAGAGCATCGGCGGCTTCGCGGTCAGGCCGAAACGCTCCGAGCACAACTACGGCACGGCCATCGACATCAACCCGAACGAGAACTTCATGGTAGGGCCGAACGGCATCACGGCGGGCACCTACTGGGATCCCAGCAAGAGCCAGTATTCGATAGCGCCGGACAGCGAGCTGGTCAGAGCCTTCGAGCGCCACGGCTGGTACTGGGCAGGAAACGGCTGGGGCAACACCTACGACTACATGCATTTCAGCTATATGGCGACATAAGGGCAGCGCCAGC
>JAIRPQ010000080.1 GCA_031256875.1 Eubacteriales Family XIII. Incertae Sedis bacterium | reverse complement strand
ACATTGACCCACGCGCAGGGCTGGACCTTCCTGTCCGGCGTCATGTGCGCCTCGGCCATCTGGTTCTTCGGCATCACGTTCTTCCTGCAAATTTTCGGCAGCCGCTTCACCCCGCGCGTTATCAGCTGGATAAACATCGTCTGCGGCGCGGTAATAATCGCGTATGGAATCAAGCTCCTGGTGCAGTTCTTCCTGATAATAGCCCCCTGACACCGGCCGACAGGTGCCAAATTATCGCCAAACAGCCCGAAAAACAGCGCATCGGCAAATTTGCTCTTGTACGCACCCCTCGTTATAATGTAGAATAATTATTACTGCGGCTTGTGTCTGCGCTTGCGCCGGCCGCCAGCCGCGACAATCGTGATGTTCCTGCCGTGGAGTGGGTTTCATTTGGCTTCGGCAGGCGTTGTTGTTCGCCCGTTTAACGGGTGTGCAGGAAGGGATGGAACTTATGAAAGGTTATTCCGGCGATCAAATCAGAAACGTGGTGTTGCTAGGTCACGGCGGCAGCGGCAAGACTACAGTTGTCGAAGCTGCCCTCGCGAAAACGGGCGCGGTGACCAGAATGGGGAAAGTCGAGGACGGCAATACCGTGTCCGACTACGAAAAGACGGAGATAGAGAAGGGCTATTCGATAGCCGCGACCGTCGTTCCCGTTGAGTACAACAAGACAAAGATAAACTTTATCGATGCCCCCGGGTTCTTCGATTTTGCGGGCGAGGTCGCGGGTGCGGCGCGCGCCGCCGAAGCCGCGGTCATCGTCGTGGATGCTTCCGCAGGTGTTCAGGTCGGCACGGAGAAAGCGTGGGAGGTCTGCAAGAAGCTCTCGCTGCCGCGCCTTTTCCTCATAAATAAAACGGACAAGGAGAACGTGGATCTGGCTCAGGTCACGGCCGGCCTGAAGGAAAAATTCGGAACGTCCGTCGCGTCGCTCGACGACAAGGACGAGCTGATGGAAGCGGTGGCGGGCACTGACGAAGCGTTGCTCGACAAATACCTCGAGGACGGCGAGCTTCCCGAAGCCGACTTCGTGAAGGGGCTTGCGGCGGGCATCGCGACAGGCGATGTTGCGCTCATATTCAAGTCGAGCGCGACAGGGCAAGAAGGCATCGTGGAGTTTCTCGACGCGATTCTGAAATACGTCCCCGCGCCTACGGAGCATGCGCCGTTCCCCGCAGTGGACGGTTCGGGCACAGGCATCGAAGTGGCACAGAGCGTGGACGGCCCGCTGGCCGCGTTCGTGTTCAAGACCGTATCCGACCCGCAGAGCGGAAAGATATCCTTCGTGAAAGTCATCTCGGGCAAGATTTCGAAGGGCATCGAGGCGTACAATCCGACTACGGAGAAGCCCGAAAAGCTCGGTGCTATTTCGTTCATGCGCGGCAAGGCGCCGGTCGAAGCCCCCGAGGTCGTGGCTGGCGATATCTGCGCCATCGCGAAGCTGCAGTTCACGCATACGGGCGACACGCTCTGCGACAAGGCGCACGTCGTAAAATTCCCGCCTGTCGATATGCCTGAGCCCACGCTGGTCACGGCGATAGTGCCGAAGGCCAAGGGCGAGGAAGAAAAAATCGGTAACGGGCTGACCAGGCTGCGCGACGAGGATCCGTCCTTCTCGGTCGAACACAACGCTGAGACGGGACAGATACTGTTGCATGGCCAGGGCGAGATACAGATAGGCATCATCACGACGAAGCTGCGCGACCGCTTCAAGGTCGAGGTGGATCAGATAGACCCGAAGGTGCCGTACCGCGAGACGATACGCGGCACCGCGGACGTGCAGGGCAAGCACAAGAAACAGTCGGGCGGCGCGGGTCAGTACGGCGATGTGCATATCAAGTTTTCGCCGTCCGCCGAGGAGTTCGAGTTCAGCGAGGAGCTGTTCGGCGGCTCTGTACCGAAGCAGTACGTACCCGCGGTCGAGAAGGGCCTGAAGGAAAGCATGGTCAAAGGCCCGCTCTCGGGCAGCAAGGTGGTGAACATCAAGGCGGTGCTGTACGACGGCTCGTACCACGACGTTGACTCGAACGAGATGGCGTTCAAGGTGGCGGCGTCGCTGGCCTTCAAGAAGGGCATGGAAGAAGCGAAACCCATCCTGCTCGAACCCGTGCAGCATATCGAAATACTCGTCCCCGACGAATACATGGGCGATGTAATGGGCGATATGAACAAGCGGCGCGGCAAGATACTCGGCATGGAGCCGCAGGCAGGCGGCGGGCAGAAGCTCGTAGCGGAAGCACCGCTCGCGGAGATGTTCAAATACGCCATCAACCTGCGCTCGATGACGCAGGCGCACGGCGCGTTCACGATGCGTTTCGAGCGCTATGAGGAAGTGCCAGCGCAGATATCGCAGAAGGTGGTCGCGGACTACAAGGCGTCGCAAGGCACGGACTAAGGACGCCGCAATCCGGCGGGATTTCGCAGCTGCGGAACGCCGGCAATCATCGCACCTGACAGGAGCTATGGGAAACCGTAGCTCCTTTTTTCTATGCGGCCAAAAGCATGCGGCTTCTCGCCGGCTGTCCGCCGCGCTGTGTATTTTACGTGTATCCCCTTCAATATCATATAAAAATACCTATTAATTTTCAAAAGTATGATTAAAACATAAATAACGGGGTATTATATAATAATGCGGCTATTTACCAGAGTAGTTTGCATTATTTCGTTATAGTTTCGCTATATCTATTGAATTAGGTATCGTAAATTAAGGTTATTCGGAAATTTGTGCTAAAGAAAGAATTGTTAAATTATGTGTAATAATAAAAGAAATATTGGCAAGTGCGGCGTGCGGCGCGTTTGCATGAAGTATATAGCGGCGGTGGCCTGCATTGTGGCGCTGGTTTTCATGGGCGGCTGCGGGGTGTTTTCGGCGCACGCTGTCGGCGGTAGCTTCCCCGCGCCAAACGACCCCGAATATGCCAGGCAGTGGGCGCTGCGTCCGCCCGATGTGGAGCCTTTCGCGCAGCCTTATACGCGCATCGACGAGGCATGGTCGCTCGTGCCGCCGCAGGCGGGGAAGGTGCGCGTGGCGGTGCTGGACAGCGGTTTCGACATGGATCACCCCGATCTCGCCGCGAACATCAACAGCGACTTGGCCTGGAACGTCTCCGACGACAACGACGATGTTTCGGTGACGCCCGGCTACGCGGCGAGTGCGCACGGCACCCACGTGGCGGGCATCTTCGGCGCGGTGACGGACAACGGCGTCGGTGTGGCGGGCGTGGCGTACAACCACGCGGAAATCGTCCCTATCAAGACCTCGCGCGTGCGGACGCTGCCGGACGGCAGCAAGGATCTGCTGCCGTCGGTGCGCGACACGGCGAAGGGCATCGACAAGGCTGTGGAGCTGGGTTGTCGGATCATCAATATCAGCAACGGCACGTATATGGACTACGACCATCCCGAGTCCGCGATGCTGGAGAAGGCCGTGAACGACGCTGTGAACGCGGGCGCGGTCGTGGTTTCGGGCGCCGGCAACGGCCTGACCGACGTTACCATGTATCCCTCGGACTACGATGCCACGGTTTCCGTAGCCGCTACGACGCGCGAAGGCGAGCACGCAATCTACTCCGACACCAACGCGTACAAGGATATCGCCGCGCCGGGCGGTGGCTCTGATCAGAGATACGGTCGCTGTTCCTATATTTACAGCACCGTGCCGGACGGCTACGGCGAGAAGAAGGGTACGTCGATGGCCGCGCCGTTCGTGACGGGCGTCGCGGCTCTGATGATGGCGGCGAACCCCGACATTACCGGCGAAGAAGTGAAGTCCATCATCTACGGTACGGCGACAGACCTAGGTGTGCCGGGTCGCGACGACGAGTTCGGTTACGGCCTTGTGAACGCGGCGGAGTCCGTGCGACAGGCCATCGCGATGAAAAGAAAGCGCTGATAAAGCGGATAAAGCGCGAAGCCTTACGCCGCAAAATTCCCAGTTCCGATTATTCCATTACATTTCCTTGCACCGATTTC
>JAIRPQ010000124.1 GCA_031256875.1 Eubacteriales Family XIII. Incertae Sedis bacterium | reverse complement strand
GCAATGACGATGCCGGTAGCCTGCAATGACGATTGAGGTAGCGCTTGCGGCGTTCTTTGCAAATCCTGCGCTATAGAACTTTAGCGCGGGATTTTTTTTGTAAAACGTGAGATATGTCTGTTTTGCGGTTGAAAAATTCTGCGCTTGGGAGTATCATATATATACGACGTATCGCGGAAACGTTGATTGGGCGCGTTTGCCTTTGGAAGCCATAGGGCAAGCCCATCGCCGTTTCGCCAGGCACGCGCAGTGCCGCGAGGGAATTATGCAAGAGTTTTTTACGAGCCTTGCCACAGGGTTTGGCATATTTGACATAATAGACATAGGCATCATAGCGTTCATTATATACAAGGCGCTCGGGTTCATTCGTGAGAGCCGCGCGGAGCAGATAGTCAAGGGCTTTCTCGTGCTCATCGTCGCGACCTTCGTGTCGAACCTCTGCCACCTTTACGCTCTGAACTGGATACTGAACGGGGTCATGGCCTTCGGGATTATCGCCCTGGTGGTCGTGTTCCAGCCCGAGCTGCGCCGCGTGCTTGAATACATCGGGCGCGGCAAGATACTTTCGATGAAGTTTTCGGCCATCGACAACACGTGGGTCAAGGCCACGGCCTCCTCGATAACAAGGGCGGTGGACTGTTTTTCGACGGGCAAGGTGGGTGCGCTGATAGTGATGGAGAGGGACGTCACCTTGAGCGACATAGCCGAGACGGGCACGACGCTTGACGCGGGCGTGACCGCTGAATTACTCGAAAATATTTTCTACGCGGGCGCGCCGATGCATGACGGGGCGGTAATAATAAGGGGCGGGCGCGTCTATGCCGCCGGTTGCATGCTTCCGCTCTCGCGCAACAGAAGCCTGCCGAGCGAGCTTGGCACCAGGCATCGCGCGGGCGTGGGCATCACGGAGGTTTCGGACGCGTACTGCATTATCGTATCGGAGGAGACGGGCGTGATTTCGACGGCGTATGACGGCAAGATAAAAAGGTTCCTGGACATCAAGAGCGTCGAGAAGGGCATTCTGAATATGTTCCTCGACGAATCTTCGTCCAGCTCCGAGTCGGGGCTGAAAGCGTTTCTGAGGAGGGGACATGTCTAGGAAGAAAACGATAGACATTATTATATCCGTCGTATGCGCCCTCGCTTTGTGGGCTTATGTCACGACCGAGATAAACCCGACGCAGACCGCCACGGTGAAGGGCATACCCGTGGAGCTGGTGAACGTCGACGCGCTCGCCGCCGACGTTTTGACCGTGGGCGCCGGCTCGTATGTGGTGGACGTGGTGGTAGAGGGCAAGCGCTCGGCGCTCGGCAATCTGACCGCCGAGGATTTCACCGCCACGGCCGACGTTATCAACTATCCGAAGGGCGACAACAATGTGCCGGTGAGCGTGAAAGGCCCCGACGGTGTGGTCGTACAGGAGATTATGCCTGACCATATACAGGTAATAATGGAAGAGCTTGTAACGGCGAATAAGTCCATAAAGCTCAGCTATACCCAGAAATTCCCCGACGGGATGGAGCCTGGATTTATCTCGCTCGTGCCGAAGGAGATAGCTGTGTCGGGCACGAAAGCCAACGTGGACAGCGTGGACTATATCAGAGCCGAGATAGACTCGATGAAGGTAAAGAGCGACGAGGTGACTCTTAGGGCGGACGCCGTGCCGGTGGACAAGGCGGGCGACAGGGTTCTCGGGCTTACGATGTCCCAGGGGTCCGTCGAGGTGACGATGCGGCTCTGCAACGTGAAGGAAGTGCCGTTCGAGGTCGAGGTGAAGGGGCGGCCGCCCGGCGCGCTCGCGGTCACGAAGATGGATGTGCCGACCACGGTTGCGATAAGGGGTAGCGAAGCTGACATCGCGAAAATCGACAAGGTGACGGCCGCGCCCATCAGCATCAGCAACCTGCGCTCCACGACCATCATCACGCCCGAACTGGATTTGCCGAAGGGCGTTGAGCTGGCCGAAGCGTCGAAGGACTTCGCCGTGACCATCGAGATAGGCGGCGAGGAAGCCAAGAGCTTCAACGTCACGAACGATATGATCAAGATACGGGGCGTGCCGAGCGGGTATTCCGCGCACATCGTCACGGGTGCGCTCTCCGTGACCGTGTTCGGCTCGCACGAGCAGTTGGCCGATATCTCGACGGACGATTTGAAGCTGTACGTGGATCTTTCCACGGTGGACCCGATGCAAGGGCCGTTCAAAATCCTTGTGGAGAGCGACGACAGCAAGGCGTACAAGAGGATAGACGTCTCGCCAGTCGCAGTGGACGTGACGATAATAGCGCTGCCCGGCAGCGACATTGCGGTGGAGAACGCCCCCGAGCCGGCCACGGAAAGCGCGCTAGAGCAAGGGCAGGCGGCCACCGGCGCAGAAGCAAAGCCATAAAATCAAGCGATAAACGGGGAAGCGAAACCGATGAGCCGGACGAACCGAACAGATACAGCAATGGGTACAGTAATAATTATAGTAATAATTACAATAATGATAAATAACATGGTGGTGAAGCATGGGTAGACTATTTGGAACTGACGGCGTAAGGGGCGTGGCAAACGTAGACCTGACGCCGGAGCTGGCGTGCGCTCTGGGCAAGGCAGGGGCGTACGTGCTGGGCAAGGAGGTTGCCGCCGGCGCGGGCACTGGCGCGGTCGCGGGTACAGAGGGCGCGGGCGGCAGTGTACGCGCGGAAGGGCGCGGGCCTGTTGTTATTATTGGAAAAGATACGCGCATATCGTGCGACATGCTCGAGGACGGGCTGTCGGCGGGCATACAGTCCACGGGCGGGACGGTCGTGAAGGTCGGCGTGCTGCCGACGCCGGCGGTCGCATACCTCGTGCGCGAGATGGGCGCGGACTGCGGGGCCGTCATATCCGCGTCGCACAATCCCTTCGAGTACAACGGCATCAAGTTTTTCAACGGCGATGGGTTCAAGCTCGCCGATTCCATCGAGGAGAAGATAGAGGACATCATCCTGGGCGACGCGACGGCGGGGCTGCACGTGTCTGGCGCGGAGATGGGCAGGGCGGAGTGCAGGGACAGCGACGCGCTCCACCTCTATGTGAACCATCTGATGAGCGGAATGGGTACGTCGCTGCACGGCGTGAAGGTGGTGCTCGACTGCGCGAACGGTGCGGCTTCAGCGGCGGCGCGGCTCCTGTACGAATCGCTCGGCGCGGAGGTGGTCGCGATAGGGGACAGCCCGAACGGGGTCAACATCAACGACGGCTGCGGCTCGACGCACCCGCAGGCGATGCAGGAGGCGGTCAGGGCCTGCGGCGCGGATATCGGGCTGGCGTTCGACGGGGACGCTGACAGGCTGATCGCGGCGGACGAGAACGGCGAGCTGATAGACGGCGACAAGATAATGTATATCTGCGCGTCCCATATGAAGCGGCAGGGCAGGCTCGCGGGCGATATGCTGACCGCCACGGTTATGAGCAATATTGGTCTGAGGCTGGCGCTCGAACGCGAGGGGATCAGCTTGCAGCTGGCCGATGTGGGTGACAGGTATGTCTTGGAGCTGATGCAAAAAACGGGCTGCGTGCTCGGAGGCGAGCAGTCGGGGCATATCATATTCCTGGACGCGAGCACGACGGGTGACGGGCTGTTTGCGTCGCTTCGGCTGATCGAAGCGCTGGCGGACGCGAACGCGCGGGCATCGGACGCGGCGGCGGCGGTGCGCATATACCCGCAGGTGCTGCTGGGCGCGAAGGTCAGGAACGAGAACAAGGGCGCGTATCTGACGGACCCCGAGATAGGCATAGCGATAGAGAAGGCCGAGAAAAAATACAGCGGCGAGGGGCGCGTGCTGATACGCGCGTCGGGGACAGAGCCGCTGGTCAGGGTCATGATAGAAGGCCCAGA
>JAIRPQ010000102.1 GCA_031256875.1 Eubacteriales Family XIII. Incertae Sedis bacterium | reverse complement strand
GCTGGGCGGCGGTCGCGCGTCTACATACTGTCCGCGCCGGCCGGCGCCAAGACGGACGCCATGCTTACGGAAACGGGAGCCATATATGTCAGTGGCGGCGAGCGCCGCATCGCCTCCGGTCTCGCCGAACACGCGATAAAGCGCAAATGCTGCCGAAAAGCTTGCCTGAAAGGATTGTTCCTCGGGGCGGGCACGGTCAGCGACCCTGAGCGCGGATACAGCTTTGAGATAGCTCTGGCGAACGAGGGCGCGGCCGCAGCTGCCCGCAGGCTTGTGAACAGCTTTGCGGACATGCACGCGCGAACCCGCCGGCGGCGCGGCAGCTATATCGTCTACCTGAAAAATTCAGAGCAGATAAAGGACGCGCTCGCGCTGATGGGCGCACACGCCCAGCTTCTGAAATACGAGAACGTCAGAATGCTGAAGGAAATAAAGGCGCGCGCGAACAGGGTGAGCAATTGCGACGCCGCGAACATGGAAAAGGCGCTCGGCGCGGCGGCGCGGCAGCTCGAAGCGATTAACTCCATTGAGCGCGCGGACGGGCTGGACTCGCTCCCTGGCGAACTCATCGACACCGCACTTACCCGCATATTCCACCCCGACGCGTCGCTGTCCGAGATAGGCCAGCTGCTTGACCCGCCGATAGGCAAGGCGGCGGTAAGCGCGCGTTTCAAACGCATCGAGGAATACGCTATATGCTATAATAATAATCTGAAAGAGATATAATATCAGTCAGGAGGAAAGGAATAACATGAATTATCAGCAGCTGATAATAACCGAGCCGGTGTCAAATTTCCGTACCCTTGCGAGGAACGGCATCAGGGGCAGGTGGGGCGACGCTTTTCTGAAGGGTGCGCTCTATGTGCTGATACTCGGGCTGCCCGCAGCGGTGATACAGATGGCGTCAGGGCAGTCCGGAGCGGAAAGCGCGTTTGCGCAGGCTTTCGCGGACTATGCCGGAGGGCTTATCACATACCCTGAGCTCGTGGCGTATTCCGACGATTATTCCAAATCGATGGGCATTATGTATCTATACCAGATTCTTGTCGCGGGTGCGCTGACGCTGGGCATCACTCAGATATATCTCAGGTATCGCCGCATGCAGCAAGCGCCATACGAGCTGTTGTTTTCGGGGTTCTCGAACTATGGAAGGGCATTCGGGCTGTTCTTTCTCCAGACACTGTTCATCCTCCTCTGGTCTTTGCTGCTGATTATCCCCGGCATCATAGCCTTCTATCGCTACAGGCTCGCGTTCTGCATCCTTGCGGACAATCCGCAGATAAGCCCGCTCGAAGCCATCAATATCAGCAAGGGAATAATGCAAGGAAATAAATGGAAGGCGTTCTGCCTGGATCTCTCCTTTATCGGATGGTATCTTCTGGCCAGCTTTGCCGCCAGCCTTGTGATGATGCCTATCGCGATGGGCGCAGCTATGGCGGGAGGCATATCCGGCCAGTCAGGGCTGTCCGCCACGCCTATTATATCCATCGTAAGCCTAATCGCCTATGCGTTCGCGGGCGGCTTGGTTGATATGTATCAGGGCACATCGGTTGCGGCATTCTACGAGCGCGCTTCCGGCATCCTGAAATATCACGACGAGATAACCGGATTGGAATGATTTCCAACCGGCACCCGTCGTTTGCATCTCTTATTTATACGATTTTTTAAGTAGCGCGCTGGTATCCTCCGGCGTTATCTCTGCGGGGTCACAGGCGAACATGCGGCCCATATTGTCGTATGCGTTCGCCGTCAGGCCAGGGATGTCGCTCTCGGCGATGCCGTAGTCCGAAAGCCTGATGTCGTCCACACCACAGTCGCGCTGCAAGCAAGCCAGCGCGTCGAGGAAATCTTCCGGCGACGCGGCATCCTCCTTCCCGAGAGCCACCGCCATCTTTATGAACCTGTCGGGGCATGCCCCTTTGCCGATGAGCGTTTCGTAGTAAGCGAGCGAGATGGCGATAAGCCCCGCACCGTGTGGGAGCTTCGGGCTGTATGCGCTGAGCGCATGCTCGATGGCGTGCTCGGATATGCATCCCGAAATGGACTGCGTGAATCCCGCTTCCGTGTTCGCGAGCGCGACGCCTTCGCGCGCCTCTTTGTCGCTTCCGTCCTTCACAGCGCGCGCGAGGTAGCGCCCGATATTCGAGATCGCGTCGAGGCAGAACAAATCGCTAATAGGGTTAGCGATTTTGTTCAGGTAGCATTCCGTGCTGTGAAAGAGCGCGTCGAAACCCTGGTACGCCGTGAGCTCAGGCGGCACGGTAGCCATTAGCTCAGGGTCTACTATGGAGAGGACGGGGAAGGTCTTGTCATAGCCGTAGCCGAGCTTCTCCTTCGTTTCGTTTTTCGATATGACGGCCCAGGGGTCGGTTTCCGTTCCCGTGCCTGCTGTGGTGGTCACGGCCACGACGGGCAGCGGGTCGTTCGGCGGTGTCTGCCTGCCGCCTGTAGTCCCTTCGGCAAAATCCCAAAAATCGTGTTCGGGATTCGCCGCCTTGACCGCGATGGCCTTAGCCGAGTCTATGCTGGAACCGCCGCCAAGTCCGACGATAAAATCGCAGCCCGTGTCCACCGCCCTCCGGCCGCCCTCGTTCACGTGCTCTACGATGGGGTTCGGCATTATCTTGTCGTAGACTTCCCAGCCCACGCCCGCCTTTTCGAGCTGCGCGGTCAGCCTGTCAAGATAGCCGCCGCTACGCATGGACTTACCTGACGAAATGACGATGAGCGCCTTGCTGCCGGGGAGCTTCTGCCTGTGAAGCTTCTCGAGCGCGCCTTCTCCAAACAGAAACCTTGTGGGCATATAATATTTGAACATAGTTACAAACCTCTCTCTCTATACGTGGCTATACTGTTGCTAAATGGTTTTGTCGCCGCGCTGCCTTGGCCGATGCGGTTCGGTTCCCGCGCGCTTCCTGTCCGCTTCCCGCGCGCTTCCAATCCGCCTGACATTGCCTATCGCCGGCGCATTGAATAATTATAACATCGTTTCGCGAAAGCGTCGCTGAATTTTTTTAACCATAGCGGCAGCAAATTTAATCGAAAATGGGAGCCCAACTTGAAAATTTTGCTTGACAAGGGCGCATTGCATGTAGTAATATAAATATGGTTAGTCGAAGCTAACCAAAATTATTGTGTAATAGTTAGTAAGAGCTAACTTTCGGACGGGATGATGGCAGCGCGACGCGAAGGGCCGTCTCCGGAACGGAAGGCATGACAGGAGGCGGAATGATGCCATTGACGCTGGCGGGTGCGGGCAATAGCGGCACCGTAAAGAAGGTGGGCGGCAAAGCGGAGACGCGGCAGTTCTTGGAGACGCTGGGCTTCGTACAGGGTTGCCCCGTGACCGTGGTCGCCGACATCGGCGGCAACGTGATAGTGAAGGTAAAGGAGTCGCGCGTGGCGGTGAGCCGCGAGATGGCACGGCATATAATGGTATAGAGACTGCGCGGGATTTTCCCGCCGCAATGGTATAGAGGTCGCGCGGGATTTTGCCGCTGCGAGAAGGAGAAGATAGATGACTACACTTAAGACAGTTCGCCCGGGCGATACCGTGCGCGTCAAGGGAATCGGCGGGGGCGGCGCGATAAAGCGGCGCATCATGGATATGGGCATCACGAAGGGCTGCGAGATATACGTGCGCAAGGTGGCGCCGCTGGGCGACCCCGTGGAGATCACGGTGCGCGGATACGAGCTGTCGCTGCGCAGGGCGGACGCGGAGATCGTCGAGGTCGAGCATATTGACACGGCGGCTTCGGGTAGCGCGGGCGCGTAGGACAGCGGCGAGGCGGCATTACAGGCAATTTTTTTGCCATAAAGTTAGATAAAGCTAACCAATAAAAGTTATTGGAATACAGGAGGGCAAAATGATAAGGATAGCATTGGCGGGCAACCCGAACAGCGGCAAGACCACGCTTTTCAACGCGCTCACGGGCGCGAATCAATTCGTCGGGAACTGGCCCGGCGTTACAGTAGAGAAGAAAGAAGGCCGGCTGAAAGGGCGCAAGGACGTCGAGGTCATAGACCTGCCGGGCATCTACTCGCTGTCCCCTTATACATTGGAAGAAGTTATTGCGAGAAATTATCTCACGGATGAGCGGCCGGACGCCTTGCTCAATATTATCGACGGCACAAACCTCGAACGAAACCTCTACCTAACCACGCAGCTGACAGAGCTCGGTATCCCTGTCGTGATC
>JAIRPQ010000053.1 GCA_031256875.1 Eubacteriales Family XIII. Incertae Sedis bacterium | reverse complement strand
TGCACTCCTCGAGTGGGACGTACCAGCGACAGCAAGCTGTCGGGTTACGTCCGCAACGCCAAACGGAAAAAAGACAAGCAAAAGAAAGGAAGCATTAAATGACATGAGATGGCACTACGACAACAGCCGCCCCATCTACTCGCAGATAGTCGAGCAGATCGAGCGAGGCATCGTGGCAGGGATATTTCCGCCGGGCAGCGGCATGCCGAGCGTACGCATGCTGGCGGTCGAGGCCGAGGTAAACCCGAACACCATGCAGAAGGCATTGGCGGAACTGGAGAACAAGGGACTGCTGCACACACAGAGGACTGCGGGCAGGACAGTAACGGAGGACAGCGGCATGATACAGAAATTGAAGAAGAAGCTGGCCGAGGATCATATACACGCATTCTTTACGGGAATGGCGAATCTCGGCATCAGCAGCGGCGAAGCCATCGCAATGCTGAAAGAAGCGGCGGGCAGGCCCGCGCAAAAACAGGCGAAGGAGGTGGTATAGATGAGCACCATTTTAGAATGCAGGGGTCTGACGAAACGCTTCGGCCAGGTGGAAGCCGTATCGGGCGTAGACCTGTCCGTCGGCACGGGGCGCATCGTCGGACTGCTTGGGCCGAACGGGAGCGGCAAGACGACGCTCATAAAAATGATGAACGGGCTGCTCACACCGACGTTCGGCGAAATCAGCATCGGCGGTTACGCGCCGGGCATCGAAACGAAAAGGCTCGTCAGCTATCTGCCCGACAGGACTTATTTTGACGAGAACATGAAGGTGAAGCACTGCGTCGGGATGTTCACCGATTTCTACGACGACTTCAACCCGACGAAGGCGCATGATATGCTGACGTCGCTGGGCATCGATTCGGACAAGACGTTCCGCACGCTCAGCAAGGGCATGAAGGAAAAGGTGCAGCTCGCGCTCGTCATGAGCCGGAACGCGAAGCTCTACCTGCTGGACGAGCCCATCGGCGGCGTTGACCCCGCCGCGCGCGACTACATACTGAATACGATAATACGAAATTACAACGAGGACGGCACGGTCATCATCAGCACGCACCTGATCGCCGACATCGAGAAGGTGCTGGACGATGTTGTATTCCTGATGGCGGGCAGGGTCGAGCGCACAGCGAGCGTGGACGGTCTCCGCGAGAGCGAACACAAAAGCGTGGACGAGCTGTTCAGGGAGGTGTTCAAATGCTAAAGAATCTAATAAAATACGAACTGAGATCCACCGCGCGGATATTCCTGTTTTCATATCTCGCGATGGTGGCGATAACGGTGGCGGGAATCGTGATAAGAGCCATCGCGAACACAGCCGGCAGAAACCCCGTCGAACACACTGTACTCTCGTTCGCGGTGCTGGCGCTGGTCATCGCGGTCATCGTGGTTTGCGTCATCACGCTCATCGTCATAATACTCAGGTTCGGGCGAAACCTGCTCGGTGACGAAGGCTATCTCCTGTTCACGCTGCCGACCACCACGGACAAGCTCATACTCAGCAAGCTGATCTCGGGAATAATATGGTGCGTCGCGGGCTGTGCCGTTACCGTGCTGTGCATCCTCCTGATAGGCACGGTGACCGGAACCAATCTGGATTCCCTGATGAACACGCTGGCAGCGGCGACGGGGGCGGGCATGAACGTAGGCGGCTATATCGCTTGGTTCATAGCTATGGCCGTCATCTCGCTCGCGTCGCTCATACTCGGGCTGTACTGCTCGATGGCGCTCGGCCAGCATATAACAAAAAACCGCGTTACGGGCAGCTGCATAGCCTTCATTATTATATGCATAGCGACGCAGATAATAACTTACTCCGTGCTCGCGCTGATGCATATAACCCAGCGCGCCGAATACGGCGCCAAGCAGGTAGAGGCCGTGATGAACGCCGGCAGCGAATCCGCGCAGCTGAAGGTATGGGTGGACTTCGCGAACGGAGTATTCAACTCGTACTCCATCGCGGTGACGGTCATGTCGGCCGCCCTAGGCATCGCATGCTACGCCATAACGCGCTACCTGCTGAAACGCAAGCTGAATCTGGCGTAAGGATTGCTATTAGCGCGTCCGTCAAACCACATGGGGCTGTCTCAATAATAAAAGGGACGGCTCCATGTTATTATTCCAAATAATATTGAGCCCCGCTTCTGTCAACCACGCCATTCGCGCCTATGGCTTGCCGCCCTACCCCTTTTGTCAGGACGATATTTTCTTTAAAATTTGTAAAGTATACAATCCTGCGAATATTGCAAATTTACTATAAAATTTATTATAACCTCTTGACATTTCTCTATTTAGTCGCTATTATGTTAACCATGAAAAGAAAAGTCTATCGGGCAGCGCTCGTTGCCACCATTTGTATCTCTCTTGTCAGCTTCGCACCAACGCTCGGACCAGCGCTTTCGCCTGCGGACAGCGCGGACAGCATATACGCTCACGCGGCGAGCGGAACGCCACCCAAGGGGCGCTATATCATCAGGCCGCTCGTCAGCGACACGCGCGCCCTGAGCGTGAAGGGCTCTACGAAGAAAAATTGGGCGGGAATCAATATCCAGGACTGCGTGATGGGCATGAGCCAGCAGTTCGATATCTCCTACGACTCGAAGGGCCGTGCGCTCATAAAGAACGCCAATTCAAAAAAATACCTGTCGGTAGCGGGCAGCAAGGCGAGGAAAGGCGCCAGCGTCGTACAGGCGGCGAAAAACTCCTCAACAAAACAGCGCTGGAAATTTGAGCGCGTCGGCAAGAGCAACGGCTATACCGTATACCGCATCAAGAGCGCGGCATCTGGCAAATACTGCATGCAGCTGGCGGGCGGCAAGGATGTCAACGCCGCGAATATCCGCATGTGGTCAAAGAACAAATCGGCATCCGAGAAATTCGTCCTCATAGACGTGAAGTCGGTCGCGGAGCCGGCCGCGGCACCGGCAGTGCAGGACGGCGTATACCGGATTGGCAGCGCACTGTCCACTTCGCTCTCGCTGTCCATACCCGAGGATTCGCAGAAGAACAGCGGAGAGCCCATATTCGCGAACAGCAAGAACTCACTCTCGCAGCTGTTCATGTTCACGTACAAAAACGGCTACTACCAGATACGTCCGATTTCGAACGGCAAGAGCATCACCCTGAAGAACGGCAATATGCTGGCGCGGGCGGTGGCGGTGCAGTCCAAAGATTCCAACAAGGCTTACCAGAGATTCAGGGTCACGCAGACTGCCGACGGATATTATCAGTTCACGGCCATGGCGGGCGGGATGGCACTGCGCGTCGCAGAGGAAAAAGCTACATGGGGCAAGGGACTCGAAACATGGTATCCGAAGGGCTCCCCGTCCGAACAGTTCACGCTGACGCGCGTAGACAGTATCGCCATCGAAAACGGCGTGTATACCATATCCCCCTACGCGGACAGCGCGCTGAGCCTCGCGGCGTACAAACCGCAGGGCGGCTACGCGGCGTCCTTGGCCGTCAATGAAAAGAGCCGCGAAATCTCCCAGAAGTTCCGCATCGCGGGGAATCCCGACGGCTCATATGCGATATCAAGCGTCAGCACGGGGCTTTATCTGACCGCGTCCGGCGAAAGCGCTACCCTGACGGAAGCGCCGTATGGCATTCCTGCGGATACGCAGCTCTGGTATTCCAAGCTGTGCATCGGCGGCATGAAGTTCACGAGCAAGACCGCGGGCAAGGCGGTTCAGCTGGTCGGCAGCACCGGCGGTTATTCCATAAAACTCTCGAATCCCTCCGGCTCCAAGAACCAGGCATTTCTGCCCGAGCTGTCCGTCATGTTCGATGATGGGCAGTACAGCATCGAGAGCATGTCCGGCGCGGGGTCGATAGAAGTCGCGGGAGCTTCGTTCTTGAACCTGTCCAATATCCAGGCGGGAGCGCCCGACGGCAGCGGGTCTCAGGCATGGTTCGTAAAAGCCAATGCCGACGGCACCGTGACCATACGAAACGAACGCTCAGGCAAGCCGCTGGAAGCCGCCGCCGCCGCGAGCGGCGCGAACGTGAGACAAAACAAGTCATCGGGAACCAGCATGCAGAAATGGGTTCTTGAAAATAACGGAGACGGCAGCTTCAGGCTGCGCTCCGCAGCCGCCGCGGGCGTCTATCTGGACGCTGGCGAACCGAAGGACTATGCGGGCAAGACGAATGTCCGTATCGCGGCATCCACGGCCGGCATAGCGGCGGACACCCAGAGGTGGCGGTTCGTCCCCGTGGAAGTCACCAATGCCGGACCCGCCATGCCGTCTGACGTGGCGGACGCTATAGAGCAAGAGGCAAGGCTGCACCTTGGAAAGCCCTATATATTCGGGGCTTCCGGCCCCAACAGCTTCGACTGTTCAGGGTTTATCTACTACGTTATGAACCACAGCGGCATGAAGGAAATGAGCCGCGTCACGGCTCAGGACATCTACGACTCGTGCGTGCAGATACCAGCGGAAAGCGCCAAGCGCGGCGACCTGATATTCTTCAAGAACACGTACAAGACAGACAGGACAGTAACGCATGTAGGCATATACCTGGGCGGCGGGAAAATGATACACGCCGGAAGCCCCGTACAGATTTCAAATGTAAACACGCAATACTACAAAGACCATTTCTACGCCTACGCGCGCATAGCGTAGCGGGCACACTCGGCGCTGGCGCGGCTTGCATTCCAATGGATACCGGTTCGCGCGGCATCGGATTCTAAACGTGACAAAAGGGGCGCTGATATGACACAGCGCCCCTTTTGCTTATTACCCCTAACATTTATTGGCTCGCAATACGCCATCGCGCTACATATGCGACATGCGCTACGCGCACGTGGTGCGCATCGCTAAGCCCTCTGACCATCAATAATCGAACTCGTCCACGTTGGCCTTGTCGAAGATGAGCGCGTCGCCGAGCAGGATTTCTTTGTTCGCGATTTCCCTTTCACCGAGGCGATCGGTCGTCATGGTCGTGGAATCAGCTGTTATCGTGCCGATCGAATACTGGTACGCAGTCTCTACGGCGAGATAGCCGAGATCCATGCAGCTCCAGAGCACGCCTGAGTCGAGCGGGTTCGAGTCATTCTTGATGTAGTCCTTCAGCGCGTTAGGCGTGGCAAGACCCGTCATCGTGACCTTCGATGCATCGGGCTTTTTCGCCGCCTGCTCATACTGTGCGCCGAGAGCCGGTGTAGCCATGGACGTGAGCCCTATAGCTGCCTGAATCTGGTCAGCGCCGTCTCCCATGCGGGAAATGAGCGTACCTGACTGCTTCTGGGCTTCGGTCTCGTCCGGACCTGGATAGTATACGTCAGTTTCTTCGTTCGCGATCTTCAGCCAGCTGTACTCATCGGTTGCGATGACTTCCTTGGCGGCATCGAGCCATGCTTTCTGGTTCGCGTCTGTCTTTGCGGACGATACGAAACCGAGGTTTGCGGGCTTGTCAGGGCCATATCCCTTTTCCGTGAGCTTGTCGGCGACGGCCTTGATCATGCCTGTGCCGATAGCTTCATACGAAGCCTGGTTGATGAACAGGTCGCGCGCGTCGGGTGCGGCGTCCGCGTCAAATGTGAGAACCTTTATCCCAGCTTCCTGCGCTTTCTTCAGCGTCGGCGCGATGGCGTCGGGGTCGTTCGGCGATACGAGTATCGCGTTGACTTTCTGGGCAATCCATCCTTCGAGGATGTTTACCTGGTTCTGGTTCGTCGCGTCGCTCTGCGGCGGGCCGTCGTAAAGCAGCTCGACATCAGCGCCGCTTGCCTTCAGCTCCTCGATCGCTTCTTCAGCGCCGACTTTGCAGGCGTCGAAGTAGTTCTCGCCCTTGAACTTGGGCAGCATCGCGATGGTCACCTTTTCGGCTGCCGGCGTATCCGTGCTTTCTTCGGTCGCCTGATCATCTGACGCGGGTGGGGTTCCTTCGTCTGTCGTAGCCGAGTCGCCGCCGCTGCTGCACGCGCCGAACGACAGAGCGGTCACGAGCGCAAGAGCGATAACTAGCACCAATGCGATCTTCTTCTTTACTATCATAATTCTTCCTCCTTGCTTTCTTGTTGCTGATTGCTTCTAACTTAGTTCAACAATGTCTGACATTTTCTCACGATAACTAATCACTGCCACAATAACTTATTCGATAACCAATATACTGTCTACTCGGCGCGTCGCCTCAAGCCTTTCGGCCATCCTTCTATGCAGCATGCAGACGCGTATGCGCCGGAAAGACCAATGTTATGCCGGAGTCTGTGCGGCTCCGCCCTCTATCGAGCCCGACCCTGGCCCGCCCGCTTTGCTCACGTCCAGGATGCGGCGCTTCTTCGCGCGCTCGCCGAGTATCGAATACACGATGAGCGAAATAATGAGAACCGTCCCCTGTATGATGGTCTGGACATCGATCGGGATGTTCATAACGGTCAGCCCGCTGTTCAGCACGGCGATGATGAATATCGCGATAATAGTGCCCTTCATGTCGCCGACACCGCCGAGGATGCTCGTGCCGCCGAGTACGATGACCGTCACCACCTTCAGGTTCATGCTGTTCGCGACATCGAATTTGACGCTCGAAAAACGCCCGAGGTAGAAATACGCGGCAAGCGCACAGATGACGCCGGATATCACGTAGATGGCTATGAGCGTCCGGTCAGCCTTGATGCCCGAATAGCGCGTGGCGTTCTCGTTCAGCCCGAGGGCGTACAGGCTGCGGCCGAACGCCGTCTTGGACAGCAGAAGCGTGAAAACCACGGCCGCGACGATGAACACTATCAGCACTAGCGGAAACCCGCCGAACTCCATATTGCCGACAGCTGTAGTGAAATCGTATGAATATACGCTGTCGCCCTGCGTCATTCCCTTCGCGATGCCCCTGAACAGGAAGAACGTGGCGAGCGTGGTGATGAGAGGGCTGATCTTGAGCTTTACGATGATAAGCCCGTTCGCGAGGCCGCAGATGATGCCCACTGCCATCGTGACCAATATGCCCATGCCGTCGCCCATCGACTGCGCGACCATGCCGCCTGCGATGGCGGAGAATATCATGATGGAGCCTACCGAAAGGTCGATGCCCGCCGTTATGACGATGAGCGTCATCGGCAGTGCCATCAGCCCGATTTCCATGATGTTCTTCACGACTACTGACATCATATAATTGTAGGTCAGGAAGGTGGGGTTCCTGATGCCTATGATGAGTATCAACGCGACGAGTATCACAAGCAGCGCGATATTGAAATTCAAGCCGCTTCTCTTTCTGGGCTTCGCAAGTGTTTCCATGTTGCTCTCCATATTATTTCACCTCCGGTGCCGCTGTGCCTACGGGCGCGGTTTGTGCCTGAGCCTCGGGCGACGCGGCGCCCTGATCCGGCACTATGATGACCTTCTTGTTTTTCGTCAGCGTGCTTATCGAAGCCACTATGACCGCCAGCAATATGATGGCGCCCATGACCGCGTCCGACCAGTCCGAGCTGAGTCCGATATAGTTCATGGCGGGGGTGATGAGCGACAGTATGAAAGCGCCCAGCACCGTGCCTATTATCTTGCCGCTGCCGCCCGAAATGCTCGTGCCGCCCAGCACTACCGCCGCGATGATGGTCATCTCGAATCCGTTGCCCATCGTCGTGGTGACGCGCTGTCCCGCCGTCGCTATAATGGTGCCGCATATACCGTACAGCGGTCCGGCTATCGCGAAGGCGAGCACCATCATCTTGTTCACGTTGATGCCGGTCAGTGTCGCAGCATGTTTGTTGTTGCCGACGGCATAGAGCTTTTTCGAGAAGCGCGAGTAACGCATGAACAGCATGAAGCCCGCCGTGATGACGGCAGCGAACGCTACGCTGGCGGGAATCACGCCGAATATTTTCGCCTGGAACGCGAGCCACGTGAAACTGGCGGGAAGATCGTATATCGACCCTTCCACCACCAGCGGCAGCGCGCCTATGAAAAGCTGCGTCGTGGCGAGCGTGGCCACGATAGCAGGTATGTTCAGCTTCGTTATGAACAGCCCGTTCAGCCAGGAAAGCACCAGCCCAGTACCCATTCCGGCAATCAGGAACACGGGGAGCGGCGCGCCGGTCTTGCCGACAAAGGCTATGACTATGGCCACCACCGATATGATAGAACCTGCCGCAACGTCGATGTTCGACGTGATGATAATGAGGTTCATGCCAATAGCCGCGATGAGCAGGTAGCTAAAATAGTTCAGCACCGTCATGATATTGTTCACAGAATAGAAATCGGGTGCCGCCGCCTTCATTATTACCAGTATCGCAACGAGGAAAATGAGGAGGTAGAACTCCGTCGTTAGCATTTTTTTGAATCTGCTTTTGGATTCGCCCATGATTCGCCCTCCCTTCAATCCACATGCAGAGCGACCTTCAGGATTTTCTCCTGAGTGGCTTCCGCTCTGCCAACTTCGCCGGCGACCGTACCGTTCTTCATGATATAGATGCGGTCGCACATCCCTATCAGCTCAGGCATTTCCGAGCTTATCATGAATATGGTAGTGCCCTGCTCCGCAAGCTGTGAAACTATGCCGTGTATCTCCGCCTTGGAACCGACGTCGACGCCGCGCGTCGGCTCATCGAGTATGAGCAGCTTCGGTGCCATCGCGATGGCCTTCGACACGGAGACTTTCTGCTGATTGCCGCCCGAAAGGTTTTCCGTAAGAAAATCTTCCTCGGGGCATTTGATACCAAACTCCTTGATGTAGCGCCCCGCCAGAGCCAGCTCCTTTTTGTTGTCGAGGAAGATGCCGCTTCTCATATTGGCCAGCTGCGGCATCGTGATATTCTGCTTGACGCTCATTTCGATAACAAGACCGTATTTCCCGCGGTCCTCCGAAACATACACGAACCCCGCGTTCAGCGCGTCGCGGTAATTGTGTATCCTTACCTTCTTTCCTTCCATATATATATCGCCGGAATCTATCTTCGTGAACCCGCAGATCGCCAGCGCCAGCTCCGTGCGCCCCGCTCCCGCAAGGCCGGAGAAACCGACGATTTCGCCCTTGTTGATGTGGAAGTTCACGTCCTGCAATATTCCCTCCTGGTTCAGGTGTTCCACACGTATCAGCTCGCCGCCTATCTGAACCTCCGCCTTTGGGTAATAATTGTCCATGCTACGCCCGACCATATCCGCTACAAGCTCGTCCTTGTTCGTGGTCGCCACGTCCTTCGTGGATATGTACTTGCCGTCGCGGATGACCGTCACGCGGTCGCATAGCTCGAATATCTCCTCCAGCCTGTGACTGATATACGCGATTGCCACGCCCTGCTCCTTCAGCGAGCGCACGATGCCGAAAAGCGCTTCCACCTCCCTCTGCGTCAGCGACGCGGTAGGCTCGTCCAGTATCAGTATCTTGCTGTGGTGCGACAGCGCCTTGGCGATTTCGACCATCTGCTTCTGAGCCATGCCGAGGTTCTTCGCGCGCTCGTCGAGGTCAAGCTCCACATCCATTATTTTGAATATCTCCAGCGCTTCCTGCCTCATCTTGCCGTAGTCGATAAACGTCAGCGGACCGGCTTTCTTCATGCGCTCATGCCCGAGGAAGATGTTCTCCAGTATCGTCATCTCCTCGAAAAGGCTTGTCTCCTGATATATGATGGCGATGCCCTTCGCAAAGGCTTCGTTGGGGTCGTCGAACGAGACAGGTTCGCCGGCCACGACGATTTCCCCCGAGTCCGGCTTGTAGACCCCCGTGACTATCTTCATCAGCGTGGACTTGCCCGCGCCGTTTTCCCCGCAGATGGCGTGTATCTCGCCCTCGCGCAGATCGAAGTTCATGTCGTCCAGCGCGAGTACGCCGGGGAATGTCTTGACTATGTTTTTCAGCGTTAACAGTTCTCTCATTTGTACTCACCGTACTTCCTGCACATCCCGATAAAAAACTCCACTCTCTCAGGCGATACGTCAGACTGTATGATGTGGGCGGGCGCTATCATATAGCCGCCGCCACTGCCCAACACTTCGCATTTTTCCTTTATGTCGGCTTCGACTTCCTCGTCCGTGCCCTTCGGCATCAGATACTGCTGGTCGATGGCACCCCAAAACGCGAACTTGTCGCCGTACTCGCTCTTTATCTCATGCGGGGAATGGCCGGGGACGCCAGGCTGTACAGGGTTGAACACGTCGAAGCCAATTTCCTTGATGTCGTCCAGCAGCGCCTTCACCGCACCGTCCGAATGCAGTATCGCAATAAGATCGGGGTTCGCTTCTTTCAGCGCACTGACCTGCCGCGCATAATGGTTTTTCAGCAGGTTCCTGAACATATCTGGCGAAAAGAGCAGGCTCTGCTGCGATCCGAAATCATCGCCGACCCATATGGCATCCACCCCGCGCTTCACGAGCTCCAGCCCGACCTCCGTCTGGAACCTCTCGCATTTCTCGAACAGCAGCGGCACATACTCCTCGCCAAGCGCCATATCCAT
The DNA here is from genome assembly GCA_031256875.1 of Eubacteriales Family XIII. Incertae Sedis bacterium. Taxonomy (GTDB): domain Bacteria; phylum Bacillota; class Clostridia; order Peptostreptococcales; family Anaerovoracaceae; genus JAIRPC01. The sequence continues at coordinate 20,149 of JAIRPQ010000053.1, read as the reverse complement.
AAGCAGCTTTTCCATGCCGACCAGCTGCTGCGCCAGCGACAGTATCGTCACCTCTATATCCCCGATAATGAAATAATCGCTCTTGTATTTTTCGATAAGCCGCTCGGCATCCGCATACCGCGAGGGGTCGTGCGGGTCCGGCCATTCGTAGGCTTCCACGTCCGCGGCGGTATGAGCCTGCGCGAGCGGATATTCTGTCACTTCCACGTAGATATCCCCCTGGCGCATACGCATCCCGTACTCGTTCAGCCATGTGCCGTCATCGAACTTATCGGGCGCGAAGCCTTCCCTCTCGGAGGCGCCCACTATGACGGCGTCGCTGCCCAGCGCCAGCCTTACCTCGTTGCCGCTGATCCTGTATGTAACATCCTCGAAAAGATTGTTCGTGTACTTCGACTCGATGCCGAGCTTGGCCGCAAAATGATCCTGAAGCTGCCGACACAGGTCGAACTGGACAGGTATCCTGTCCGGCATGCCCTCTTTGGCCTTAAAAGCTCTCAAAACGCGTTCCCTGCTGTTCATCTTTCAATAATCCTCTAATTCACCGTCAAGCTGCTGATTCAAATCAAAAATCTTCGGCGCCATAGCCGGCTCCGCCGCGAACCACGGGCATACCGTGATATCCCATTTTTTACATATATCGGTAGACCGGAGCCGCGCGTCGGCTTCCTCGTGCGTCACGCCATCCGGCGTCTCAAGATAGATAATGCTCTGATCCTTGTAATACCATATCGCTTCGTCCGTATAGCCCGCATCGCGTATGGCGCGGAGCATTTCGCGCCAGGGCTCTTTGTGTATGGCGATATATTCTTCCCTGTGTTCGGGCTTGACTTCTATCACGCACAGATATCTTGCCATTATATTATTCCTTCCACCTCGCCGTCATGAGCGCTTCGACAGCACTTCCTTCTCGTAGTTCTCGACCTCGCCATACCACTCCGCGCCAGGCACGCCCGCCCTTTCGCAGAACATATCCCAGACCGCGCCGAGCGGCAGGGTTTTCAGCTCCTCCTGCCGGACAAACAGCTCGGTGTCCCTGCATTCGTCCTGCATTTTCTTGAATGCCGCGTGTGGCGTCAGGAACGCCGAGAGCATGGCCTTCTGCAAGCAGCGCATTCCTATGACCCATGCGGCGATGCGGTTGATGCCCGCGTCGAACCAGTCTGTGCCCACGAACACCCTGTCCACGCCGCAACGGACTATCTCGTTCGCAATCTCGCGAACTTCGTCGTCGAAGCGCACGACGTGATCGCTGTCCCAGCGCACGGGGCGCGTGATGTGCAGAGCGAGCTTGTCGAAGAATGTGAGCGCCGACGATATCTTGTCGGAAACCATCTCGGTCGGATGGTAGTGCCCGTTGTCGAACAGCGGCACGATGCCGCGCGACGCCGCGTAGCAAAGGCCGAACTCGGCGGAGCCTACCGTATACGACTCCAGCCCTATGCCGAACACCTTGGACTCTATCGCGACATATACCTTGTCCTTGTCGTGCGGCTCGGCTATAGTCCTGTCCATCGACTCAGCGAACCTCTCGCGCGGGCCGATTCTGTCCGCAGGGACATCCTTGCTGCCGTCCGGTATCCATATGTTCAGAAGGCATGGCTGCCCGAGCGCCTCCGCGAAATGCTGCGATACCCTCACGCATGCCCTGCCGTGCTCAACCCAGAAATCGCGTATGGCCGCGTCGGGGCTGGCCAAGGTGTATTTCCCTGCCTTGCCATGCGAAAAATACGTGGGGTTCATATCAAGGCCAAGCCCACGCGCCTTGGCATAGTCCACCCACGCCGAGAAATCGCCAGGCTCTATAACGTCGCGGTCGTGAGACCCGTTTTTGAAGACGGCGTAACTCGCGTGAAGGTTTAGCTTGTGACGCTTTCCCCCCACTAGGCTGAATACCTTGTCTATATCCGCCATCAGCTCCTCCGGAGTTCTCGCCCTGCCCGGGTAGTCCCCCGTAGTCTGTATCCCTCCGGTCAGGGGGCCGTCATGGTCAAATCCGATAACATCGTCTCCCTGCCAGCAGTGCATGGATATGCCGAACTTCTCCAGCGAACCTATCGCGGCGTCCGAATCGACGCCGATAGCCGCATATGCTTCCTTGGCTTGTGCGTAATTTTTTTCTGTGTCAGCAGACATGTTCCCCTCCTTCATATACCTTGATGCCGAACGAATCGGCTATGCATGCGCGCGCTTCCTGTATGTCAGAGAATACGCCGCCTGATATCATCTGCACGGCGATGCTCCCTATCGCGGTGGCTTCGCTTGGCCCCGCGTGTACGGCCATTCCGGACTTTTCCGCCGCCAGAGCATTCAGGTATTCATCCTTCGACCCTCCTCCCAAAACATGAAACTCCGTGAACCTCTTGCCCGTGATATCGGACAGCTCGCCTATGCATTTCGCATACGAGGACGCGAGGCCGCCGTATATGGCCGCTGCCGTTTCGCCGATGCCCTCCGGCTGCCTGAGCCCGCGTTCGGCGCACCATGCCCTGACCGCGCCATACATGCTGTCTGGCGAGAGAAACGCCTTGTCCGCGCAGTCCACCGCAGCATCTATGTCGGCCGATGCCGCGGCTTCGGCGATATCGTCGAAACTCATTTCGGGAGCCAGCTCACGCCTTATAGACTGTATCATCCACAGTCCGGTGATATTTTTCAAAAGGCGGTATCTGTAGCCGTAGCCGCCCTCGTTCGTATAATTCAGCTCGCGGCTTTTTTCCGACAGCTGTGGCTCCTCGCACTCGCAGCCTATGAGCGACCACGTGCCAGAGCTGAGGAAAAGCGGTTCGCACGCGCCCTCCGTATCTCCCTGCCCCGCGAAGCCGGAAGCGCCCAAGGCAGGCATAGCCGCCACAGCGGACGCGGTGTCGTGCGAACACGGCAGCACCACGCGGCAGTCATAGCCGACCTCGTCAGCCAAGCCCTTCCGCAGACCTCCGATCGCGGCGCCGGAGAGATGCAAATCCCCGAATAGCGACCTCTCCACCCCCGCAGCGGAGATGACCTCGCTGTCCCAATCCTTCGTTCGGGCATTCACAAGCTGCGAGGTGGAAGCAATCGTATACTCGGAGCACATCTCTCCGGATAGGAGGAAATGAAAATAGTCCGGCATCATGAGCAAGCGCCGCGCCTTATCGAAATCGGCGGGCCGCTCGTCCATGTGCGCCATAAGCTGATATAAAGTATTGATGCTCATCCGCTGGATCCCCGTGCGGCCATACAGGTCGCTCGGCGGCATCAGCGCGTCGAACCTGTCCTCCATGCCGTCCGCGCGCATATCCCTGTATGAATACGATTTCCCAATCCTCTCGCCGCCCGCGTCAAGCAACACGTAGTCCACGCCCCAGGTATCTACCCCCACGCTGACAGGCTCTATGCCCGCCGCCGCGCATTTTTTCATGCCTGTTATTATCTCGGAAAAAATACGGTCAGTGTCCCAAACCAGATTCGACCCGTCGCTCACAGGACCGTTGCCGAAGCGGTGAATCTCCTTGATGGCCAGCCTGCCGTTCTCAAGGCAGCCTACATAGTGCCTGCCGCCCGACGCGCCTATATCGATGGATAGATAATACTCCGACATCATCGCCACTCCCGTGCCGCGGCAAGTATCTACCGCGTGTCCACATCTAGTTCCAAGGCAGCATCCCGTGCCGCCAGCCACATCCTCTACCATGTATTATAGCACTTGTTCTCCTAATTATATGCATGGTTCGCGGCGCTTGTAAGGTCATAGCTTGTAAGTTTTACGTCCTTATTTGCAAATCGCCTCAAATGTGTTACCATTGCTGTATGGCTTATTATTATATTATTTTATGAGGAATAATAAATGGAACAGAAGCTGCTCGACAAACTGATGGATATCTCAGACGAGGAGCGTGACATTCTCAACGGGAACGTCACGGTGTCGAAGGACATCTACTCGACGGACGCGGGGTTCGTCGTCAACGCGCGCAAGCTGGTGCCGCCTGGCTCGCTTATCGTCGTGCGCACGCATACGCGGTTCATCCACTTCCCGCCGCACACGCACAACTACGTCGAAATCGTGTATATGTATAACGGAACCACCACGCATATCATCAACGGCGAGCACCGCATCACGATGCAGCCGGGCGAATTTCTTTTCATTTCGCGGAACGCGTCGCATGAAATTCTGCCCGCCGACAAGAACGACATCGCGGTCAATTTCATCATCCTGCCGAGGTTTTTCGACAAGGCGCTGTCCATGATGGAAGGGAAGAACATCCTCGGAGATTTCATCGCGGGGTCGGTAACGGGCGCCGATTCGCCTGTGAGCCATCTGCATTTCAGGACCGGCAACGTGCTGACCGTCAAGAACCTCGCGGAGAACCTCATCTGGTCGCTGACAAACAAGGAGAACTACCAATACTCCATCAATCAGATAACGATGGGGCTGCTGTTCCAGCACCTTTTGAACAATACCGACAAACTCAGCCAGACGCTGCCGGACAGCGCGGGATACGAACACAATATCGTGATGGACGTACTGCGCTATATAGAGGACGACTACACGGGCGCGTCGCTCAGCGAATACGCGGCGCGCGCGAACCTCCCGCTCTACCAACTCAGCCGCATGGTGAGCAGACACACGGGGAAGTCATTCAAGGAGCTTCTCCTGAACCGGCGCATGGCGCAGGCGGAATTTCTGCTCCGCGCCACCTCCATGCCCATCGAGGAAATCATCCCCGAAATCGGCTACGAAAATTCGAGCTATTTTTTCCGCGCGTTCAAGGGGCGCCACGGGATGACGCCGCGCGAATACAGGCTTTCACATCAGGCAATCTAGCGCACAGACCGCCGCGCACTGCCCCCACTGGAACGAGAACCGCTGCCGCTGTCAGGCGCGGTCGCTTTCATCATCGCTTCCTTAGCCGAACGACTTCTTTTGCCGGTATGATTCGATTTCCCAGTTCAGTATGAATTTGATAAAATCTTCGGGAAGCGCCCGAGGCCCGCCGAACGATTCGCTGTACGTCGCGATCCTCACTGCATCCATGAGCAAGGCTCCCGCTGTGTCGGCTTCGTACGCGGAGCTTCCGAGCGTGAACGCGCCGAGCCTTTCGACGAGCACGACCTTCGGCTTGAACGCGTTCTTTTCGACGAACTCCGCGAACCGCGCGCCTATCGCCTCCGCATCCACAGCCGCTCTGCCATCGCCCGTATAAGTTCCCGCGACTCCGCCGATGCAGGATTTCGGAATCCAGAGCGGATAGGCTTTGTCGTATACGATATGGTCGGGCGTGAACGGCTGCATGAGCGGCGCGGCCGCGCTCTCGTATTCCGTCAGCAGCAATATTTCGACGTATCTCTGGAACGAGGCGAACGCCATGTCGCCTTCGCCATACGCTGCTTTCAGCGCGGAAGCGACGCTCTCTATCTTATCGGCATCCGCCGGATCGCCCTCTCTGGGAGCATAGTCATCTTCGTCCGGTTCCGGACACACGAACGTACCCTTTTGCCCGCCGCTCGGAAACGCAGCGAGTGTCACATGCGAAAAATCAGGCTTCCTCGCGACGTTCTGACTGATGCGCGAGATTATATACTCCATCGACGCATCGATTTCCTCCACCGTTTCGCCGGCAATGAATATGCCGTGGTTTTGGAGCAGCAGCATCGAGGGATATTCTTCGTAGCTTTCGCGGTGTTCTTCAAAGGCGTCCGCACATACTTTGCTCAGTATATAGCCGGGCTTCGTGAGCGGCATCCAGAGCAGCTCATTATACCTGTCGAAAAACAGGCTTGAAGCCGCCTCGAAGCCGTATTTTCCGCATGTGACACCGTTAATGATGGCGGGGTGGACGTGCAGCACATAGGGCTGCGGGAACAGCGCGTGAAGGATGCACTCTACGCTCGGGCGCTTGTCGCCCTGCCCTTCCATGCGCGCGTCCATCATGTCTTTTATCGCGCACGCTTCGCGCTCGTCGTCCGAATCCGGATATGCCTTTTTCGTCATATCGCGCAGCTTGCCCGCGTCCATGAGAACAAAACCGTCCTCGTCAATATCGCCGAGCGCCGTTCCCGACGCTTTGACGGCCATCACTTCGCCCGCGCCGGCAGGCTCTTTGTAAGACGTGTTGCCGCCGCCCGCGAGGACATAGTTTGCGTCGCTTCCGTACCTGCGCGACATTTCGATCAATCCACCCAGTTCCATGACTCTCTCCCTTCATCGCCCGCTGTTGAAACGCGGGTCATCCACCTGCTCACGGCTGCTGCCACTCCAGCAGCTTATTCAGACCGTAACATTACCCCTGGCTGTTATTCCAGCAAATTTATCTCGCCGCGCTCATGCTCCACGAGCTTCCACGTGGTCTCACGCAGGTTCGCGAAATACGGGTCTTTGCTCGCCTCGGAGATGAACGGCTGTCGGGGCGAGTTGATGTCCTCGCCGCTTATCTGGAGCATTCCATACCTGTCCGCGAGTTCTCTCACTCGCACCGCCTGTTCGCGCGTGTTGCGGGCCGGCATATACGATACCGCCCTGATGCCCATCCCGTCGAGCACGCCGAAAAGCTCATCCAAAAATCCGTCCTCGAAGCTCTGCGCTTTCTTGTCGCCCGTGACCGAATTTGTCACATCTCCGAGATAGGGATATGTAATAATAATGTCGTGCGCCGACGCGAATTTCACCAGCGTTTTCAGCGGCGGGCATTCGGCTGCGCCTGCGGGTATATAGAAGCTGCCCACCAGCGACGCTTTCATGGCGCCTATCAGATCATATAGGAAGAAATCGCCGCCATAGGGACAGGCGCCGCCAAATCCGGCATCACCCATCTGAGCGCCGTCCGCGGCCATACGGCCATCGCCCGCTACGCCGGCTTTATTATTCTCCAAATTGTAAACTGACTCGCCCCACGATGCCGTGAGCTTTTCGATAGAGCCGTCGCCAAACGAAAGGCGGCGCTTCAGAAATTCAAACACATGCCCGCCGTACTCGTGTATCGCCGCGAGCGAGAGCGCACAGAGCAGATGGCGCTCGGTCACGGAGCCGCCCTCGTGACGGCGCGACAGCGGCAGTACGTCGGATTCGTAGTCCAGCGGCAGCCCCGATATCTCCGCGAGCTTCGCGCACATCGCGCGGTTGCGCTCGCCGCGCGCCTCCGCCACGGGCTTCAAAAATTCGCCCACGGCCTCCAGCGCGGAGTCCCGCAGACCGTGGAAGGTCATATATGAAACGCCCTCCTGGTCGGGATTGTTCGTGCGCCGCCCGCCGAGCGGCGTGGCCGTATGGTCAGAGCGCAGCTCGAAACCCGCCGTCGTGGGAAAGCCCAGTAACAGGCCCGCTTCGCGGTATTCACGCACGCCCGCCACCGAGTCGTGATCCACTATGCCCGATACGGACAGCCCTGCGGCGCGGGACCGCCACACCGCCTTGGAGGGCGAATACGGCGAAAAGCTGTATACCGTGTGTATGTGGTTGTTCACGAATCCGGAAGCGGCCGGCGCGGATATGGCGCCAGACCTTTCGAGCTCCAGCAGCCTGCCGAGAGCCGCCAGCCTGTCCCCTGACGCGTCGGCATTCAGCCCGCGCTCCAGGGCTTCCGGCCCGCCGGCCGGCATCTTGCCGTTCAGTCCGCGTTCGGGGAAGTATCCGCTCATCCCGCCTCGGATCCGGCTATGAGCCAATCGAAACTGAATGTGGGCTTGTCCGTGAGCCAGTCGCCGGCCGGATCGGTCAGCGTGTTCATGTCGACGTTGCCGTTGATGCCCGGGATGCGCCCTGTGCTTGAATACTGCCACATATCACAGGGGAAATCAGGAATGTCCATAGAAGTCGTGCGCGCCCCGATATTGGAATTGTAGCGCGGTATCCAGACGAAATCGGGAGTCTTCGCGCTGCTCTTGCTCGTCGATAGGTTCAGGTTCAGCTTGCTGTATAGGTGGTGTCCGATATAGACGCCCACCTTCAGGCGGGTGATGCCCTTCTCCTTCGCGAGCTCGCGCAGCTTCGCGATATACGCTTCGGTGTTCGCGCGTGTGATATACGATTCCTCCGCGTCCACCACGAAGAACAGCGGTGCCCTGCCGCCCGACACGGCCTGGTTGAAGAATTTCTTCGCCTGACTCTCGGCGGCGCTCTTGGTCTTGTACGTCACGTACGCGTATACGCCGAACGGCACTCCATACCGCTTGCAGTCGTTCGCGTACGACTTGTACTTCGGCTCTTTTGACGTATCCGCCCCGTGCAGCACGCGCAGTATCGCGAGGTCGATGGACTGCGATGCCGTGGCCCAGTCGATGTCGCCCTGCCATTTTGAAACGTCCACGATGGTCGGCTCGTCATTGACCGTGACCTTCATCGTGTCCGAATCTCCGGCGGCGGTCGTGGCGGTAATGGTAACGGTGCCCGACTTCGCGAGCCCCGTCGACTTGTCGCGCAGGTTCGCGTAGACCGTGCCGCTCGTGGAGACGCGGGCTATGCTGGTGTCGCTGGACGTGTAGGTAACATTGTCGGATGTGCCGAGACCGTAGAATGAGAACGCGGGCTTGTAAACCATGCCTGGCGTGAGGATAATCCTGCCCAGCTTCGATACGACCGTGCTGACCGTGATGGTCGCGGTCGCCTGGAAGCCGCTCTCCGTTAATGCGGTAATAACTGCCGTGCCGTAGCCGAGACCCGTCACGACCCCTTCCTGCGTCACGCTCGCGACGCTAAGGTTCGAGCTGGACCAGGATATATCGTCGTTGGATTCGGCGCCGTCAACTGCCGACTCGAGGATGGCTTTTATCTTCATCGACTTCGTGGCGAGAATAGTGTCCTCATCCGGCGAGAGCCTGATGCCCTTGGACGGCACATGTGGCACGACCGTCAGGCGGCATGTCGCCGTGGTGCCGCTCTTGCTCGCGGTAGCGGTGATAACCGCCGTACCGAGCTGCTGTGGGAATATGGCGCCACCCTGCACTATCGCGACCGACTCGTCCGAACTCGACCATTCTATGGCACCGCTCTGGGCGGTGGCGGTCAACACGAGAGTGCCCGGGCGGTCAATGCGAACTGTCGCGCTCTTTTTCGATATGGTGACGGCATCCCTGACCGTAACCATGCAGTAGGATCTCTTTCCGTTGGAAGTGATGGCTCTGATTCTCACGGTACCCGCGCGCTTCCCCTTGATGTATCCCGCCGCGTTGACGGTCGCGATGCTCGTGTCGTATGAAAACCATTTGACTGTAGACGTGGTGCCGGACGGCGAAACCTTGACCGTCGGCCGCACAGTCTGCATCACGTTGACCGTCTTTGCCGCGCTTATCTGAATGGACTTCGCGAGCTTGGCCTTCTTCACTACGACCACTTTTATCGTGTCCGTGTCGCCGTAGTTCGTCGTCAGCGTGATGGTGGCCTTGCCTGGCTTCTTCGCTTTCAGCTTGCCGTTGCTGTTCACAGATACCACCGAAGTTTTGGAAGATTTGTATTTTTTTACTCGCTCACCGGCTTCGAGGAAATATCCTCTGACGGTCGTCGTCGAGCCCTTCTTCATATAGATGGTGGAAAGGCTCGGCGCGGAACTGCCCGCGATGAATTTCGGCGTGGCGGCCGCGTGGCCCTGCTCTGGCGTCGCGAACTCGGGGAACACGAGCAGCGCACCGATGAGGGCGAAGGCGAGGAGTAATGCGCTATAACGAATTGTCTTTGTTTTTTTATTATTCATAATAATCATGATACCACAGGTGATGCGGTCTTATATTTCCTTGCGCTGAAGATGCTGTGAATATTCTGTGTGAGTATGCGGGGGGCTATATGTTGGGGGCTAAACAAGGCCATACTCATTCATGAGCGCTTTCAGCTTTTCGTAATTGCCGTCCTCCATCGGGCACATGGGCAGGCGGTACTCGTAGCCTATTTTGCCCATCAGGTGGAGAGCCGCCTTGATGGGGATGGGGTTGACTTCCATGAAAACGGCATCGACCAGCGGGTTCATCCAAAGCTGCAGCTCGCGGGCCTTTGCGATATCTCCCGCAAGGAACGCCTCGCACATGAGATGCGTTTCCTTCGGTATAATGTTCGCGACCGTCGAAATCACGCCCGCGCCGCCGAGCGACATGAGAGGCACGACCATATCGTCGTTGCCGGACCATATGTCGAAGCCCTTTCCCTGCGTCACGCGCGCTATGCCCGCCACCTGCGAAATGCTGCCGCTCGCTTCTTTGATGCCCGCGATGTTCGGCACGTCCGCGAGCTCTTCGCAGACATCAGGCGTGATATTCACGCCCGTGCGCGACGCGACGGAATAGAGTATCACTGGCAGGTCGGTGGACTTCGCCACCGCCGTAAAATGTTCGACCAGCCCCCTGCGCGAAGCCTTGTTGTAGTATGGCGTCACGACCAGCAGCGCGTCCGCGCCCGCTTTCTGAGCCAGCTCGCTGTTGCTGACCGCGACCGCGGTCTCGTTGTTGCCCGCGCCCGCGATGAGCGGGACACGGCCGCCTACGCGCTCCACCGCGAACCTGATGGTATCCATCTGCTCGGCCTGCGTGAGGGTCGATACCTCGCCCGTCGTGCCGCAGCTGATTATCGCGTCGGAACCTTCATCTATCAACCAGTCTATGAGCGTACCGTAGCTGTCGAAATCCACCTTGCCGTCCTTGAACGGCGTGACGACCGCAACGCCCGAACCTTTGAAAACAGTCATTCAGCACTTCCTTTCCTGCAAGTGTTCTTAAATCGAAGCATTCTGTCAAACGAAGCCTCCCTGCCCCGAACGCTCCGCCATTCTTACAAATTATATAAATTATACACCGCCCAAAAGAGGCGTACAAGGCACGCGCGCGAAGTGTAATGGAATTGACTAATAGCGCGTTCAAGCCGCGATGCGAGGGTCGTCAGCCATTGGCACAGCCTGCGAGCCAGTCCTTTATTCTCCAAAATGCGTGGAGGGGCAGGATGTTCTTTTTGTCGTCGGATGAGGTCAGGACGGATTTCTTCGGGGCGTATTGCCTGCAATAGCTGTTCAGCGACTGCGCATGTGCCGCGCTCCCCGCCTTTACCTCTAACGGCACGATATCCATCCCGTCCTGAAATACGAAATCCACTTCCGCGCGTGATGAGCCTTCCCTTGCCCAATAATAAATCGGCTCGTCATATGCCAGCTTCAATTCGTTCAGTGCATAGTTCTCCGCGATGGCGCCCTTAAATTCCCTGAACGCGCTGTCCTTCTCGAAAAAAGCGGCCGCAGGCAGGTTTGCCAGGCTGCGCAGTATGCCTATGTCCGCAAAATACAGCTTGAAGCTCGTGGGTACGGCATATGCGGAAACGGGAATGCCAGGCTTCTCTATGCGCTCCACCCTGTGAACCATGCCCGCCCTGACGAGCCATTCGAGCGCATCTTCCAAATCCCGCGCCCGCCAGCTTTTCCTCACGCGGCTGAAAAAGAATTTCTTGTTCTCGCGGGCTAGCTGCCCCGGTATCGATGACCATACGGCCGATATCTTTGGAAAGTCGCTCAGCGGCGCGTGTTTTGAAAAATCGTTTTCATAGCTTGCGATAATCTGTTTCTGTATGCGCTCCACTTCGTCTATGCTGCCCGTTTCTATCCATGCTTGCACCGCCTCGGGCATTCCGCCGACAATAAAATAGTTACGCAGGTATTCTTCAAGCCGCGACCTGAATGTGCCCCACACGTCAGAACCGAAATCCGACCCATTGAGCGTTTCCGCCAAAGGCTCGTTGTGCGCCAACAGAAATTCGTAGAAGCCCATCGGCCTCAGCGTGAGAAATTCCACCTTGCCGACAGGGAAGGAAGTACCCTGCGGTACGGCCACGCCCAGGAGCGAACCCGCAGCGATAATGTCGTATTCGGGCGCTTCTTCGCAAAAATATTTCAGCGAAGCAAGAGCCTTGCCGCACGATTGTATTTCATCAAAGATCATCAATGTTTCGCCTGGCATTATGTCCTTGCCGCGAAAAAGTGACATATCCCTTATTATTCGGCGTGGATTCAAATCAGGCGAAAAGAAGTCCGCAAGGGTATCGTCCTCGTCGAATTTGCAATAATATACGTCGGCGTAATGTTCCGAGCCGAACTGTTTTATCGAATACGTTTTTCCGCATTGCCTTACGCCCTGAACGATAAGGGGTTTTCTCTTGCCCTTTTCTTTCCACGCAAGCAGCTCTTTTTCAATCAGTCTTCTCACTATTTTCTCCGTAATCGTCCATGCCGTTGTCTACGTTTCGCGTGTTCCGCGCAGGAAGCCGTACGCCGTTTCATTCGACAAATGAATGCCGCCAAGACCTGACCGTCTTCCTGTAATTATTATAATAATGGCTTTCATACGCGATGTCAACAAATCAAGGGTGTAAATTCGTGTGGATATTGAGCAATTTAAGGGTATAAATTCGTGTTCACTATGCACAAAATTATACCCTTGGCGGAGTTTTTTTGCTACCGCGGGCTTGCCTCGGGCGATGGAACGCCGTAAATTGGCGCAGCGACATTGACAAGCGGCGAAAAAAATGTTTATATAGGAAGGATGTTTGTATCGGCGTATCGGTACATATTTAATGTAAGCAATGTTCGCCTCGCCGCGCTATGGGCTGCGGCGGGCGGGTTGAAGATAAATTTGTATAAGGAACAGAGAGACAGAAAAAGAAAGAGGGAAAGTTAACGAATGGCACAGGCAGCAAAGACGAAAACGGCAACGAAACGCAGCGCGACGAAGAGGAACCTCGTGATAGTCGAGTCGCCGTCAAAGGCAAAGACGATAGGTAAATTTCTCGGCAGCAGGTACAAGGTGGTCGCATCGGTCGGGCACGTGCGCGACCTGCCGAAAAGCAAGCTCGGCATCGATAAGGACAACGATTTCGAGCCGCTGTATATCAACATCAGGGGCAAGGGCGACGTCATCAAGGATCTAAAAAAAGAAGCGAAGAACGCGGCGAAGGTCTTTCTCGCGACCGACCCTGACCGCGAAGGCGAGGCCATCTCATGGCATATCGCGTATATACTCGGGCTTCCGGAGGACGAGGAAAACCGCATCGAGTTCAACGAGATAACGAAGGAAGCCATCAAAAAGGCGATCGCCGTCCCGAGGAAAATCGACATGAAGCTCGTGGACGCGCAGCAGGCACGGAGGGTGCTCGACCGCCTGGTCGGATACGAAATCAGCCCCCTGCTCTGGCGCAAGATAAGGCGCGGGCTTTCCGCGGGACGCGTGCAGTCGGCGGCGCTGAAAATCATCATCGACAGAGAGCGCGAGATACTGGCTTTCGTGCCGGAGGAATTTTGGAACATCACGGCCTACCTGAACAAAGAGGGCGACAAGAAGACATTTCCGGCGAAGCTGCTGGAGAAGAACGGCGAGAAATACACCGCCAAGAACGGCGATGAAGCTAAGGCCGTGCTGGACGCGCTCGAAAAAGGCGAGTACAAGGTTTCGCGCGTGGAGAAGAAAGAGCGCGTGAGGAAACCTTCCGCGCCGTTCACGACGAGCAGCCTGCAGCAGGACGCATCGGTCAGGCTCGGCTTCCAGACACGCCGCACCATGTCCGTAGCACAGCAGCTCTACGAGGGCATCGACATCAAGGGGCGCGGCACGGTGGGACTTATCTCTTACATCCGTACCGACTCCGTACGCATCTCCGCCGAAGCGGAAGCGATGGCGAAGGACTATATACTCGCCAATTACACGGAAAGCTACCTCGGCAACAATGTCTATTCGAACAAGAAGAAGGAGATACAGGACGCGCATGAAGCCATAAGGCCGTCATACGTCGAGCTGGCTCCGGACGAAATCAAGGACTCGCTCACGCCCGACCAGTACAAGCTGTATAGTCTCATCTGGTCGCGCTTCCTCGCGAGCCGCATGAAGCCCGCCGTGTTCGACGCGGTGAGCGCGGATGTCGTGAACGGCGAATACCTTTTCCGCGCGACCGGCTCGAAGCTGAAATTCGACGGCTTCCTGCGCGTCTACAACACGAAGCTCGCGGAGGACGACGACAAGATGCTCCCCGACATCATCGAAGGCGAGACACTGATGCTGGACGATATCGCGTCCGAGCAGAGCTTCACTCAGCCGCCGCCGCGATTCACGGAAGCGAGCCTTGTGAAAGAGCTTGAGGAAAAAGACATCGGGCGGCCGAGCACCTATGTCCCCATCATCTCAACGCTCACGGACAGGCGCTATGTCACCCGCGAAAAAAAGACGCTGAAACCGATGGAACTGGGCTTCACCGTGACAGAGCTTATCGAAAATTATTTCAAGGAGATCGCGGACGCGGGCTTCACCTCGCGCATGGAGGACAGGCTCGACGACATCGAAGCCAACGGCATCGAGTGGCACCGCATCATATCGGATTTCTACAAGACGCTCGCCGCCGAGCTGGAAGTCGCGGACAGGGAAATCGAGAAAATCGAAATCGAGGACGAGCCGACCGACGAAGTATGCGAGCTCTGCGGCAAGCCGATGGTAATCAAGCACGGGCGCTTCGGCAAATTCATGGCCTGCTCGGGCTACCCCGACTGCAAGAACACGAAGCCCATCGTAGTCAGCACGGGCGTGGCCTGCCCTCTCTGCGGAAAGGACATCGTAGGCCGCAAGAGCCGCAAGGGGAAGACGTTCTACGGCTGCTCGGGCTACCCCGACTGCAAGCAGGTCTACTGGTACAAGCCCGTGAACCGCAAATGCCCGACCTGCGGCGCGCTGCTCGTTGAGCGAAACACGAAGGAACACAAATACGCCTGCTCCAATCCGGAGTGCAAATACAGAGGCAACGACGATTGATTGTTTGCCGCATAGCGCACCGATGGATTTTGCGTCCGGCTTGCCTGGGCAACCGATGAAATTAGGACATGTTGCAGGAAAATAAGGCAGTAATAATGGTATAATAATTATCACTGCCCTTTTTATTTATTGCTGAATGATTTGGCGTAGGCAGTTGAAGAAAGAGAGAAAGGAAGGCTGCATTCAATGGGACAATTCCATGCGACAACTATTGTGGCGGTAAGGCGCGGGCCTGACGACGTGTGCGTCGGCGGGGACGGCCAGGTGACGTTCGGCGAGACGGCCGTGATGAAGCACCGCGCGAAGAAGGTCCGCAAGATCTACAAGGAAGCCGTGGTATCGGGCTTCGCTGGGTCTGTTGCGGACGCTTTCACGCTTACCGAAAAATTCGAAAAGAAGCTCGAGGAACACGGCGGCAACCTGAAGCGGGCTGCGGTAGCGCTCGCGCAGGACTGGCGCTCGGACCGCGTCATGCGAAACCTCGAAGCGCTGATGGTGGCGGCCGACAGGGAGAGCCTGCTCATTATCTCGGGCAACGGCGAGGTCATAGAGCCGGATCAGGATTTCGTCGCTATCGGCAGCGGCGGCAACTACGCGTACGCCGCGGCCAACGCGCTGTTCAACCACACCGATATGGACGCCGAGGAAATCGTACGCGAAGCGCTGAAAATCGCCGCGTCTATCTGCGTCTACACGAACGACAATATCTCCGTCGAAAAGCTCGGCGCGGATTCTGACGAAGGAGGTGAGGCTCGTGGCTAACAAGCTCTACCAAATGACGCCCAAGGAGATCGTGGCCGAGCTGGACAAATATATCATAGGCCAGGATCAGGCAAAAAAGAGCGTAGCGGTCGCGCTGCGCAACCGTTATCGCCGCAGCCTGCTGCCTGACGAGATGCGCGACGAGGTGACGCCGAAGAACATACTCATGATGGGGCCGACCGGTGTCGGCAAAACGGAGATAGCCAGGCGGCTCGCGAAGCTCATGGACGCGCCCTTTGTGAAGGTCGAAGCGACTAAATTCACGGAGGTCGGGTATGTTGGCCGCGACGTGGACTCGATGATTCGCGACCTCGTGGAGTCCTCCATCAGGATCACGAAGCAGAAACGCATCGAAGAAAAATACAGCGTCGCGGAAGAAATCGCCGAGGAGAAAATCGTCGAAGCGATAGTGCCGGGCAAGAAGAAATCGGCGCAGGCGGGGCAGGCAAAAAACCCCTTCGACTTTATCATGGGCGGACTTCAGCAACAGCAGCAGCTACAACAGCAGGACAGCCCCGCGGACGAGCGGCAGGAGTCCGAAATCGAGCTGACGCGGGAGCAGGTGAGACAGCAGCTGCGCGACGGCAAGCTCGACGAACAGTATATTGAGATAGAAGTCAGCTCCAGCCCGCAGGACAACCAGATAGATATCGGCAACGAAGGAATGAGCATCGCGATAGGGAATATCTTCGACGCGATGGGCGGGGCGCAGCGCAAGAAAAAGAAAAAGACCACGGTCAAGGAAGCGCGGCGCATACTGCGCGAGGAAGAAGCGCAGAACCTTCTCGACATGGATCAGGTGACATCGGAAGCGCTCGAAAACGCCGAGCAGAACGGCATCGTATTCATCGACGAGATCGACAAGATAGCCTCGGGCGGCGCGATACGCTCGGGCGCGGATGTCTCGCGCGAAGGCGTACAGCGCGATATCCTGCCGATAGTCGAAGGCAGCGTCGTGAACACGAAGCACGGTCCGGTCAAGACGGATCACGTGCTGTTCATAGGCGCGGGCGCGTTCCACGTGTCGAAGCCCACCGACCTCATCCCCGAGCTGCAAGGCCGCTTCCCGATAAGGGTGGAGCTGGAAAACCTCACGCGCGAAGCCTTCATCCAGATACTTACCGTTCCCGAGAACGCGCTGCTGAAGCAGCACAAGATGCTGCTCGAAACGGAAGGCGTCAAGGTCACGTTCACGGACGACGCGGTCGACGAAATCGCGGAGATAGCCTTCATGACGACTGAGCAGACCGAGAACATCGGGGCACGGCGCCTGCACACCATTATGGAAAAATTATTGGAAGACATATCTTTCGACATCCCCGATTCGAAAGAGGAAGAGATAACCATTGACGAAGAATATGTGAAGAACAAGTTCATCGACCGAATCAAGGCCGACGACATCGACAGATATATTCTCTGAGCCGGCCTCTGGGCTTATGGCCGGCCGAGGGCGCATGACAGGTCCCCGAACCGAGGTTAGCGAATCTGTGCAGGAATGGCATTTAGTAAAATTGTTGCACGAAATAAGAAAATTTCGATTCTTCAAAAAAAATTGTCTTTGCGGACGATTTTTTTTGCGAATATTTGTGTATAATATATAGGTGTGCAGTTATTATAACGTGCTATGATAATATGCGTTAAAATGGAATAAAATAAAAAGGTGGGACAATGAAAAAATCCGCGTTGGAAAAGGTGAGAAAACTTAATTGGGTTTTGCAGGAGAGTTCGACGGGCGTGTTTTCGTACGAAGATTTGTCGCGTATACTCAGCGAGCTGATGGATGCGAATGTGTACATCATCACGTCGAAGGGCAAGGTGCTGGGAGTTCATTATACTATCAAATCCGACAGCAACGCCGTGCCCGATCCCGAGACAGGGGCGGAAAAGCTGCCGGAGGAATACGCCGAGGAGCTGCTGAAAGTCACGGATACGGTGTGCAATCTGACCGCGGACGAAGCGATGCGAATATTCAAATACGACTACGATACGTATGATAAGCTGCATACCATCATCCCGATATACGGCGCGGGCGAGCGTCTCGGCACGGTCATACTCACGCGCTATTCGCCGCAGTTCAACGACGAGGACCTCATACTCGGCGAGTACGGCGCGACGGTAGTGGGGCTTGAAATCAAGCGCAAGCGCAAGGTGGCGCAGGAGCAGGAAGAACACGGCAAGGCGACGGTGCAGAAGGCCATCGGCACCCTGTCCTTTTCCGAGGTCGAAGCGGTGCAGCAGATTTTCAACGAGCTAGAGGGTACCGAAGGGCTGCTCGTCGCGAGCAAGATCGCGGACAGGTTCGGCATCACGCGCTCGGTCATCGTGAACGCGCTGCGCAAGCTCGAAAGCGCCGGAGTCATCGAGTCGCGCTCGCTGGGAATGAAGGGGACGCACCTTAAAATACTGAATGGCAATTTCATCGAGGAGCTGAAGAAAGTCCGGTTTTGACAGGATACCGCACGATTCGCGGGGAAGGCTCCGCTGAAATAACCGTAGAAAAATCCCGCTTCATCGCGTATCTGCGCCCCGTGCGCACACGCGAAGAAGCGGATTCTTTTTTTGCGGAGATAAGGCGGCGGCACCACGACGCGAGACACAATGTGCCGTGTTTCGTGATAGGCGACGCCATGCAGGAAAAATGGTCGAGCGAGGACGGCGAACCCCAGGGCACCGCGGGCGCACCCATGCTGCAACTGCTCAGCGGTGAGGGCGTCACCTTCGCGGCGGCTATGGTGACGCGGTATTTCGGCGGGATAAAGCTCGGCACGGGCGGGCTCGCTCGGGCTTACACGGCGGCGCTGAAGGCCGCGCTGGACGACGCGGGCACGGTGGACATCAGCATCGGCGTGTCGGTGAGGTTCAGGATGGACTATGCCGCCTTTGAAAAGATGAAAGCGGCCTGCGCCAGATGGGGATACGGCGTAGAAGATGCCGAGTATTCCGGCGATGTGGAGTTCAGCGTTACAGGCCCAGCGGGAAGCGAGGAAGCCATCCGCACGGCAGCGTCCAATGTAGCGGGAAAGGAGCTGACACCGCTGGAGGTTTTGGAGACGGAAGTCTTGGGGTGAGGTGCGCCGTCACAGACAGAACACAACAGCGCCCGCCACCACCAGAACGATGGCGAGGATGCGGCGCTTGTTCGGCCTTTCGCCCAGCCTGTTTCCCGATGCCGTTCTTTGCATGAACACCGCTTTATTCTATTATGTGTATAGTGACCGCACTCCCGCCGAGTGGCATTTGGCGGTTGATGACGGGGAGCGGGAATTCTATCTGCTTGCCTGCGCAAAAAACAATTACTCCAAGCGTGAGCTTGAACGCCAGATAGACAGCAAGCTCTTTGAACGAACGATAATTTCAGACGCCAAGAACGAGATTTTCCTTGCGAAAAGCCCTAGTATAAAAATCAGGTATCAAGGACAAGTGTACGAAACTATACGCTATCATAATCTCGATAAAAAACCGCTAATACGCGGAGGGCTGCTTCGGAAGCTCCAGCGTATTATCTATGCCCACCAACGCGGCGCAGCACCGCCCTTTTTACTGCGCCGAGCAGCTTTCTGGCGGCTAGCTTGACCCGCGGCTTTTTATATTTTATTAGCTCTTTTCGGGTTTGCTGGAGCTTTCTCATTGCTTTTTTACGTTCGGTTTCAAGCCGCGATATCTCCAGAGCCGACGCTTCGCGCTCCGCATCAAGCCGCGATATCTCCTGCACTGACGCTTCCTGTTCCGCTTTCAGCCGCAATATCTCTTGCTCCAGCGCTTCGCGCTCCGCATTTTGCTGTTTTTCCTGCTCGAGTCTGGCTTCTACTGCCAGATTATTTACCCTTGCAGTCTCGGAATAAAAATCAACGTAGTATGAATACACTCTTTGCAGGTATTCAAGATAATATGTTCCATAATGCCTAAATATATGGGTGCAGAATTTTTGCCAATGGACTTTTGTCGGAATGTAGTCCCAATGGACGGTGAGCAGATTGAACACATCGAAGATGTTCGTTCTCGTCTCGGCATTTATCTTAACTGCGGCGATATTCGGGAAGAACATCTCTTTGGATTGGTCAAATTTCTCCATCTCGGGAGTATATACCATACCATTATTCACTATTTTCTTACCAACTACCGCGCTGAGAAGCTCATTTGTCGTAATCGACCATTCCCGCCAAGCAGGTTTTTCCACAATGCCCCAGCAGTGAAATTTGGTGTCATGAAACACAACTGTGGCATTCTCTTTTAAATACGGAAGCACCATTAAAAAATCGAGTATCTCACCAGGATTTGCATGAACCGTATCTATCAAGCAAAAATCAATGCCATCTCCAATCTCGTCTAAAAAGGCGCACGCCATATCACCGGCATACAGGGCGTGCTTCTCCTTTAGATGCGGGTATCGGTCAATCGCCCAGCCCGTCAGCCTACTCTTGTCACGATACCACTCCTTAGTGATGTCAATGGAAAACAGCTTCTCACATTCCATGTCCTTGATTGCATTGAGTATTACCAAGGACGACGCGCCCGCGGAAACCCCGACTTCAAGTATCTTGCGTGGGTTTTCGCGCCTGATGAGCCCCGTCAGAAATGCCCTCTCGCTTTTTTGCATCTCCTGTATATCTATGTGATCCAATGAAATATCTTCAAGAAGCGCGATGTCGTTTTCTTC
>JAIRPQ010000029.1 GCA_031256875.1 Eubacteriales Family XIII. Incertae Sedis bacterium | reverse complement strand
CGCTCCGCTTCGAATCGCTCACGCGCCTAGCCAGACACAAAAAATCCAGCGCAATATATATAGGTAGTTTTTTTATTAACTGTCCATTGCGACAGTTGAAGAATGTAAAAGGTATTAAGTATGAGCAAGCTTTGGTCGGGGCGGTTTGAGAAAGAAATTGGTGGGTTTGCCGATAAGTGGGCGGCTTCCATTTCGTTCGACAAAGCCTTATATAAGGAAGATATCTGCGGCAGCATAGCGCACGCGCGTATGCTCGCGAATCAGGGAATCATCTCGGAGGGCGACGTGCAGCTCATCGTGAGCGGGCTTGGCGAGATACTCGCGGAGCTGAACGACGGCACGCTCGAGCTCTCGGATGAATATGAGGACGTGCATATGGCGGTCGAGTCTATCCTGACCGAGCGCATAGGCAGCGCGGGCAAGCGGCTGCACACCGCCCGCAGCCGCAACGACCAGGTGGCGACCGACACGCGGCTCTGGCTGAAAGAGGAGATACTGACGGATATCGCGCTGCTGCGTGACCTGCGGAAAGCGCTCGTGAAAACCGCCAAGGAGCATGTGGGTACTGTCATGCCTGGCTACACGCACCTGCAACACGCGCAGCCCCTCAGCTTCGCGTTCCACCTGCTCGCTTATCAGCAGATGTTCGCGAGGGACGCGGACCGCCTGTGGGACTGTTACAAACGGACGGACTCGATGCCGCTCGGCGCGGGCGCCCTCGCGGGCACGACATACGACACCGACCGCGGATACACGGCGGGCGAGCTGGAATTCGCCGCGCCCGCGCCCAACGCGATGGACGCGGTGTCCGACCGCGATTTTATTATCGAATACATAGCCGCCTGCTCCATGGTGATGATGCACCTCTCGCGGTTCTGCGAGGAGATCATACTGTGGAGCAGCAGCGAGTTCGGATTCGTCGAAGCGAGCGACGAGTACAGCACGGGGAGCAGCATCATGCCGCAGAAAAAAAACCCCGACATGGCCGAGCTGATACGCGGCAAGACGGGGCGCGTCTACGGGGATCTGATGTCCATTCTCACTGTTATGAAGGGGCTTCCCCTCGCGTACAACAAGGATATGCAGGAGGACAAGATTCCGCTTTTCGACGCGGCGGAAACGGTCAGCGGCAGCGTCGCGGTTTTCACGGCTATGTTTGAAACGCTGAAAATCAACGCTGACGCGATGGCGCTGGCCGCGAAGCAGGGCTACATGAACGCGACCGACGCGGCGGATTACCTGGCGCACAAGGGAGTGCCGTTCAGGGAAGCCCACGAAATAGTCGGCAAGCTCGTGCTTTACGCGATAAAGAAAGGCAAGGCGCTTGACGACCTCACGATAAAAGATCTGCAAAAGCACTCGGACAAATTCGAGCCGGATGTATTCGACGCCATAGACCTCAAAGCCTGCATGGACGCGAAGCTGTCGTCAGGCTCGACCTCGCGGGAGTCCGTGCTCGCGCAGATAGCGGCGGCCGAGACGGAGCTGGGGTAGGGTCTGATACGAGTCGAATCATGTCAGGATAGAGGATGAACCCTGTATCAGATACATCCCTTCCTGGTGCCGATGGCCTGCTCCGTTTCCGCGTCAAACAGGTAGATTTTTTCTTTGTCTACGCAGAATGTTGGCCAGTCGGAAGCGGCGTTGGCTTCGGCCGTAGGGATTCTGGCTATGAGCTGTCTGTCCTTGTACCGTAGATAAAGATAGCACTCTGAGCCCATCAATTCACGCACGTCTATTTTTGCGTTGATGACGGGGTTGCCGAAATCGGACGCCCCGCCGCCGGCATCGTGCGCTAGGCGGAAATCCTCCGGCCTGATGCCAAGCGCAACATTTTTGCCTATATACCCTTTCAGCCCATCGCTGCCAGGTCCGGTGTCCGCGATGCACAGGCGGTCGCCGCTGACATCCACGTGATAGCCGGCCTCGTCTGCTCCAAGAATGCCGTGGATGAAGTTCATCTGTGGGCTGCCGATGAAGCCGGCGACGAAGATGTTGCAAGGGTGGTCGTAGAGGTTTTGCGGCGTATCGACTTGCTGTATGATACCGTCCTTCATGACGACGAGCCGATCCCCCATAGTCATGGCTTCGGTCTGATCGTGTGTTACATAGATGAACGTGGTCTGGAGCTTCTTGTGCAGCTTTATCAGCTCGGTGCGCATGGATGTGCGCAGCTTCGCGTCGAGGTTCGACAGAGGCTCATCAAGGAGGAATACGGCGGGATTGCGGACCATGGCGCGCCCCAGCGCGACGCGCTGGCGCTGCCCGCCGGAGAGCGCCTTCGGTTTTCTCTGCAAAAGGCTTTCGATGCCCAGTATCGATGCCGCTTCCATCACCCGAGCGTCTATTTCGTCCTTTGGCGTCTTTCGCATCTTGAGCCCAAAAGCAATATTTTCATACACGCTCATATGCGGATAGAGCGCGTAGTTTTGGAAAACCATCGCGATATCCCTGTCCTTGGGCGCTACGCCGTTGACGACGCGCCCATCGATGCTGAGTTCCCCTTCCGTTATTTCCTCCAGTCCGGCGATCATCCGCAGCGTTGTGGATTTTCCGCATCCCGATGGCCCCACGAGTACGACAAATTCCCTGTCTGCGATATCAAGGCTGAACCCCTGTACGGCGGCCGTCTCTTTTGTGTATCTCTTCCACACATTTTTCAGCGCTACCTCTGCCATTTCTGTCTCCTTCCATTTTCTTGTCCATAAATCAGTGTTATTATATTCCTTCTTTATCCAAGCCACCGGAACGGTTCTTGAATTTCATCGGGCTGACGCCCTCGATCTGTTTGAACGCCTTGCTGAAATGGGCGACGTCGGAATAGCCTACCATTTTCGCTATCGTGTAGATCTTGTACTGCGGATCCTTGAGGAGCTTCTTCGCCATCGCCATGCGGTATTTCTGTAGATACCGAGAGAATGTCTCGCCGCGTTCGGCGGTGAATGTGCGGCTCAGGTAGGTCGGGGACACATAGAGTTTTTTTGCCGCGTTCGTAAGCGTGATGTCGGGATAATTCTCTTTTATGAGCGCTATCGTCTGCGCTATCAGGTGTGTGCCCGTGAAGCCTTCCATGGACTCTATGAATGCACAGCAGCTCATGAGTGCGGCCAGCGTAGAGTCGTATATGTCATAGACGGAACGCTGAATGTTGATGGTCTTTTTTGATGTAATAAGTATGTCGTTTCCGTCGTTCGGAGAGTAGTCCTCGCTGATGTAGAGAAGGTCTTTCAGGCAGTCGATGTATTCGATGCATTTCAGCCGCATGTAG
Source organism: Eubacteriales Family XIII. Incertae Sedis bacterium (assembly GCA_031256875.1). Classification (GTDB taxonomy): domain Bacteria; phylum Bacillota; class Clostridia; order Peptostreptococcales; family Anaerovoracaceae; genus JAIRPC01. The sequence goes on along the minus strand of JAIRPQ010000029.1, from coordinate 21,225 downwards.
TCGATGTCATAGATTTTTTCGCGCTGCGCGAAGCGCCAGAAGATTCGGTCAACCAGCGTTTTTATTCCTGCATGATCCCGCATCCGTATCGCTTCGTAAAGGCTCGCTTCCGGTATGGCCGGATATTTTTCTTCAAGTATCACCTTGCCGTCCGAGAAGCAGTGGCCGGACGTTTCAAAGCCGAGGCGTGGATAGAGGCGCGCGAACTCGCATTCGGGATATATTTTATGGATATCCGAGATAGGGTGGACCGTGCTTATGAAGATATTCTTGAGCGTTCTGTCGCGCCTATACAGAGCCTGGCGAAAACCTTGCGTGAGTTTTTCGTGGTCTGTGTCTGCCGTCGTCCATAGCGTCAGCGTTTCATCGTTTCCTATGCGCACAGTGTTTTCCGAAATTCCGCTTGGCAAAGCTGCCCCTGCATCCGGCCCTTCGCCGCCGGCCTCGGGAACGCTGCCGCGCTGGTCGTGTATGGCGTGCAGGAAAAGGGCGCCGACCGCAGCCCCATTTTCGTCGGGCTTTATTCCTGACCTTCGGAGCATGTGCATATCGTCGTCCGAAACCGCATCGCCCGCGATGATTCGTAGCAGGGTAGTGTTCGCTCTCGTCTCTTTGTTGATGCCGTACCCGCCCGCCGATGCTTCGGCCTCCTGTTCGATAAGTTCCACGCATCGCTTTACCGTGTCCATCAGCTCGTATTCGTCGATGGGCTTCAGGATAAAGTCGAAGGCGCCGTACTTCACTGCGCTCTGTGCGTATGAGAAATTGCTGTAAGCGGACAGGAATATGATTTTGCAGTTCAGCTTCTCTTCGTTTATTTTTTTAATGAGTTCGATTCCGTCCATCTGCGGCATGGAGATATCCGACAGTAGGATATCGGGCTTTTCTTCTTTCACCAATGCCAATGCCGATACGCCGTTTTCCGCAAGGCCGACGACATCCACCCCTATTTGATTCCAGTCCATAAGCAGGTTCAGGCTCTCCCTTATCAGGCGTTCGTCGTCAGCGATTACCATTTTAATCATTTGAAGCGTCTCCTTTGCATGGATATTCCTTTGTCTGGAACGGCATGTCGAACCACACTGTCGTACCTTTCCCCAGGGCGGTTTTTATGTGGATTCCGTCCGAGGCGTCGAAGAATAGCGATAGCTGTTTGTTGACTGTCCGCAGCGCGAAGCTGTCCTCGATGCGGATTTCGTCGGAAGCCAAATGCCTCCGTATCTCCCACAGCCGCACGCTGTCGATTCCGTTCCCGTCATCCTTTACGGAGAATCGCATGAACCCTTTTTCCTCCGTCAGCAGAACGGATACATGCCCTTTTTCCCTGCCGTTGATACCGTGTACGATGGCATTCTCGACGAGCGGCAGGAATACATCCTTCGGTACGTCTATATCCGCCAGCCCCAAATCGAAATCGCATGAATAGGTGAATGTTTCGCCGAGGCGCATGCTTTGAATGTACAGATAGTCCCCGATCATGCGCTCCACCTGGCCGGCGTGTATGATGTCCTTGCCGCTGGACAGGCTAGTGCGATAAAAATTCGCCAATGCCTGTATCATCTTGGCTATTTCGTCCACGCCATGTCTTCGCGCGAGCCAGTGGATGGAGTCCAGCGTGTTGTAGAGGAAATGCTCGTTGATTTGGTTTTGGGTGTAGCGGAGCTGTATATCACGCTTGGCCAATTCGTTTATATAGTTCTCCCTGATGAGCGTATCGATATTGTCCGTCATGTCGTTGAACTGCCTGTTGATGAGGCCGATCTCATCGCTGCGCTTGGTCGGCATCCTGACGCTGAAATCCCCCGTCTCGAAACGCTTCATGCCGTTTGCCAAATTTCTTATAGGATGATAGAAATAGAAATATACGAGAATCGTACAGAGCAGCAGCACGAGGATGGATAGCGCAATGAACCAGCCAAGCAGCCAGTTCAGCCTGCCCGCCGAAGTCTGTATTTCGTTCAGCGGCGCGAACACGACATATGTCAGGTCGCTGTATCCGGATTTCAGATACGAGACGAACAGTTCCTTTCCTTCATACGCAAGGTTGAAACTGCCGCCCATGCCGCCTTTGGGAACAGCGTTTTTGACATGCGCGATAGAGCTTTCGGCCGCCAGCGGCTCCTTCAGGACATTCCCATATGAGTCTACGACGAAATAGATGCTGCTTTGCCCTAGGTTGGCCTCGCGGACGGTATCGAGTATTACGTCAGGCGTCATATTTATGGAAAAGAGTCCGGACAGCGGCTTTCCATATTCCTCGATAATCCTGTAGCATGACAGCAGCGTGTCTGCGGAGTCCAGCGCCGTGGTGATGTTCCAAGGGGTCTGCTCTGTGTTGTTGGCATATGATCGGTACCACACGCTGCCTTCCGCGCGATAGTCGTTGTACTGTGGGCTGTAGTTTGCGTTCGATACGAAAACCCTGTGCGCGTCGGCGCAGTAGAGGTAGACGGATTCGATCTCGTCGCTACGGACGGAAGCCTCGGCCAAAACCCGCTTGATGGTCTGCACCGCTTTGAAGTCGGCGTATTCATCCCTCTCATCATATGAAGACAGATGGCGCACGGCAGAGGTGAACTGGGTATTCAGCAACATCTCGGTTTGGACGGCTTCCACTGAACCGAGCAGGCTGTCCGTAGTGGACGAAATGATTTGCAGATTGCTGTATAGAAATTCCGCGGCGCGTTCGCGCTCGGTGTTGCGCAGCTCAGACGAAGCGTTTGCAAGAAGGATAGTGAATGGGGTCATCACCAGAAGCAGCAATATAGTGGTAAAACGAAAAATGATGCTTTTCGTAAATCGATATTTTGTTGTCAGTTTGCTCAGTAGCATTTTATTCGTCTCCACAACCTCTAATATCATATCATTGGTCGGCGAATTTGTATATTGGATGGCAGCAAGAGGATTCCACGGCGCAACAAATACAAAAAATACGCAAGCGGCCGCAATGACCCATGCAAAAAAACACATTATTGTGCAACTAGGCGCAAAAAATCCGCCATAAGGCAAAAAACGGCGAGTGCAAGCCGTCAAAGGTGGGCAACAAATAGCAGTCCTGCATTCTTTCAAAGCGTTATCCTTTCATGCTACGATGAGTAAAAGGCTGATGCGGCTCATCCGCGATGGGCGGCAATCCGGAAAAATACGTGGTTCATAAAAACTTAGGAGGTAAGGAGATATGAAAAAAAGGCATTTGTTGATTTTGGTGTTGGCGCTTATCGTGAGCTTGCTTGCCGCATGCAGCGGTTCGGGAGGTACGGGAAGCTCGGAGGACAGCGGCGGTACGGGCGCTGAGGACAGCGCGGCCAACAGCGGCGAGGGCGGCACGATAGTTTTCTACGGCTTCTCGGACTGGATGGACACCGATCCGTACAAGGAGCAGTATGAAGCCGCGAAAGCACAGTTCGAGGAGGAGTTCCCCGGTTTCACCGTCGAGCTTCAGAGCGACCCCTGGGGCGACTGGGAGCAGAAATACAAGACGATGTTCGCATCGGGAAATGCCGCCGATGTTTTCATGGTGAACAACCCTGACTTCCCGTCATTCGCAAACAGCGGCAATCTGCTAGCGCTGGGCGACTATGTGGATGCAGGATATTTCGATTCGTTTTTCCCAGGCGTGAACGGCATGTATGTATGGCAGAATGAGCAGATGGCGATTCCATTCACTACCGATTGCCGCATACTATGGTACAACAAGGACATCTTCACGGCAGCCGGCCTGGATCCCGAAAAACCGCCGACGACATGGGAGGAGCTTGTCACTTACGCCAAGGCGATAGAGGAAAAGACCGATTCATACGGCTTCGGAATGGATCTGGGGCTACAGGAATTTCCCGCGCAGTCGCTGTACTGCGCCAGCAGCGGCGACATCATCGAGGTTGCCGACGACGGCAGCGTGACGCCGAATGTGAACACGGACGAATTTAAGGGCTATATGAATACGCTGCTTGAAATGAAGCCTACGTTCGAGGCCGACTACACCATACTGAACCATCACGATGTCGCTAAGCTGTTCGTGGAAGGGCAGATGGGCATCATCATCGGCAACACGCTGAACGACACAGACATCTATGACAAGGAGTGGTATGGGCAGGGACTGATTCCGTCCATCGACGGAAAGACGAACGGATCGTTCGGAGGCGGCTTTGGCATAAGCATCAGCAGCGAGTGCAAATACCCCGAGCAGGCGGTCCGATTCGCGCAGATCGTCACGAGCCCCGAGTATTGCTCCAAGCTGATATCCGACGTTCCGGCCAGCGAGGAAGGCATAGCCCAATCCGAGATGGCAAAAGACGCGAAATACGATCTGTATTTTGAGCAAATCCAGTACGCGCGGCAAGCCGAGCCAAAGACTCTCTACTATGCGGAAATAGACATGGCCGTGTATGACGCGGTAACGGAGGTTCTCGTAGGCGGCAAATCCGTAGACGATGCTGTCGCGGCGCTTGAGGAGAACATCAAATCAATAACAGCAAAATAAACTTCATTCAGCTTCCTCTTTATTGATGGTCGGGCGGTTCACCGAAACCGCCCGACCGATGGGTAGAACGATAATAGAAGGGTACGAGGGATATATATGATCTCTATGAAAGCGCAAGGCATGGCTGTTCCCGCCATGCGTAGGCAGCCTGCGGTCAGGTATCTGGCGCCGGCGACCGTCATCATGGCGGCAATGCTGGGATTCCCTATCGTCTATAACCTCGTCCTGAGCTTTTATCAGTGGACGCTGAAAAGCTCTGAGCATCCTTTCGTCGGGCTGGGAAATTACATCGAAATACTTTCAGGCGGGAAATTCGTTCAGATATTCGTAAATTCCATCATCTGGACAGGCGTAGGCGTGCTGCTCCAGATGGTCATAGGCATAGGCTTGGCGCTGTTTGTTGACAATCTTGTCCGCGGAAAACAGTTCATGCGAATCATACTGTTGGTGCCGTGGATTATCCCCGGCGTGGTGACGGCGCTCATGTGGAAATGGCTGCTTCAGTCAGACGTTGGATTGATTAATTATCTGTTAATGGAATCAGGGATTACTGATGATAACACGCTCTTCTTCTCCGATCCAAAGCTGGCGCTTTTCACCCTCATACTCGTCAACACATGGAAGGCGGTGCCGTTCTGGTTCCTCATGATAACGGCGGGCCTGCAGACAAAGCCGGACGATCAGATAGAGGCGGCTCGGCTTGACGGAGCGGGCGTGGTGCAGGTTTTCAGGCATGTGACGCTGCCGCACCTGTCTCCGGTAATAGCGTCTACCGGCGTTCTGACGACGATTTGGACGCTGAATTATTTTGATCTCATATGGGTGATGACAAAGGGCGGACCGGCCAACGCCACTACGACGCTGCCGATTTTCATCTACAGGGAGGCGTTCGAGTTCAACGACTTCGGTGCCTCGGCAGCCTGTGCCGTGCTTTCGTTCCTGATAGTGGCGTCTATCAGCATCCCATACATGCGCAAGATGTTTAGCAACCTGAAATCGGAGGGAGTATTATGAACCGCATAGCAGCAGCAAAATCCGGCGGAAAGGGGCGTCATGTTGCATACGCGCTGAAGCTGGCGCTGTGCGCCGCCATCACGCTCATCATCGTAGTTCCGCTCTACTGGATGATAGTGACATCGTTCAAATCCGAGTCGGATGTATATTCCATGCCGATACAGTTCCTCCCGAAAGCTCCGACCACGGAAAACTATGAATACGCATTCACGCAGACCCGGATGCCGTGGTATATCCTCAATTCCATGGTTTACGTCATCGTCACGGTGATAGTGGTGATCGCGGTCGCAAGCCTTGCGGCATACAGCATCAGCCGTTACAGGCACAGAGGCAAAAAGCCGTTCCTGTTCGCAGTGCTGTTTTCGCAGTATATGCCGATAACAACGCTTATCGTGCCGCTGTATATCGCATTCAGCGCACTGAGCCTCTTGAACAGCCGGCCGGCAATCATCGCGATATACTGCGCACTCCAGATCCCCATAGCCATATGGCTGCTCATCGGGTATTTCAACGGCATCCCGAGGGCGCTGGACGAGGCCGCTACGATAGATGGATGCAATTCATTCCAGGCTTTCTATAAAGTGGTATTGCCGCTGGCAAGGTCGGGGCTTATCGCTGTGGGCATCAGCGTAGCCATCGCGATTTGGCAGGAGCTCATCCTCGCCATCACGTTCACGAATGTAGACGAGCTGCGGCCGCTGATGGCAGGCGTGTCCGCCACCATGACAAAGTCGGGCATCAAATGGGGGCAGCTGGCCGCGACAGGCACGATATCATGCCTGCCTATTATCGTCATATACGGGCTGTGCCAGCGCTATCTGGTGCGCGGCATGACGAGCGGCGCGGTGAAAGGATAGGGCGATGGAATACCATGTTCCGGCACTGGGTGATTTTGGAGACGGCATCGGTCTAGTATCGATGGAGCATACTTCCGACGGCATCTTTTCGGCGGGCAAAGGCGGAGCTGATGCCATATACGCGACGGGCGACGGCAAGGTGGAAATCGTGTGCATGCATGAATGCTCGGTCGCCTGCGTGAAGTCAGCGCTGGGCTATCCATCATATTATCCTATCAAGCCGCTTGGCGGCGAGGAACGGCCGGTTGCGGCGGTGCTCATGGATCTGGACGGTACGACAGTGCGAAGCGAGCCTTTCTGGATATCCATCATCGAGATGAGCGTGCGCTCCCTGCTGGGCAAGCTCGGCTTCGAGCTGGATGAGGCTGACATGCCTTTTGTGGCGGGGCACAGCGTATCGGAGCATCTGGCATACTGCATCCGCAAATATTGCCCTGACAGGACGCTGGATGAGGCGATAAAACATTATTTTGAACATACGGAGCGCGAGATGGATCTCATCCTGCACCATGGAAAATCCGGCGCGTTCCTTCCCGCGCCGGGAGTCAAGGAATTTCTGCTGGCTCTGAAGGGCGCAGGTGTAAAGATCGGGCTGGTGACATCGGGTCTATACCGGAAGGCGTATCCTGAAATTCTTGCGGCGTTCCGCCATATGGGGCTGGGGGATCCGCTGGATTTCTATGACTCCATCGTTACGGCAGGCACCCGCCCACAGCCGGGCGCATACGGCACGCTCGGCGAGCTGGAATCAAAGCCGCACCCGTGGCTGTACGCGGAGAGCGGATGCGTTGGGCTGGGCATACCCGCAGAGGATTCCGCTACGGTGATCGGCATAGAGGACAGCGGCGCGGGCGTGTGTTCAGTGCGGCTGGCGGGATACAGCACGGTCGGGATAGGCGGCGGCAATATAAAGCAGAGCGGCACGATGGCATTCGTCACGCACTATTGCGAGGGCTTCGATGCTGTCGGAGAGCTGATAAGAGGGCGCGGCTGACGCGGTCAGCGAACGGCTAGGTGCGCGAAAAGACAGGAATAATGACAAAGGTGAATAATAAAACAAAAAAATGCTATATCATCCCGCACACGCATTGGGACAGGGAATGGCGCTGGCCGATCTGGAAAACCAGAAAGCTGCTGGCGGATTTCATGCACGAGCTGCTCGATATCCTGGACAGCGACAAGGATTATCATTATTTCCTTATGGACGGGCAGGTTGCACCCATAGTGGATTATCTGGAAATATTCCCTGGCGACAGGGAACGCCTGGAGCGGCATATACGTTCGGGGCGCATCGGTATTGGCCCATGGTATACGCTGCCGGATCTATATCCAATAAGCGGCGAGTGCTTGCTTCGGAATTTGAACAAGGGGCTGTCCGTCTGCGATGGATTCGGGGCGCACCTGTCCATTGGATATAATTCTTTCGGATGGGGCCAGACCGCGCAGCTGCCGCAGATATATGCGGACTACGGGTTTGAAATTATAGTATGCGCCAAGAAGGTGTCGGATGCTCGGGCGCCGTATGCGGAATTTCTCTGGGAGAGCCCCGACGGTACGCAGGTGCTGACCAGCAGGCTGGGCAGCTACGCGCGTGCGAATTTCTTTTTTCACGCATATATCGACGTGCGCTACGGGCTAAAATTTTTGAGCGATGAGTTCGCCTATGCGCCGGCAAAGGCGGGGCTTGCGACGCACCGCGCGGACAGCGCTCTGCGTGATGAGGACTGGTTTTTGTCCGAGCCCAAAAAGGGGCATGACTGGAGCCGCCTGAAAGAGGGGCTTTGCGATAGCTTTGACGCTGCCGCCAATACGCTGATGCCCGAGACCGTGCTTCTTCTGTCGGGATGCGACTTCTCGACGCCACAGCCGGATCTTGCGGAAATCGTAAGACGGGCGTCGGAGTGTTTTCCAGGGACGGAGTTTATTAATGCCTCCATCGAAGACTATGCCCGAGAGCTGAAAGGGAAATTCTTTTCGGGCGGTGCGCCAAATCCCGCAGGCGGCACGGCACATGAATGCGCCGACGGACGAAGCCTGCCGACTGTGTTCGGCGAGCTGCGCGATGGCCCTGCCTGCGACTGCAGCGGAAACGCCCTGTCTGTCAGATGCTATCTGAAGCAGCTGAACAAAAAGGCCCAGACCGCAATAATCGGCTGCGCGGAGCCGTTCAGCGCCTTTGCCGAGGCTGCGGGGCAAATGGAATATCCGGGCGGGTTTTTGGACAAGGCGTGGGAATACATGCTGGACTCCCAGTCGCACGACGCCATCAACGGCGTCACCCGCGACAAGACGGCGGACGACATAGAGAACAGGCTTCTGCAAGCCATAGAATTGGGGGACACCGCCATGAACATGGCGGCGGAAGCCATCATAAAGGCGCTGGATCTCGCCGCATTCAGCGAGGAGGCATCCTGCTCAGGCGAAGACGCGTCCTATGTGATCGTATTCAACCCGTCGCCGCGGCCGGTGCGGGACATACTTCGCTTTTCGGTGGACACGCTGGAATCGGAAAGGGCGTGGGATGTCGCTTTGTGCGCTCTTGGCGGCGGCAGCCGGACAGAAGCGATACAGGCGGAAGGCCGCACGAAAATATCCGCGCCCGTCCACGACCTTGACGGTAGGCCATGGCCGTTCTACGGCGACCGCCACTGCTTTTGGGCGGATACGGGCGAAATCCCTGCCATGGGATATCGCGTATTCCGCGTCCGGCGCGTGGAATCATACCAGCCTAGGCACCATTATTGGCTGCCCATGCGCAAATCCTTCTTACCGGATATCGCCTCGGACGCGGGGACGCTGGAAAACGAATTTCTGTCAGTCCGCGTCCAACCCAACGGGACGTTTGACCTCGTTGAAAAGGAGAGCGGCGCCTCATACAGCGGGCTGAACCGCTTTGAGGATACGGGCGACGCGGGCAACTATTGGGTCTATTATCCGCATGACGAAAACAGGACATATACGAGCCTCGGCAGCGCCCCTCGGATATGGGTCGGCGCGAACGGGCCTCTTGTCGGCACCATCGCGGTGGAATACGAAATGAAAATCCCCGCATATGGCTTCACGCCGCAATACGGTTTTGGGCGCAGCGAGCGCGCTAAAGAGCATACGGTAATGAGAATCGAAACGCGCATCACGCTGAAGCGCGGGTCGAGGCGCGTGGAAATCGAGACTGACGTGGAAAACAGCGCGAGGGATCACCGCCTTCGCGTAGCGATGCCGACGGGGATAGTTGCGGACAGCGCCGCCGCGTCAGGCCATTTCACGACGGACGCGCGTCCGGTCGCGCCCGCCAGGGATGCGGACGGGGGCTACTGGCCGGAGATGCAGACCTTGCCCATGCAGACTTTTGTGGACGTGTCCGACGGCAATAGGGCGTTGGCGTTTCTGTCGGGGGACATATTGGAGTACGAGGCTTCCCCCGATGCCGAGAGGACGGTGAAGCTGACGCTGTTCCGCGCTGTCGAGAATATGATAGTCACGGGATGGGAGTGCGTGAACCGTTTCCCGAACGAAGGCGGAAGCCAGCTGCAAAGGAAAATGTCCTTTGCGTATGCAGTGTTCCCGCACAGTGGCAACGCGGGTTCGGGACTTGTCTATGCGGAAGCCGACGCTTTTTTGAAGATGCCTATGCCGTGGCAGTTTTACGGCAGTCCTGCCGGCAAGGGCGGTCAGCTCCCGCCGGAAACCGGCTTTATGGAAATAGCGCACAAGGAGCTCGTCCTTTCCGCCTTCAAAAAAGCGGACGACGGAGACGGCTATGTACTGAGGGTGTATAACCCGACCGGCAGCGAGGTCAATTCCTCCGTCGAGTTCGCGTGGCCTATCAGAAAGGCGTGCAGCGCGTCGATGCGCGAGGCAGGGCGCGGTGCCGCAAGCTGGGAGGGCGGAAGGCTTCACGTCCGCGCCCCGGGCGGAAAGATACTGACATACAGGATATGGTTTTGATACACGATGCGGAGAATGCGATATGGAAGCGCTGCGTTTGACGCCTGCCTACAAGGACTATCTTTGGGGCGGGCAAAGGCTGAAAAACGAATACGGCAAAATAACGGATCTGCCTGTCGTCGCCGAGAGCTGGGAGCTTTCACTGAATGATGCGGGGCTTTCCTCCGTGGCGAACACCGGCGTCACATTGCGCGAGTGGCTGCGCTATCCGCAGGGCTTCCCTATCCTCGTGAAGCTGATAGACGCCAAGGAGGATCTTTCGGTGCAGGTACACCCCGGCGACGCATACGCGCAGCGCGTGGAGGGAGGCTTCGGGAAAACGGAGCTGTGGTATGTCGTCGACCATGATCCGGATGCCGCGCTCTACATAGGTTTCAACCGCAGGGTGACGCGCAGCGAGGTGGAGGAGGCCGTACGGTCGCATCGCCTTCGGGAACTGCTCCGCAGGGTGTCGGTGCGGCGGGGCGATGTTTATTTCATACCGGCGGGCACTGTCCATGCGATAGGCAAGGGAAATCTTCTGGCGGAAATACAGCAGAACTCGGATGTCACATACAGGCTGTACGACTATGGCCGCAGGGGGGCGGACGGAAAGCCGCGCGAGCTGCATGTGGAGAAGGCGCTGGAGGTAATGGATTTCGATCAGGCTCCGCCCATCGTCATGTCCGGCGAAATCCTGCGCTCCGACGATGCTTGCAGGGAGACGCTCTTGAACGCCTGCCCTTATTTTCGGGTTCATAGCGTGGAGACGGTAAGGGAGAGCGTGTTTGAGACAGCGGGCGCGGGCTGCTTCGAGCTGCTGCTTTTTCTTGGCGGGGCCGGCATAGTCGCGCTGGACGGCGTACACGGAAGCCCCATCTCCGTATGCAAGGGAGAGAGCGTATTTATCAATTCAGGGCCGGGGCGGTATCGCATCGGAGGCAGCGCCACATTTCTCAGGGTGCTCGGCCGGTGCGTGGCCGCTATGGATGGTTATAAACCGTTATAGGTTGTTATAGGTTAATTTTTGTCTCGTGTAGAAGAAGGGCCGCTCTTGCGGTCCGGCAGTTCAAAGGAGGAGTAAGATGATGGTCAAACGAAACTATCGCATACGGCTTTTGTCAGTCGCACTGGCAATCGCCTTCGTTATCGGAACATGGGGGTCTCTCCCTGGCAGCGGCTCGTACGCAGCGAAGGGCGCGGCGAAGGACGCTGTGTCCATCCAGGGCGATGCCGCCGCCGAATGGCAGGAAATCCAGGACATAGTCGGTCAGTACAACGGGGTATGGAACGACAGCTCATATCCCGGGCTGATTACAAACAGGGTGCCGAATACGGCGCTGCTCGGCAACGGCGACGTGGGCATCGCGTCAGGCGGCGATGCCACGTCGAAAAATTACTATATCTCGAAAAGCGACTTCTGGCGCTACAAGGGCTCTCCCGTACTCATCGGCGGCCTTAAGATAGAGCCTGTCGTGGATGAAGATCCTGCGCCTGTATCCCTGATTCAAGGAAAGACGGCGACGGCAAACAGCAGCCACGGCTCATTCCCCGCAAGCAGGGCGGTCAGCGGCGCATGGGCAGCCGGCTATGAGGGCTGGGTGTCGAACGCTGACAGGACGAACGCGGCAGCTTCGACGGCTGACCCGTGGATCTTGACTGTTGACGCGGGCGAGGAAATCACGTTCAACCGATACGTCGTGCGGCACGACGGCGCGGCGCGCCCAGCGGAAACCGGCACCAACACGAAGGAATTTGGCATTGAAATCAGCAGCGATGGGGCGGCATGGACCGAGATAGACAAGGTCGTGAACAACACGGCGCCCACTACGGACAAGACATTTCAAAGCGCGTTTACTGCCCGCTATATCAGGCTGAAGGTCTACAAGGGCATACAGAGCGACACGGCATCGAATCCCCGCGCGCGCATCGGCCAGTTCGAGCTCTACCTTGACGAGGACGCGATAGGCCCGATCAACCTGGCGCTGGGCAAGCCGGCATCGGCCAGCAGCGTCCATGATGCATTCACGCCAGACCGCGCCGTGAACGGGCTTTGGACCAGCCAGCAACAGACAGGGAATGCCGCCGACCGCTATGAAGGATGGGTGTCGCAGGTGTCGACTACATCGGTGCCGTGGCTGCGCGTCGACCTGGAGCAGCCCACCGAATTTGACCATTTTATCGTCAAGTTCGACGAAGCTTCGCGAGTGAGCACGTCAGGCGACAACACGGCGAAAAAGACGGCAAAGGAATTTGAGATACAGACGAGCGACAATGACACGGACTGGACAACGGTATGGTCCGTGCAGAACAACACCAGACATACGGTGGATGCGTATCTGGAGGATGCTGTGACCGCCCGCTACGTCCGCGTGTATCTGACCGTGCCGAACCAGCAGATCGATGATGATACGAGAAACAATCCGAGGGGTTGCATCGGCCAGTTCGAGCTCTACCTCGGCGAAGGTCCGGACGATGGTAGCGCGGAGCTGGTGGACCTCGCGCGTGGCAAGACCGCGACCGCCAGCGCCGTCATCAATAACACATTGCTGCCTTCCCGCGCCGTGGACGGCGGCTATTCGTACCGCTCGGGCCGCGAGGGATGGGCATCCGGCGCGAATGCGCCTCAGTGGTGGATGGTGGATCTGGGCGAGCCTACCACGTTCAACCGTTGGTTTGCGGCGCATGACGGAGCAGTGCGCAATCAGCAGGACAACAATCCGGCGCATTTCCAGATACTCGGCAGCAACAACGGCGAGGATTGGGATATAATTTCCGATATCGACAACAATACGGCGGAGCTGAATGACGTTGTGCTGGACGCGCCAGTCACTTATCGCTATGTGCGCTTCCTGGGCATCCGAGGCACGCAGGAAGAGACCGGCGGCATGGTCAGGCTCGGCGCATTCAGGCTCTACAACATGAACGACCTCGCGCAGGATATCACCGGCGATACGAGGGCGGACGGCTATACCTACTATACGCTGGATAGCGCGAAGAAAGCAGGCAGCCTGTCGATGAACGCCGGTGCCGAGGCAGCACAGAATGTCGTGCTGCAGTTTAGCAAAGACGGGCAAAGGTGGAAGAACGCGCTGTCAGTTCCAAGCGTCCTGAACAGCACGGTAACGGAGTTCGGGCCGTTCAAGGCCAAGTATTGGCGCATCAAGGCAAGCGCCGGCGCGGAAACCCTGAAGCTGTTCCCGTCAGACAAGCCGGAAGTGCGCACATCATCACTGCACGAGGTCGAGGATATACTGAACGCGGAGGTCCGCACCAATTTCATGTACGACGACAACAAGCTGGATATGCGCGCGTTCATGTCCGCTACGGAGAACCTGCTCGTTACAGAAGTGACATCCGGAAACGACGAGCCGATAGACGTCAGCGCACAGCTGTGGGCCGCGTCCAACAATGCGAGCACCTTCCCCTTCACCGCGTCCGCGCAAGAGGGCAGCGTGTCGGTGAGCCGCACGGCGAATCCGGCGAGCCAAGGGGATTCGCTGGCGGAGCCATATTACACGAAGGCTGTGCTTGAATCCAAAATCCTCGGCGCTGACTTTGCTACGAACAGGGATAGCAACAGCGAAGCCAGCATGACATTCACGATAGACCCGGGGCAGACCGTCTACATCGTTACGGCCATTGGCGGCGGCGGACAGGTCTATAAGCGCAGCGACGGAGCGCAGGGCGCGCTCTTTGACGGTGTTACCGAGCCTGACGCGGAAGCTGCCGAGTTGCTTACGGGAATCGCAGACGCGGATGACGTGGAGGCGCTCGAAAACGCCCATGACGGCTGGTGGAAGGACTACTGGATGCAGTCATACGTGAAGCTGGGCTCGGGCGGCGCTGATTTTGATACCATCATGAAGTATTATTATGCCGCCCAGTATATGCTTGGCTCATGCATACGCGAAGGCAATGTGGCGGCCGGACTGTATGGCATATGGCATACGAACGACAGCCCGTCGTGGAATTCAGACTACCACCTGAACTATAATTTCATCTCCACATACTACGGCGTCGCAAGCAGCAACAGGCCGGAGCTGGATTTGCCGCCGGCGGAGGCAATGCTTGACTATGGGCGCATCCAGGGTCGCTGGAATGGCGAGCACACGTCATTCATACAGCAGATAAACAATCAATTCGTGAATTACAAAGTGGAGAAAGGCGACATCGACGAAACCGCAGGCGTAGAAGGAGCCATCCTTACCCCCGTAGGGGTCGGGCCGTTCGGCATGAGCTTGGACAATGGGCTTCACAGCGAGGCGCTGAACGCGGGATTCAGCATCTACCCGATGGTAGAATACTATAACTTTACCCGAGACGACGAATGGCTGGAGAACAGCGGCGTCTATGACTATATCAAAGGATGCCTCACATTCTACGAGTCGTGGCTTGAAGAAACGCCGGACAAATACGAGGGACAGGGCAAATACCTGCTGTACGCGGGCTATAATGAAGGATCCTGGTCCATCGATCCCGCAGTAGAGCTGGCGACTGTAAAATCGCTGATCAACAATGCCATCCGCTTCAGCGAAATCCTCGGCGTGGACGCGGAAAAGCGCACGGAATGGAAAGAGATCCTTGACGGGCTTTCGCCGCAGCCAACCATTGAGGTCGGCGGGAAGCGCATGAACGCTCTTGCCGCACTGGAATGGCCCGGCTATAGATACGGCAACCAGGAGAACGCTTGGACAACAGCCGATGACCAGTGGCGCGTTATGACCAGCCCGCTCCCGGGCGACGGCAACAGCATTCCGTTGGAAGCCGTCATGCCCGGCGAGATCATAGGGTATTATTCAGATGCCGATACGCTGGAGACTGCACAGAACACTATAGGCGAATTTGACAGGCGCAATCAATGGGGACAGATCAATAATTTCCCGAAGATGTTCACGCAGGCGGTCAATATACGCTACAATCCGGAGCTCATCATACAGCGTTTCGCGTCCACCATCCGCGGGCGCATGGTAGCGAACATGATGATAGAGGACAATACGCACGGAGTAGAGAAAGCCGGCGCTGTCGAGGCTGTCAACAACATGCTGCTGAACAGCGATCAGGGCGTTGCCAAAGTGTTCCCGAACTGGCCGTCGAATCAAGACGCTTCATTCACGCGGCTGCGCGAGAAGGGCGCGTTCGTGGTCTCCGCATCCTACGACGGCGCGGCAGAGCGCGTTGAATACGTAGATATCTACAGCGAAGCAGGCAAGCCCATGACCATCGCTGCGCCTTGGGAGAAGGGCGTGGAGCTGGTCGATGATACAGGTACTGCGGTGGCGTACACGAGCGGCACAGCTCCGAACCACGACGAGGAAGCAGTGATAACATTTAATACGGAAGCGGGAAAGACGTATCGCCTTACGGAGGCGCAGGAACCGGATGTTGACGGCGAAGTGCCTGGCGGTGAAGTGCCTGGCGGCGAAGTGCCGGGCGGCAGCCCCGACACCAGCGGCGACGGAAATCAGCAAGCCACGCCACCGACTGCGTCGGATACGGCAGCACAGCCGATGGTCACAGCTATCCGCACTCCGCTGAAAACGCTCTATCTGAAAAAGTCCACGCAGCTGACCCCTGCGGTATGTGTTGACACGGTGGACGCGAACGGCAATGCCGGAACAGGTGCGCCGCTCGTGTGGAATAGCAGCAACAGCAAGGTAGCCACCGTGAACGCGAAAGGCACTATCTCGGCAAAGAAAATCGGCAAAGCGAATATCACGGCTACGGCGCAGAACGGCAGGAAGCTTGTCATTACCGTGCGCGTCGTGAAAAACGCCAATAGCCTGAAAGCCGTCTCTTTGAAAAAGCCACCGAAAAGCATGGCCGTGGGTGCGGTGAAGCAGCTCGCGCTGAAGATCGCTCCGACAGCCGCGACCAACCTGAAGCCTGTGTTCAAGAGTTCCAACAAGAACGTTATCAGCGTTGACAAGGCCGGCCGCATCAAGGCACTGAAAAAAGGCAAGGCGAAGGTGACGGTCACGATAGGCAAAAAGAAATATGCGAAGATTATTAGCGTAGCATAAAATGACTGCCGCAAGCCTTAGCGGGCATCATATGCGGTAAGAAAAAACGATGGAAAAGCTCCCCTGCAGGACCGCTTGGGGGAGCTTTCATTTTCGTTTCATGATATCATGGTAGTGCTGTATTTCAGTACAGGCAGATAGTTCAGTGTGGCGATGCAGGCCGGATAATTCGGTACGATGATGCAGCTTGATAATTCAGTACGGCGATGTAGGCCGATGACGCAGGCCGGCACTGCAGGCCGGTGGTACAGGTTGGGATAATGAGCGCAGTGGATTTTTTCGGGAAAACCGTAGAGAGGAATTTTCGCAGGCGGCCGCGGTTCACGCGTGGCTTCCTCAGAATCGGGTACGCCGCGCAACAGAGGCTTCTGCGGCGCAGGCGCGGTGACAGGCGGCTTCCGTCGCAGGCGTTCCTTGAACAGGCGACCATGCGCGCGATGCGCCGCGCTCTGGCCGACCCGTCGCGCTGCGCCCTCGTGAATATGTTCGCGCCGGCAGAGCTGTTGCACGCGATGGGGCTGCGCCCGCTCTGCGCCGAAGGGTTTTCATCGTTTCTTTCTGGCGGCAAATGCGAGCGCGGATATCTGGACTTTGCTTCGGAGAAGGGCGTTCCCGAGACATACTGCTCTTACCACAGGGCGCTGCTCGGCGCGGTGCATTCAGGGTTGCTTCAGAAACCGCGTTTTATCATCACGTCCAGTTCCGTCTGCGACGCGAACACGAGTACATTCAGGGAAGCGGCGTCGCATTATGGCATGGAAAAATTTTACATCGATGTTCCGCATGAAGAATCCGAGGAGGCCGTGGCCTATGTGCGCACTCAGCTCGAGCGGCTTGTGGCGTTTTTGGAAGAAGGTATGGGCAGGCGCATGGACCAGGACGCGCTCAGGCTCGCCGCCCTGCGCACGAACGAGTCGGTCCGCTATCAGCGCAAATTCATAGACGAGCTGGCGCGGCGTGAATTTCCGAACTATATCTCTGCGGAGATGCACAGGATTATCGTAGGGCACAATCTGCTCGGCACGGAGGACGCGCTCAAATTCTTCCGTATGCAGTATGAGGACATAATGGAGTTTCCCGTGCAGGGCGGCGGCACTGGCTTGAACGTGGACGGCGGCATCCGCGACGGTTTGCACGTGGACGGCGGCGGCGACGACAGCGGCTTTAATCAGCGCTTCCCTGACTCCGACCCACGCGCGAAGCGTATCATATGGTGCCACGTCCTGCCTTACTACGCCGTGCCGCTGAAAAAATTATTCGACTTTTCCGACAGGTACAGGCTGCTCATCAGCGACCTGAATTTTGACCAGCTGACAGAGCTGGACGAGAGCGACATACTTGGCTCGATGGCCCGCCGCCTGATACGAAACCATTTCAACGGGAGTGCGCTGCGACGCGCCGAGTCCGTGACGGATATGGCAAAACGACTGGAGGCCGATGCCGCCATCATATTCTGCCAATGGGGTTGCAAGCACTCCAACGGCGGCGCGTTCCTGCTCAGGGACGCTCTGGTGGCGGCGGGCGTGAATACCCTCGTCATCGATGGCGACGCAGTAGACAGGCGCGGCACGAACGACGGACAATTGGCGACGCGCATGCAGGCATTCCTCGAAATGCTGGACGGCGGCAGATGACGCGATGACGGGTAACGCGAGGAAATTCGAAGCGATGGCAGGCAACGCGGCGGCGGAAGGCCAGGTGATAGGATATGTATGCAAGTACACGCCCATCGAGATATTCGCGGGGTTCGGCATGGGGCACTCGTTCATGCTCCCGAATGAAAATTCCTTCGACTATGCAGACAGCCGCATGTGGCCGAGCATGTGCGGCTACGCAAAATCGGTAATGCAGCACGTACACGGTGGCGGCTACGAGTCGGTGGTGTTCACGGACTGCTGCGATGCGCTGAAAAGGGTGAGCGACTTGATGCGCGCGGACTGCGGCAAGCCGGCGGTGGATAGGGCGAGCGGTGCAGCTACGCCCGCGTTCGTCATCGGGCTGCCGCGCGTCATATGCGAGGAGTCCATCCGTGCCTACGCACAAAATCTCATGACGTTTATCAGGGAATACGAGGTACACAGCGGCATGGCGTTCGACGTGCGCCGCTTCGCGGATGCCTGCGCGAAAACCACCGCCCCAGAAGCGCTTTCCGCGGCCGCGCCGGTCGGTGCCGGATACGTCGCGCTGCTCGGCGCCCGCGCCCCGAAATCGCTGACCGAGAGAGCCTCCGCCCTGTGCGCGTTGCCCGTCAGGGATTTGACATGCGCCTCGCACGAGCGCAGCTTCGCGGACAGCGAATCCGGCGACCTAGCGCTTGACGAGCGGCTCATCCGGTACGCGGGCAGGCTTCTGGCGCAGACGCCGTGCATGCGCATGAGCGACAACGGAGCTAGGGCAGCGCTTTCAGGCGACCCGAACATAAAAGCAATTATTTATCACACGATACAGTTCTGCGACTTCTACGGGTTTGAGTACGCAGGGCTGGGCACGAAAAAAATACCGTCGCTGAAAATCGAAACAGACTACAGCCCGTCGTCGTCCGGACAGCTGGAGACGCGGCTTCAGGCGTTCTTCGAGAGCAACGGGCTGTTGGCGGAAAAAGTTCAAGAGGATAAAAACGTGAAAAATAATAATTATTCCCTAAGCGCCGGAGATGAGCCTATCCCACGCGCCAGCGATACATATGGCGCCCGAGACGCAGACAACGCAAGAGACACAGATGGCGCAAGAGACACAGACAGCACAAAAGGCGCGGACAGTGCGCGCGATTCATATTATGCGGGGATTGACTGCGGCTCTACATCGACAAACGCTGTTATTGTGGATGCCGGCGGCACTATAGTGGCGAGCGTCACAGTACCGACCGGAGCCAACGGCGCGGACGCGGCCAGGCGAGCGATGGATGAAGCCGCGGGCGGCATCGGCGGCGCGGAGATGATCGCCTGGACGGTTGCCACGGGATACGGCAGGGCGAGCGTTCCTTTCGCGGCGGACGACGTGACCGAAATAACCTGCCACGCGAGGGGCGTTCACGAGCTTTTCAGGGGGCTGCCAAACGAGGCGCGCACGGTTATTGACATAGGCGGGCAGGACAGCAAGGTCATACGCATAGGCGCGGACGCGGGCGTCGCGGAGTTCTCGATGAACGACAAATGCGCGGCGGGCACGGGGCGGTTTCTCGAGCTGATGGCGGCCACTCTCGGCATGGAGCTGGGCGAGATGGCGTCCGCGGGGCTGCACCCGAAGGAGCGCGTGGACATCTCGAGCATGTGCGCAGTGTTCGCCGAGTCGGAAGTCATATCTCTGATAGCGGGCGGCAAAGCGCGGGACGATATAGTCTGGGGCGTGAACCTCGCGATAGCGGGGCGCGTGGCAAGCATGGCCGCGCGGCTCGGCGCAAGGCCGCCCTATGTCATGACGGGTGGAGTCGCGAAAAACGCGGGCGTCGTGAAGGCGCTCGAGCTGAAACTGACGGAACAGTCCGGCGGCGCGAAAGCGGAGGTCACAGTGCCGAAAGACCCGCAGATCTGCGGAGCGCTGGGAGCCGCGCACATCGCGCGGGAGAAGGGCAAGCGTTGACGCGCGAAGGCATCCGTCCGTCACATTGTTGTATAATAGTCATTGGCGGAGCATGATGCGCGGGATGCAGAAGGGAGCAGTAAATGGATAAAATAATAAAACCTGACGAGATTTTTGAAGTGAGCATGGGAGTCTGCGAGGGAAAGGCGGCGGGCGGCTTTCGGAAGTTGCTCGTGCTCGCTGTGCTGGCGGGGGCGTTCATCGCGTTCGGCGCGGAAAGCTCCAGCATGGCGGCATACGCGCTGCTCGCGGATCCGCAGACCTACGGGCTTGGCAAGGCTCTGGCCGGCGCGATATTTCCGGTGGGCCTGATACTCGTCGTGATAGCGGGAGCGGAACTGTTCACGGGGAACGTCCTGATAGCCGGAGCGGTCGCGGCCAAGCGAGTCAGCCCGCAGGCCATGCTCAGAAACTGGGGCATCGTATACCTCGGAAATTTCATCGGCTCCATTCTTATAGCATGGTTCGTGGTATCGAGCGGACAGCTGCACGGCGGGGCCGACCTGCTCGGCGCCATGACCATCAAAATAGCGGCAGGCAAGGTTGCGCTGGGCTTCCCGTCCGCGCTGGTTCTCGGCATCATGTGCAACTGGCTCGTCTGTCTCGCGGTCTGGATGGCCTACGCCGCGCCGACCGTCCAAGGCAAGATAGCCGCGATATTCTTCCCCGTCATGGTATTCGTGCTGTCGGGGTTTGAGCACAGCATTGCGAATATGTACTATATCCCTGCGGGCATACTCGCGGGCGCGGACCCCGCATTGGCGGCGGCGGCGGCGAATATCGGCGTGGCGCAGGAACAGCTGGACGGGCTGACATGGGGCGCGTTCATAGGCGGCAACCTGATTCCCGTAACGATAGGAAACATCATAGGCGGCGCGGTATTCGTGTCGCTGGCATACCTCGCGGCATACGGCGCAGGCAACAAAAAAAAGACAGGCGAACAACCAAAAGTGCTAAGCGCGGAAGAACTCCGCGACGCGATTAAGAAGGAGTGGTGAAGCTAAAGGGCAAAGCATAGCCGCGCCGGACGGTGAAGTTCGACTCATATCTGGCTAACTGGATTTCATTTTTTAAGCCAAAAATCACCCGACGATTCTCCGTCGGGTATTTTTTATGGAATGTATTGACAGTTATACATTTTATGGTATAATAGGAGTATACAGTCGTTATTGCGCTTATTAACCATTGCGGAGAAAAGAGAGAAAATGGCCGAGATACATGGAGTGAACGAGGCGGGCAGGGACAATACAGGCGGCAAGGAGTTGCTGCGGCTGACGAATGACTACGTGTTCAAGCGCACGTTCGCGGAGGAAAATATAGACGCGCTCGCGAAGTTCATCGCCAGCGT
>JAIRPQ010000104.1 GCA_031256875.1 Eubacteriales Family XIII. Incertae Sedis bacterium | reverse complement strand
ACAGTTACATCATATTTTAATATCAACAGGCACAAGAGGGCAGACATAAATTGAAACAGATTGACAAGCTGAATCCGAAGCAAAAGGAAGCGGCGCTCCACACGGAAGGGCCGCTGCTGATTCTTGCGGGCGCGGGCTCGGGCAAGACCGGCACCATGACCCACCGCATAGCGCACCTTATCAAGGACAAGGGGGTAGACCCTTACAATATTCTCGCCGTCACGTTCACGAACAAGGCGGCAGGCGAAATGCGCGACCGCGTGGAAGCGCTCGTGGGCGGCGGCGTGCGCATGTGGATAATGACCTTTCACGCCGTGTGCCTGCGCGTTCTCAGGCGGCACGCGGATCTTCTCGGCTACCGCACCGATTTCTCGGTATACGACCCGACCGACCAAAAGGTCGTCGCGAAGAATTGCGTCAAGGCGCTCGGCCTGGACGACAAGAGGTTTTCGCCCGCCTACGTGTTGAGCGTCATCGGCAATTGCAAGGAGAAGGGCAAGACCGCCGCCGATTTTGAAGCCGAGCCTACGGGCACTCAGCTCCACAGCGCCCTCGCGGAATTGTACTCGGCATACGAGGCGACCTTGAAGAATAACAACGCTATGGACTTCGACGACCTTATCATGCGCACGGTGGCATTGTTCGAGAAGCGTCCGGAGGTGCTGGACGAATACCGCCGCAGGTTTCGCTATATCATGGTGGACGAGTATCAGGACACGGACCCTATGCAGTACCGCTTCATCAAGCTGCTGGCCGAGGGCCACAGGAATATCTGCGTCGTGGGCGACGACGACCAGTGCATCTACCAATGGCGCGGCGCGGACATCTCGAACATCCTGAATTTCGAGAAGGACTTCCCCGGCACGAAGGTCATCAAGCTCGAGCAGAACTACCGCTCTAACGCGAATATCCTCGGCGGCGCGAACTCGGTCATCGCCAACAATGCCGAGCGCAAGAGCAAGGAGCTTTGGACGGACAAGGACGGCGGCGACCTCATCGTGTTCGAGGAAACCTATGACGAAAAAGAGGAAGCCAGGTATGTGGCTCGGGAAATCTCGCGCTGCGCGGGCGATGGTTACAGCTACCGCGACATGGCTGTGCTCTACCGCACGAACGCGCAGTCGCGGACCTTCGAGGAAGCGTTCTCTGTTATGCGCGTGCCGTACCGCGTGCTCGGCGGTGTCAGATACTACGACCGCAAGGAGATCAAAGACATGCTCGCCTACATGCGGCTCGTGCAGAACCCGTCCGACGATCTGTCGCTAGCGAGGGTGGTGAACGAGCCAAAACGCGGTGTCGGCGAAAAGAGCCTTGCGAAAATCAGGGCATACGCGGACGCGAGCGGCCAAAGCCTTTTCGAAGCGTTCTCGGACGAGGACGCGCTGGCGAGCCTTTCGGCGCGTTCGCGCGAAGCGGTGGTCGCGATGGAGCGAGCGGTCAAGAGGTACTCGGAGGGCGACTACAAGATCTCCGAAATCTACGACGGGCTGATGGTGGACACGGGATATCTGGGTGCGCTCGAACAGCAGAACACGGTGGAAGCGGAAGGCCGCATCGAAAACCTGCTCGAATTTAAGACGGTAATAATAGGGTATGAGTCTGAGGACACCGAGATAACGCTGGCGGGCTTCATGGAGAAGATAGCGCTCGTGTCGGACATCGACAACCACGACCGCTCCGAGGATGCCGTGACGCTCATGACCCTGCACAGCGCGAAGGGCTTGGAGTTTCCCGTTGTCTTCATGCCGGGCATGGAGGACGGGCTGTTCCCCTCGGGGCGCGCGGTGGAAAATCCCGGCGGCGTCGACGAGGAGCGCAGGCTCTGCTATGTCGGCATGACACGCGCGATGGAGCGGCTATACATGACGCGGGCGAAAGCGCGGACCATGTACGGCAAATGGAGCAACACCTTGGAGTCGAGGTTTCTGCGCGAGATAGATGGGCAGTACCTGAACGGCGCGGACAAGCTGGGTTCGGACACGACGCGCTACCTGCACGAGCCGATGGGGGCGGAGGACGGCTTCGCTTCGGCGGAGGTGTTCAGGCCCTTCGACCGAATCAAGCAGATAAAAAACGAGGTGGCGAGACAGAGGCCGGGCGCGGGCGGCTCCGGCCTGTATGCCGTGCGCGGCGACCACGGCGGCGCGTCTGGCGGCGGCGTGTCATTCGCGTCGGGCGACAAGGTGCGGCACAGCAAATTCGGAGAGGGCCTGGTACTGGACTTCGACGGCAGGGTAGTAACGGTAATGTTCGGAGCGGCAGGCAAAAAACGCCTAGCCGCCGACATAGCCCCGCTGGAACGGGTGTAGGCTGGCAAAATTATTATAGCGGATATGACATTATTCTAAAGGAGTGGGTTATGAAATACGGCAATGGCTTGGCGAGAAGACGGTGCGGATTATTGGCGGTCTTGTTGTGCGCCGCGCTGCTCGTGCCGCTCTGCGCCGGTGGCACCGTCTACGCTGCGTCAGATGAGGAAAAGGACGTGAGCGGGTGGAGCGACAGGCAGCTCGCGGCGCAGCTTCTGATGCTTGCGACGGGTACGCATACGAAGGGGCTGGTCGGCACGTTCACGAAGAAAGGCATCGGGGGGATATGTCTCCAGACGCCGATTCCCGCTGACCTTGGGAAGCGCATCGCCCGCGCAGCCAAAGACGCGCCGCTCCACATCAGGCCGTTTATCGCCAGCGACGAGGAAGGCGGCAAGGTACAGCGGTTCAGGGAGCGCATCTACCCGCTTCCGTCCGCACGCGTGATGGGCGGCTATGCTGACCGGAAAATCACGTCTATGACGCGCAAGTACGCGAAGCGCCTGGCCAAATACAGGGTCAATGTCGTGTTTGGCCCTGTTGCCGACCTGAAGGTGAAGGGCAGGTATATCGCGAGCCTGGACAGGGCGTTTGCCTCGTCCCCGCGCAAGGTCTGGGAAAAGTCGGACGCATGGTCAAAGGGATTTGAGAGTGAGGGAATCATCGTTACGTACAAGCACTGGCCGGGCAAGGGCAGCGCTGCGGACACGCACAAGAAAAGTTCTTCCGTTCCCAAGCTGTCCAAGCTGGAAAAGCGGGACATGATTCCGTTCGACAAGAAATTCGCGCAGGGATGCGAAATGGTAATGGTCGGGCACGTCAGGGTTCCTGGGCTTACGGAGAAGGCTTGGCCCACCACACTGTCGAAGAATGCGTACCGATATCTACGCGAAAAGGCGGGCGCCGATACGGTAATAGTAACGGACTCGCTCTCGATGGCCGCCAGCTCGACGGCCGTGGGACTGTCAACGAAGAAGGCGGCGGTAAGAGCCTTGGCCAGCGGCGCGGACATCGCGCTTGTAGTATCTGATGACAGTGCCGACAGCATGATTGGCTATGTAGCAAAAGCCATCAAGTCGGGAAAGATACCGCGTCAACAGGCGGAAGAATCCGCAAAGAGGATACTGCGGCTAAAAGAAAAACACGGGCTCGCATAGGAGCGCCGTGTTTGGGTTGCGGCGAAAATCTTTCGCCCATAGTGAGCGCGGCTATTACCCGACAGCAATAGCTGCGGTGCATTTCTTCTTTCCGATTTTAATAATTATTTCCGCCTGGCCTTTCTTTATGGCAGTAAGCCTGCCTGCTTTGTCCACCCGTATCACTCGGGGGTTCGAGCTTTTGAAGCTGACCTTCAAGTTCGTTGCGGTGCTTGGAGTCAGTTTTAGTTTTATGAATTTTGTCTGTCCGACGTTCAGCTTTTTGGGGAGCTTCGCGAGCGACAGCTTTTTCAGCGCCTTAGCCTTTGACACCACATTGACCTTGATTTTTAGGGACTTGTTGTTTTCTGCCGTAACGGAGATGGTAGCCGTGCCTGCGCTTCGTGCCTTTATCTTGCCTGATTCATCGACGGTCGCTATATTCGTGTTGCTGCTCTTGTATGAAAGCTCCGCGTCGGGGTCAGCTTCACCTTCCTCGTCGTCGCTGTAGGCGCAGACGGGCGGGGTAAGGCTGGTGCCCTTTTTCATATAGAGCGTCTTCAGCGGCGTGCGGATATCTGTGATGGACGGTTCGGTTGCTTCATCGTCAGTGTCTGTATCTGGGGGCGTAGCTGTCTGGTTGTTACCGCCGCCCGTGCCATTGCCATTGCCCGTACCTGTGCCATTTCCATTACCTGCATTGTTGCCATTGCTCGTGCCATTGCCATTGCCCGTGCCGTTGCCGTTGCCCGTGCCATCTCCCGTGCCGTTTCCAGTACCGTTACCGTCGCCGTTGCCATCTCCCGAACCGCTCCCGCCGCCAATGTCAGGGTAGGTGTCGGGCGTGCCCTGCGGCAATATGTTGTTAGCGCCGTATTTTGATGTCAGCGTGCTGAGGCTCGGATTCCATGAATTTATCCAGTTGTTGCTGCAAACAAATGTGCTGAGAGATGTATTTTTTGAAATATCAATAGATTGCAGAAGATTATTTGAGCAGTACAACCTTTGCAAAGATGTGTTTTTTGATGTATCAA
>JAIRPQ010000103.1 GCA_031256875.1 Eubacteriales Family XIII. Incertae Sedis bacterium | reverse complement strand
CGGATTACCCGCAAAGCGAAAAGCGCTCCATTCAGATGCTTACAGACGCCGACGTTCGCGAAAAACCGCGGTTTTTGATGGGAATTTTCATCGCTTGATGTTTTTTTGCATCAATATGATTCGGGCAAATGGCGGACATGGTGCAGTTTCAGTGCTTTTTGCCACTTGGCACGGCATTTGCTACTTAATATTAACCGCCCGAGCCATGATGCCGGCAGCGGATGCTCGCGTGGCAGCGGGTACTGCATACGGAAGCAGTGCAGGGATAATTCTTAATTATTGGATGTATATGGATGGTACGAAAGGAGATCACTAATGGCAGACTTTGAAGCACTATATCAGAAGGCAGCGGACGCTATCATCGAATCGGACGAGGACGCGGCCATCGCAATTGTGAAAGAGGCCGAGGCAGAAGGGGCGGATCTCATAGAGCTCCTTTCAAAAGGGTTCAGCGCCGGCATGCGCGAGGTCGGCGACAAATTCGGCATGGGCGAGCTGTTCCTGCCCGAGCTGATTTTCGCAAGCGAGGTCATGAAAACCGTCACGACTGAGATCGAGTCGAAGATGGAGGACGGCGCGGTCCAGAAGAAAGGCGTATTCGTGCTGGGCACAGTGGCAGGAGATGTGCATGACATAGGCAAGGGCATCGTCGCGTCGCTGCTGAAAACGAACGGCGTCGAAGTGTACGACATAGGCCGCGAGGTTCCCGCCGAGGAGTTCGTCGCGAAGGCGAAGGAACTGAACGCCGACTTCATCGGCAGCAGCGCGCTCCTGACTACCACGATGACCGAGCAAAAGACCATCGAGGAGCTTGTCGAGAAGGAAGGCATGAAGGACAAAATCAAGACGCTCGTGGGCGGCGCACCCGTCACGCAGCGCTGGGCCGACAAGATAGGCGCGGACGCATACTGCGAGGACGCGGCCGTCACGGTCAAATACATCAACAGCCTATTTGATTAGAGCTTTCCGGTGCGACACCGGTATGGCATATAGCATACAAGCGGGCCTGTCACGGGCCCGCTTTGTGTATAATAGAATATATGGGTGGCAGCATGATGCCGGCATAGCCGCGCGCCTGCCGCCAGAGGAATTTTTGGAGAACGGTTTGGAGAACGGTTTGGAGGACGATTTGGAGGACAAGATGTACCCTGCACTACAGATAGACAGGTCGAAACTGGCTGACAACGCGAAGGCGGTCACGGAGCTTTGCGGCGCGTCCGGCATAGGCGTGGCGGGCGTGGTCAAGGTGGTGGGCGGCGACCCGATATGCGCGCGCGTCATATATGACGCCGGCTGCAAATGGATAGCCAGCTCGCGCATAGACCAGCTCGAAGCGATGCGGGCGAAGAACCCCGATATCCCGCTCATGCTCATACGCATACCCATGGTGTCGGAAGCGGACGCGCTGGTACGCGCCGCGGACATCAGCCTGAACAGCGACATAGATGTGCTCCGCGCCATCGACGGCGCGGCGGGGCGGGCCGGCGTGACCCACGACGTGATACTCATGATAGAGCTGGGCGATCTGCGTGAAGGCATCTGGCAGGAATCGGAGTATATCGAAATCGCGCGCGAGGTCGAAGGCAGCCTGAAAAACCTGCGGCTTGCCGGAACGGGAACGAACCTCGGATGCTACGGCTCGATCAACCCTACCACGGACAAGATGAACGAGCTGGTGGCCGCGACCGAAAAAATCGAAGCGGCCATAGGCAGGAAGCTCGACATCATATCCGGCGGCGGCACTACATCGCTGCCGCTCGTTATCAGCGGCGGCATGCCGCCCCGCGTCAATCACCTGCGCGTCGGCGAGGGAATCTTCATCAACAAGGACAACGAGGATCTGTATGATATCCGGATACAGGGAACGCACCGCGACGCGCTGACGCTCGAAGCCGAAGTCATCGAAGCGCGCGTGAAACCCTCGCACCCCATCGGCGAGATAGCCTACGACGCCTTCCGCAACAAGCCCACCTACGTGGATCGGGGAGAGCGCAGGCGCGCCCTGCTCGGGGTCGGCAAGGTGGACTACGGCTACCTGGATCAGATCCTCCCGCGCACAGAGGGCGCGGAGCTGCTGGGCGCGTCAAGCGACCACACGATACTGGACATAGAGGACGCGAGCGGCGAAATACGGACAGGCGATATCCTCACGCTCGACACCTGCTACGCCGCCGTAGCGTTCCTCGCAAGCTCGCCCAGCGTGAGAAAATGCTATAAGTAGCCATAGCCGGATATGAGGGCGGCGAAAATCAAAGAGGGCGGCGCACAGGGCCGCCCTCTTTGATTTTCAATTTTCAGGGTGCGGCTATACCGCCGTTCCCGCAAGCTCCTTGAATTTCTCGACTGAGTTTATCCTGATGCCCAGCTTCTCGGCTATGCGGAATTTGGCTTCCATGCCGATGTTCACGCTGGCATCGGGTTCATAGTGCGGCAGCCCGAATCCGTATCTCTCGCGGAGATCCGTCATCGTGATGACATCGCACAGCTCCGTTATCGACACGCCGAGCTTGTCGGCCACATATTGCTTCGCTTCGTTTATCCGCAGTTTCTTTGCGAGCTGGACACGCAGAACCAGATCTCCGGCTGTGCGTACCCCGCCCATTCCCGCGGCAATCGCGTGCGTCGCTTCCATGGCGAGGGGATCGCCGACGCCTATCTACAACCCGTCTATCTTGCAGATTTCGATAAGGCATTTGTCCACGCGCGACACGACATCCGAGGACATATTCTCCACCATCGGTACGCCGCAGACGCCCATGCCCGCGTTCGCGTGGATAGGGATATTCGCGGCTTCGCTGCACGCTTTCAGGAAGGTGCAGACGCGGGCGATATTCCACGGGAAGGACTTGTCGCTGTTCGTGTTCACGACAGGGCCGAAGATGTCGGCACCCGCTTCCTCAGCCAGCTTCACCTGGTCGTGGGCATACAGCCCCGCGAGCCGCTTGCCGCCGTATTTCAGCCGGCCGTGCATACCGAGGACGAACTCGCCCGACATGCCTATCGAAACGCCGAGGTTCGGGTATTTCGACTTGATGGCTTCGGCGGCTTTCAGCGTGGCGAGGAAATCCCCGTCGCCCGCCGCGCCCGCCGTGTCTATATGTATGCCGTCGCCGCCGACCGCATCCACCTGCTGCGCCACATAGAGGATGTCGTGAACGGAATGCTCCACCGCCTGCTCCTGCGCCGCCAAAGCCTCGTCCACCTTGCCGAGCGGAAGCAGCTCCGCCCAGTTGTCCACAGGGCCGTCGGGCTTCGTGTAGAACCCGAGGTCAGGCATCGCGCCGTAGAACAGCGGTATCGTCGTCGTGCCGAGCGCCCTTTTCAGAACGGCGGCCTCGCGCTTCGCGATGCCCTTCACTGTCTTGTAGTTGTAGTCCTCGTTGCCGATGTCCACGCTGTCCGCGCCGAGCACGCGCTCATGCACCATCGCGCCTATGCTGCGCTCGAGCGGTATTCCGCATTTCGTCGTGAATTTGTCGGAGCCGGAATCGCTGGTCGAAACCACCGTGTCCTCCGGCGCGACGCCCACGACGCTGCCTGGCATAGTGACAATCTCGTAGATATGCTGCTTTTCGTCCTCGGTCAGCGGCGGTATCTTGCCGCGCCTTTCAGCATCCGCAACGCCCGCGTCTATGTCCTCGCGTATTTCGCGCTCGGTCATGTAAATAATGCTGCCGTCGCCGCCCCTCGTAAAATATTTGATTTCGCTTTCCATATTATTGCCTCCGCTGTCAAGCTTCTCTCCAAATTGCCTACATTATATCAGAAAACCGGCGCAGCTGCCGCCCGCCGATGGAAAAAGCAAAAAATTGCAGGCGAATTGTCATGGCTTCGGCGATGCATGAGAAAAAACAAAAATTGCATGTGAATTGTCATGGTGCCGGCGCGCTCCGAGAAAATGCGCCAGAGCCGATGAAAATAATCATCGAATAATGAATTATTTCATTATTTTTTTGACTTATCGACGCGAAGCGATTATTATAGGCTTATGCCCTTTAATTACTGGGCAATATGAGAGGGTTCACGCGGCCGAGCTAAGGGTGCGCCGCGTTTATCGAATTTAAGAATGCGGAGTGGACATGGAAAGAGAATTTATCAACAGCATCAGGGAAAAAACCATACTCAAGACGGAATCGAATTTCTACAAACTCATGGTCGAGAACATCGGCGACGAAATCACCGTGAGCGACGAGCGGGGAAATTACCTGTTCGTCAACGCCAAGGCGGTCGAGCGGATAGGCATGCCAGTCTACGAAATAGTCGGCAAGAACGCGCGGGAGCTGGAGCAAAAAGGGTATCTGTCGAGGAGCGTCATCCTCGAAGCCATCGAGAAACGCTGCTCCGTGAACATACTCCAGAAGCTGAAAAACGGCAAGACTGTCATCGCTACGGCGGTGCCTATCTTCGATGTGGACGGAGAGGACATAGCCATCGTCATCGCTTCGTCCAAGGACGTGGACGAGGTAAACCATCTACTCGCCACCATCGAAAACCAGGAAGCCGAGCTGTCGCTGAAAACCGTGGAGCTGGAAAAGCTGCGCGACGACCGATTCGCGCAGCGGGGATTTCTCTGCGCCGACCCGAAGATGCGGGAAGTGCAGGATACGGTGATGCGCATCGCGCCGCTGGACGTGACGGTGCTCATCGAGGGCGAAACAGGCACGGGGAAAGAGGTGGTCGCGAATGCGCTGCACCATTTCAGCAAACGCTCAGGCAAGCCCTTCGTGAAAATCAACTGCGGCATCATACCCGAGAACCTCATCGAAACCGAGCTGTTCGGGTACGAGCAGGGAGCCTTCACGGGAGCGGACCGTTCAGGCAGGAAGGGCCTTGCCGAAATCGCCGATGGGGGCACATTATTCCTCGACGAAATCGGGGAGATGCCCTACAACATGCAGGTGAAGCTGCTGGACTTCATGCAGGACGGGTCATACAAGCGCGTGGGCGGCACCAAAAGGAACAAGGCGGACGTGCGCGTTATCGCCGCGACGAACAGGAACCTGCTGGCCATGTGCGACAAGGAACTGTTCCGGAAGGATCTGTATTATCGGCTGAACACCATCCCGCTGAACGTCCCGCCCCTGCGCGAGCGTCCGGACGATATACGCATGCTGGCGCGCAGCTTCGTGTCGGACTACAACGGCAAATACAACAGCCACAAGACGCTCGACAGCCAGGGCTACCTGATGCTCGAACACCATGACTGGCCGGGGAACGTCAGGGAACTGATGCACGTCATCGAGCGAGCCTTCATCGTCACAGACGGCACCGTCATAGACGCCGAAACCGTGAGCCGCGTAATGAGCGAAGGCAGGGACACGGGCAAGCGCGCCGCGTCGGTCATCTGCTCGGGCATAATGCCGCTGAAGGAAGCCAAGCGCGAAGTGGAGCGCCAGCTCGTATCGAAAGCCATGAGCATCTACAGGAACACCTACCGCGCGTCAGAGGCGCTCAGCATAGACCAGTCCACGGTAGTGAAGCTGCTGAAGCGCCTCGGCGGGTGATTGGGTGGGCATCCCGAAAAGCCTATACCTGCATATATTTTCGCACGGCAGGTATTTTGCTCATTATATAATATGATGCGGTCGTGCATATTGCGGAAAACCCGCTAGCGGTAGTGTATAGGAAAAGATCGCTTCTGGGCCACGCGGCAACAGGGTCATATACAACGAAATAGACGGTCACGCCGATAGCAAACGATACTAGCGCGGGGATATTGAAGCCTTTCGTATACCTGTAGCGGCAGTCCCCATTGAGCCGATACACGCCTGTCAATGAAAATTTGCCTTTGCGCACGATAAAATAATCCACTATGAGAAGCATTATGGCAGGGCCGGATACCGCGCCGACGATAGCGATATAAGTATTGTAATACTGCCAGATGCCATCCCAGAACACCAGTACGATACAGAAAATCGACCAGAATACCACGATGGACTTATAGCTTCTTCGCGGCAACATTGTCTTCGTGCTCATGCCTATGGTGTAACAGGCCAGAGCCTGCGTGGTGATATTGGCAAAACCGATAAACACGAGCGACAGAAGACCCAGCACGGGGCCGCCAAGCCCAATCAGCCAATCTGTAGGATCGGTGCTGGCAACGCCGGTCTTGGCATATGTCAAAAGGCCGGTCATAGCCCCTATCAGCACAAAGCAGGCCATGATGGTACAGAACCCCAGCAAAAATCCCCAGTAATAAGATTTTTCCGTTTTCACAAGCCTAGGCAGCACCGCAAAGCCTGGATACCATGCAAATATAAAAGCAATGTTCCATTCGAGAACGACCATGTAGTTCGTGCGGAAGTCATCTCCACCTAGAGACTCCGCCGGATTTACCGCCATCAGGTCCGCCCATGAAGCGTTCCTGAATATCAATACCACTATGAGCACGCCCACCGCGAGCAGGCATGGCACCATGATATAGGTGGATATCTTTATCGCAACAGGGCCTTTTACCGCTATCACGCCGCCTATGACGATGCAGGCTGTGCCAAGAACCCCTACCCATACCGGCCCTTCCGCAGGAATACCAAGCTCTTGCAGTACGGTCATGATGCTGTTCGCAAACAATCTGGCATTGACCGCTTCGTATCCCCACGTACTGGCTATCACAATCAGCCAAATAATCCCTATCAGGGAGTATCCAAAAATGGCCCTCTGATAGAGCCACATATCTATTCCATGTCTCTGCGGGATGATACCTACCAGGCAGACCAACAGGCCGACCAGCGTCATGCTGAACACAGTGGAGCTGAACAGCGCTTTCAGCGGCAGCATTGTTCCGATATACCCTCCCTGGACATAGCACCATGTCGCAATGGCATAGCCGCCGATAATAAGCACAGTGGCTTTGAAATCGTATATCCGCTCCTTTGGCATCATTGGCAGGATACCGTAATAGACTTCTTGGTTCACTCCTTGTTCCAAACTGCTCATTTTTCTCTCCCTTCCTCTGGTTTCATCAGCTCAGCCCCCAGACCATACCGCCTATGCAGACCGCCGCTATAACGATCACGACGATAAGATCCCGCCTGTCCAGTCTGGGGCCCGAATCATACTCAGGGCTTTCCATAGCAGTGATGCGTTCCTTAATATCCGAATCCAGTTTTTCCTGATCTAGCGCCGCCATCTACTTTCACCTCCTTCCGGCTGAAACAGCCTAGGCATATGCCTATATCTACTCGCCTGCTGCCGCGATGATGCCGATAGGCGTTCCCACCGGCACGGTTGTGCCTTCGCCGTGGACGATGCGCTTCAGGATGCCGGACGATTTGGCTTCCACCGTCGTAACGATTTTGTCGCTGGATATCTCGACCATCTCATCTCCTTCCGCAACAAGGTCTCCTTCCGATTTCAGCCAGCGTTCGACAGTGCCCTCTTTGTTCGTCATACCCAGTTTCGGCATAATTATCGTGCTTTCCATCATGAACATTTTCCTCCTTCCTAAAACATCTGCACCGCTTTGTCTGTTACGATCTTCTCATTCGGCAAAAATTCCGCCTCCAGATTTCCGTTGAATGGGACAGGGGTGTCTGGCGCAGCCACCCTGACCACGGGGGATTTCAAAGAATCGAATGCCCCTTCCATGATCCGTGCGCTGATCTCGCCGCCAAACCCCGACGTTTTCACCTCCTCATGAACGATGAGTGCCCTGCCCGTCTTCCTGACAGACGCGAGCACAGTTTCCCAGTCAACAGGACTGAGGCTGCGCAAATCTATCACTTCCGCAGAGACCCCTTTTTCTTGCAGCAGCTTTCCCGCCTGAATGCCCACGTAACGCATATAGCTCCAACAAATTATGGTGATGTCCGTTCCTTCCTTTACGACATCCGCCTTGCCGATCGGCACTGTAAAATCCCCGTCGGGGCATTCGCCTGAAAATCCGTAGAGCATCTTGTGTTCAAGAAACACGACGGGATTTGGGTCCCTGACGCTGGACAGAAACAGCCCTTTCGCGTCCATCGGTGTCGAGGGAGACACCACCTTCAGCCCTGGAACATGCGTGAATAACGATTCCCACGATTGAGAATGCTGCGCCGACGCCTGCATTCCCGCACCCCCCAGCGTCCGCACGACCATCGGCACGCTGACCTTCCCGCCAAACATGTAATGCATCTTCGCCGCCTGATTTACGAGTTCGTCCATGCAGACAGCCATAAAATCAACATACATTATCTCCACGCATGGATGAAGCCCCGCTGCGGCCGCCCCTACCGCGTGGCCAAGAATAGCTGTTTCGCTGATGGGCATGTCGCGAATGCGCTCGCCCCCAAACTCCTTCCAAAGCCCATGGGTGACCAAATGCGGCCCGCCAAATCTTCCTACATCTTCTCCTGCGATATAGAACAGCGGATCGCGTTCAAGCTCTATACGCATCGCGTCATTCAGCGCGTTCAGGTATGTGGTAACCGCCATAGTTCCTCCTTTTTGTTCTGCGCCTAGGCAAAAACCCCTCGCAGCATTTCCGATGCGTCGGGTTCAGGGCTTTGCCTGGCGAATTCCACTGCGTCATCCAGCTCGCGCAGAATTTCCGCCCTTACCCGATCCAGCCTCGCCAAACCTATGCCATACTCATCAACAAGCGTATTGCGCAAACCCGCAATGGGATCCCTTGCAAGCCAGTATTCATCCTCCTCTTTGCTGCGATATAGATAATCATTGCAAAAATCGGGGTCCCCTTCGAAATGCCCGCGATGTCTCCATGTCATGCATTCGAGAAGGAACGGCCCGCCGCCATCTCTCACATCCTTTAGAATCCCTTCCATAGCTTCGGAAACCGCGATCACGTCATTGCCGTCAATAGTGGCGGACTTGATTCCGTAGGCTGCGCCCCTGTCTGCGACATGCTCTACCTTCATAGCGTCTTTGACATTCATGGATATGCCATACTGGTTGTTTTCGCAAACATAGATAACAGGCAGATTCCAAACGGCCGCCAGGTTCAGGCTCTCATGGAACGTGCCCCTGTTAGAGGCCGCATCGCCAAAGAAGCAGACCGAAACCGCTCCATCCCCATAGGTTTTGGCCGCAAGGCCCGCACCTGTCGCGATAGGGAATCCCGCGCCAACTATCCCATTGGAACCCAAAATGCCCAAGCTGGGATCGCAAATATGCATCGAGCCGCCCTTGCCGCCGCAGTACCCCGTTGACTTCCCGAACAGCTCCGCCATCATCAGCCTGAGCTTGCCGCCCTTTGCGATGAGATGCCCATGGCCCCTGTGCGTGCTCGTGATATAGTCCTTCTCTGTCAGGTGCCCACATACGCCCGCAGCTATGGCCTCCTCGCCTGCGTACAGATGAACAAAGCCAAGGATCTCCGCCGCCTCGTAGAGGGATGCCGCCCTCAATTCGAATTCGCGAATCGTAAGCATCATCCGATAGTGCTCCAAAAGTTTTTCCAATGCTGTTATTTCCATTGTTTCTCCTTGTTGCAAAATTTACATCAATGGATGCGATCGCATTGCCGCCTAATATACTTGCTGCCCGCCGCAAACGTTAATGGCCTGTCCGGTAATATTCCTGCCTCCATCGCCGCAGAGGAAGACTGCCATTTCCGCAACATCCTCCGGCATCTGTGGACGGCCTAGCGGGATATCGCCCATATAGCCCTCCCATATCTCGTCAGGCGATTTGCCTATGATTTTTCCGAGCTTCTCCAGCGGCTCTCTCCACAGGGGCGTATGGACGGTGCCAGGGCAAATCGCGTTCGCGTTAATGCCGCAGGGCGCGAATTCCGCGGCAATCGACTGCGTCAAACCGATGACCGCAAATTTGCTGGCGCTGTAAATGGCGTAATACTCATATCCCCGCTTGCCTGCTACAGACGAAATATTTATGATGCGTCCGCTGCCTTGCGAACACATCAGAGGGAGAACCGCCTTGCAGACGAGATAGGCGCCCTTGACATTGACATCCATCATCTTATTGAATTCATCGATGCCCGTATCCAAAAAACGATTTACGATGCAGACCCCCGCATTGTTGACCAAGATATCAATACTCCCAAAACGGCGCACCGTTTCCGAAACCGCCCGCTCTACCGCATAGCTGTCGCTGACGTCGGTTTCCACCGAAATGCATTCGCTGCCCAATGCGCACACTTCTTCGCTCAAACTTTCCGCAGAGCCGGCATCGATGTCCCAAAGCGCTATATCCGCGCCCGCGCCCGCCAGCGCCAGGCTGATTGCCCGCCCTATGCCATTGCCCGCTCCGGAAACGACTGCTTTCCGCCCCGACAAACCTTCCCCGTCCATTGCATCTCCTTTTTCACATTGCCTATCATTCAGGCCGCTACGCTGTATCTACGCCCGATTTGTAAGCAATATAGATGCCATCCTGTGCCAGCCCGAAAAATGTGGTTGGGCTGATTCACTGGAGCCGGCGAATAATAAAAACCGTCAATGATAGTGACGCCTGCTGTCATCTATTTTGACGGTTTTGAATGGATGCTGCTATTATTGCATGGCAATGGCCATGTGCTATATATCCGTCTTCCTCATTTTGCTGTATATGTACTGACGCGAAGTTTTGAGATCGGATGCGGCCCGCGTGATATTTCCGTCATGCTTCCTCAATGTCTCGGCTATGATGCGCCATTCATACTCCATGGTTTTTTCCCTCAGGCCGGCATCATCTTCTCCCCCATTCATCACTTCGGAATTTCTCCTGTATTTCTCCCAGAACAAAGAAGGAAGGTGCGATGGCTCAATGATATGCGTCTCCGAATCCAAAAACACCATCACGCTCTCGATGGTGTTCGACAGTTCCCTGACATTTCCTGGCCAGCGATAGCTTCGAAATATCGTCTCGGCTTCTTCTGACAAGCCTGTCACGTTTCGCCCGAACACCTTGTTGTATTTGCTCATGAAAAATGCGCAGAGATCGGGCAAGTCATCCAAGTGCTCGCGCAGGGGAGGGATAAGCAGCGATACCGCCGAAAGCCGAAAGAACAGATCCTTGCGCATCTGGCTTCCCTGGATCGCATCCAACGGATCCTCGTTGATGGCGCTTAGAATACGGCAGTTTACGGATATATCCGATTTGCCTCCCAAGCGGCGCAGCACGCGGTTTTCAAGAAAGCGTAGAAGTTTGGCTTGAAGCGACATCGGAAGCGAATTGATTTCGTCCAAAAAGATGGTTCCGCCTTCCGCCTGCTCGAAAAGGCCCGTCAGGTTCTCCGCCCCCGTAAAAGCGCCCTTGACCGTCCCGAACAAAACGCTTTCCGCGAGGCCCTCCGGTATTGCGGCGCAGTTCACGGGAATAAAAGGCCCGTTCGAAAGCGCGCTGGCATTGTGTATGCTATGCGCGAACAATTCTTTTCCCGTGCCTGTTTCCCCTGATATCAAAACTGTTGAGCCGCTTTCCGAAATTTTTTCCGCTTCTTTTACCGCTCTGCGCATACTGTCGCTGCCGCCTATGATGTCGCCGAATGTATAGACCGCACAACTCTTGCCTTCGGGATTCAGCTCGTTTTTCAGCATTTTCTTTTGGAATTCCTGCGTCGTGCGGATGAATGACTTGATGTGGTTCATCTCCCTGCCGATGCTGTATATCGCGGCAATGCGCCCTTCGTGGTAGAACGGAAACACATTTAGCACCGTCTTGATTTCCTGCCCCCGCAGTTTATATACGCATGGCCTGTCGAAAATCGGGAGCTTCGTTTTTTTGACGCGGTTCACGAAATTGTCTGTAAAATCGGTACTCTTGTAAACATCGTATTCATACTTCCCTAGTACATCCTCTCTGCGAAGCCCCTCGTCCAGCTCGGATGTGTGGTTGTAATAAATGATTTTGCCGTCAGCGTCAACACAGAACACCCCTTCGTTGATGTGATCCAGAATATCGTTCAGCAAGCGGTTCTCCCGCCTCAGCGCCAGCAGTTCATCCCGTTCTTGTTGCTTCATATTCTCCTCCGCTCCAAGCCCTTTTTTGAGTTTTACTGTCTGTGCAAGCTTCCCAAAAAATGAAAAGCCCTGTTTTTCTGTGTCGGCGTCGCGGGTCGCCCCTACACGCAATACTCCGCCATATATTCTTCCATGCGGCAGGCCGTTTCCTTGTCTATCGCCGGACTGCCGCCTATCATGATGCTTTGCGCGGCGTCTATGATTTCCTTGACGGTCGCTATGGGAAGCACTGTGATGCCCAGCTCCCTGCTTACCTCGCCCACGGCGGACATCCCCCCCGCCGCACCCGCGCCGCGCTCCATGCGGTCTACCGCTATGACCATACCGCAGATGTTCACGTCCGCTTCCGCGCGGATGAGCGGGACGGTTTCGCGCACGGCCGTTCCCGCCGTTATCACATCGTCCACGATGATAATATTGTCGCCGCTTTTCAGTTTTTTGCCGACGAAGCTGCCGCCCTCGCCGTGGTCCTTGGCTTCCTTGCGGTTGAAGGTGTAGCCGATGTCCTCGCCGTATTCGCGCGACATGGCGGTGGCCGCCGCCGCCGCCAGCGGTATGCCCTTGTATGCGGGGCCGAATATCGTGTCGATATCGTTCGGAAGCTCGCCGGCGCGCACCGCTTCGTGAATCCGCGCGGCATAGAAGCCGCCGAGACGCCCGAGTTTTTCGCCCGTATCGAACGCGCCCGCGTTGATGAAGTAAGGCGACCTGCGCCCGCTTTTCAGCGTGAAATCGCCAAAGCGCAGCGCCCCCGCCCCTATCAGAAATCTCACGAAATCTTTTTTGTCCGTCATTTGGGTTCTCCTGATTCCATCCGCGTTATGCCGGTATTCTGCCGGCATTCCATCAGTGCGCACAGTTCCGCCGCCACTCGCGCGGGAGCCTCGGGGTCTATCAGCGCGGCTGTGCCTACCGCTACCGCCGACGCGCCTGCCTGCAAAAATTCCAGCGCGTCCTCGCCCGTCATGATGCCGCCCATGCCTATGATGGGGATGTTCACGCGCTTCGCCACCTGGTACACCATGCGCACGGCAACAGGCTTTATCGCGGGGCCGGACAGCCCCCCTGTCGCGTTGGCGAGTACGGGCTTGCCGGTGCGTATGTCTATACGCATGCCGATGAGCGTGTTGATGAGGGAAAGCGCGTCCGCGCCCGCGCCCTCGGCTGCGGCGGCCAGCTCCGCGATGTCGGTCACGTTCGGCGAGAGCTTCACGATGAGCGGCTTTTTCGTGGCGGCCTTCGCCAGGCGCGTCAGCGACGTGAGCGCGGCGGTGTCCGTCCCGAAGGCCATTCCGCCCTCGCGGACGTTCGGGCAGGACACGTTCAGCTCGAGCATATCGACATCCGTCGCGTCCAGCTTCCGCACCACCTCTATATATTCGCCTTCGCTGTGTCCGCAGACGTTGGCGATAACAGTCAGCCTTCTGCCCTTCAAGTATTTCAGCTCGCCTCCTATGTATGCGTCCACGCCCGGGTTTTCAAGCCCGACTGCGTTGAGCATGCCCGAAGCCGTTTCAGCGATGCGCGGCGTGGGGTTGCCCGCCCAGGCCACCGGCGACACGCCCTTGGTCGTGACCGCGCCAAGCGCCGCCAGGTCGTAGTGCTTCTCGCTCTCCCGCGCCACGAAAGTCCCCGCCGCCGTAGTGACGGGGTTCTTCCACTCAATTCCACAGATGGTTGTTTTCATAGCATTCATCTCACGATATTTTATCACATAATTTGCGCGGCGTGGCTGGTTTGCAAAAAGC
>JAIRPQ010000094.1 GCA_031256875.1 Eubacteriales Family XIII. Incertae Sedis bacterium | reverse complement strand
TTTGCTTCGCGCATAAAAGAAGGCGTGGCCACAAGGCAAGACGGCGTCCGCGTGACGGATATGGAGCGTACCGCGCTTGACGGCATACACGACTTTGAAAAAGTCATGGGGTTGGAGGAGCTGTTGCGCTGTCTTGCGCTTGTGCCGTCCGTGAACGAGGACAGGCTGCTTGCGTACCTTGCCGCATACGGCAAACAGGTGATGTACCAGAAAACGGGATATATCCTGCACCATTTCCGGCACGAATTGAATCTTTCCAACGCATTTTTTGACGAGTGCGCCGCACATATAGGGAAAAGCACCAGATACCTGACCTCAGGCAAAAGCGGCGTGTATGATAAACGTTGGCGGCTTGTAGCTCCTGAAAGCCTGCTCAGCCTGACAACGAAAGGAGCGGATGAAGATGCCGACGTATGACAAAACTGTCCTTGCAAGAAAAGCGCAGGAACTGGGATTTAACAGAGACGCTTATGAAAAGATGAGCCGCCTGACCGAGATACTGCGTTTCATTGGAAACGACGGCGAGCTTGGCGCGCTGCTTGCCCTGAAGGGCGGCACGGCAATCAACCTGACGGTGCTCAATTTGCCTCGCCTGTCCGTTGACATCGACATGGACTTCTCAGAAAACCTCACCCGTGAGGAAACGAAGCTGCGGCGCGGCAGAATAAACGAACTGCTGTCTCGCTATATGGCGGCGGAGGGCTATGCGCCCAAAAGCAAGTCCAAGCAGACCCATGCATTGGATTCCTTCGTCTATTCCTACACGAACGCAGCGGGCAACGCCGACAACATCAAAGTGGAAATCAACTATTCCCTGCGCTGCCACACGCTCCCCACCGTCCTTGCAGCCGTGAATGCTTCTGGCGCCTTTGCGGATTTTTCTGTACGTACGCTGTCTCCCATTGAGGTGTTCGCGGGAAAGATCGTGGCGCTTCTTGGCAGGGGCGCAGCCCGTGACCTCTACGACCTGAACAACATGGTCTGCTTCGGGTTATTTGACGAGCCTGACCTTACCCTGCTGCGCAAATGTGCCGTTTTGTACCGAGCTGTCGCCGGGGATGCCAAGACAAATGGATTTGACTTCACAAAGCTGGACGATATTACAGGACGCATGATAAGAACCGACCTCCATCCGGTAATTCGCCATACGGAGCGTTTC
The DNA here is from genome assembly GCA_031256875.1 of Eubacteriales Family XIII. Incertae Sedis bacterium. GTDB lineage: Bacteria > Bacillota > Clostridia > Peptostreptococcales > Anaerovoracaceae > JAIRPC01. The sequence continues at coordinate 3,152 of JAIRPQ010000094.1, read as the reverse complement.
GATTTTGCGGCGGCAAAGTCGCGCGTGTCGGAGTTCCTGACAGAGTTGATGACCCTAACGGACAAAGAGCGCACATTCTTGGTACGCTTTGCGGAAGGGCATTATGAGCCGGAGCTGTTGTCCTTCGACGCAGACATCCTTGCCCGTATCGCAGACCATCCAATGGCGACGTGGAGAATTGCCAGGATCAGGCGGGAACAGCAGGAGAAATAAAGAAATCAGGTGCAAGTGGGAGTGATCCTTCTCCGCCTCGCTATTATCTCAATCGCGTTATATCGATTTCACAGCAAATCCGCTATCCCCTCGTACACCGCCAGGGATACGTCGGGGTTGTTCATGGTGTAGAGGTGGATGCCGTCCGCGCCGTGCTCTATCAGGTCGCGTATCTGCCTGATGGCGTAGTCTATCCCCGCGCGGCGCAGCTCGTCAGGGTGGTTCTCGCAGCGGCCGATCATGCCTGTGAACGAATGCGGCAGGCTCGCGCCGCTCAGCGCCACGGTCTTTTCGATTTGCCGCTTGCTGACTATCGGCATTATGCCCGCCGCGATAGGCACGGCGATACCCGCGCCTTTCGCCTGCCCGATAAAATCGTAGAACAGCGCGTTGTCGAAAAACAGCTGCGTGATAAGCGCACCCACGCCCGCGCCGATTTTGTATTTCAGGTTCTGGATATCGCTGTGCAGATCCTCGCTCTCATAGTGGCCCTCCGGATAACAGGCGCCGAGAATGGTGATGTCGCTGTTTCTGTGCACTTCGATGGCCAGCTCGTTGGCATGGGAGAAGTCGCTGTGTACCTCGCTGCCCTCGATGATGTCGCCGCGCAGCACGAGCACGTTCTCTATATCCGCCGCCTTGTAGCGCCTTATCATCTCGCGCACCTCGTCCCTGCCTGAGTTCACGCAGGTGAGATGCGCCATGGCTTCGATGCCGAAGTTTTTCTTGATGGACGCGGCAATCTCGCATGTGGCGTTGTCCACGAGGTTCCCGCCCGCGCCATAGGTGACGCTGATAAAATCCGGCTTCGACGCCGCCAGCTTTTCCACCGTGTGGTAGATCGATTCGGGGCTTCCCGACGCTTCTTTCTTGGGCGGGAATATTTCAAGCGAAAAGACCGTCTTTTTACTATTATATAAATCCGTTATACGCAATTGGCTATCCTCTCCTTAGCTGTATATTATTCTGTACTGCCTTGCTCGGTTCCATCCTATTCAAACCTGTCCGGTCAGTTACCGTACTGCCAAATCCCGTGCTACCCAATCTATCCCTGCTCAATCATCATCTATGGCCCGTTTCGCGGCGGCGATTTCCGACTCGGAAAACACCGTATGCCCCGCGCCGCGCAGCAGCTGTGTTGCCAGCCCTTCGCCCGCTGTCTTCTTTCCGGTGAAACTGCCGTCGTAGATGGCATGCACCCCGCAAGACGGGCTGCCCTCTTTCATAATGGCGCAGACTACGCTATGCTCTTTCGCCAGGCGCAGCGCTTCCTCCGCGCCCTTTCGGAACTGCGCGGTAACATCGCGCCCGCGCTCGGTCACCACCCTGCCGTCGCGCCGCTGCGCCGGTTCCCTCGGCACGGGAAGCCCGCCGCAGACTTCGGGGCAGACCGGCACAAGCCGGCCCTCGGCTTTCCATTTCAGAAAAATCCCGTCCGTGCAGGCCGCGCCCGCACCGTCGTAGCGGACGTGCCGGCCACCGTACAGGCATTCGGATACGAGGATTTTTTTCATAGCCGCAGCTCCTAGTCAGCCCTTAGTCCGAACGGGGACCTCGCGGCGCACCTTTTCCATATAGTCCATGTCGATGTCGCCGAATATGACCGCTTCGCCCGTCGCGGCGGCGGCGCGCAGGTCCCCCCACGGGTCGGCAATGAGCGAATGCGCGTAGCTTTTGAATTTCAGCTCGTCCGAGCGCGCGGGTGCGCAGGCCGCAAAATAGCATTGGTTGTCCACCGCCCTGGCGCGAAGCAAGAGCTCCCAGTGGTACGGCCCCGTCGACATGCTGAACGCGGCAGGCAGCGCTATGAGATGGCAGCCCTCCGCCGCCATCCGCGAGAACATCTCCGCGAAGCGTATGTCGAAGCAGATGGCTACGCCGATCTTGCCGAACTCAGTGTCGACCACCGTGATCCCATCGCCCGCCGTGAGCGTGTCGGACTCGCGGAAGGTGATGCCGCCCGCGATGTCGATGTCGAAAAGATGAACCTTGCGATGCTTTCCGATAAGCCCGCCGCTCGGGTCAAAGATAAACGAGGTGTTGTAGAGCTTGTCGCCGTCGCGCTCCGGAATGGATCCGCCGATGAGGTATATGCCGTTCCCTTTCGCCAGCTCCGACATGAACCGAAAGGACTCGCCGCCCTCCCGCTCGGCGTATTCGGGGAAATAGTCGTTTCCGTAGGGACTGTTCCATATCTCGGGCAGGCAGACCACGCCCGCCCCGCCGCGCACGGCCTTGGCCACGCAGCGCTCCGCCCGCTCAAAGCTCTCGCCCCTGTCCTGCGACGCGGCGAACTGGCACAGCGCCAGCGTATAAATTATTCCCATAATATTTACCCTACCACAAATCCAATAAGGCGCAGCAGAAGCACGGCAACCAAACGCCATGCCATGCCGCGCCGACTATACAATGCGGCCGCCCTTTTCGCAGCCGTCAAGTTTCACCTATCAATGCGGCCGCCCGCTTCGTAGGACAGCTGTATGGTCCGACCGAACCCGACGGTCGCCCGCCAGCTTTGCTTAGCAGCCGTATGGCTTGATCAGTTCAAAGTCCTTCACGTCGTCGGACAGCTCGCCGAGGTCCGCGGACAGGCTCACGATGAAGTCTATCTCATGCTGCTCGCTGATCACCTTCAGCCGCGCGAGGAACTCGGGAATGTCCTCCGTGCTTACATCGGCATGCTTCAAAATGCTGTCGATGAAAATAGCTTCGATGTCATGGTCCGAGCTGATGATGCCGTACAGAAACCCGATATACTCGTCGCTGTTCGTGATTTCATCGTAGTCGTCCATGCACACGACCCTTATCTCATGTATAAGGTCGTACGTCAAGCGATAATTTTTGTTGATGAATATAATATGCCCGTCGCTCTCCTTAGCCCTCTTGTTAGCGAGGTCTATCATTGTTTTCGTCTTGCCCGTACCTTTGTGACCTATTAT
>JAIRPQ010000114.1 GCA_031256875.1 Eubacteriales Family XIII. Incertae Sedis bacterium | reverse complement strand
CGCTCGTCGCAGCTCAACGGCGTGTTCGCCGTGAGGGGCGCGGAGTACCCGTTCTTCTCCGAGTGGATGATGGATTTGGCCGCTATCACCTCCGTCGATGAAGGGCTGCGGCAGGCGCGCCTTATTGCGACGCCGCAGGCATTCGCGAGCGTGTCGCCGATATTCGATACCTATATCTCGGCGGTCGGCACATATTCCTCGCATACCGGCGGGCTTTACGGGCGCGGCGTCAGGGGCGACGATTTTGTGGATAAGAACGTATACAGCGACGAATATCTGCGCTCTGTATTCACCGCGGGAAGGGCGGTGTTCATGCCGCTCGACAGCGCGGAATACTCCGGCTCTGAGGTGTGGAACGCGACGCAGGCGGGACAGCTCGCCCTGTTCCCCGTCAAGCTGCCCTACGAGCGGAACTGGCTGAGCGCATACAGGGGAGCCGTGGACGCCAACAAATCTTTGCAGATGTCCGCCGAATACACGCTCTGTGTCAACGCGGAAGTAAGCGATGAGAAGAAAGAGCTCGCGACAGCCTTCGTGAATTGGCTCGCGGCCGACAGCGAATCGACGGACGCGGTGCAGCATTCGCTTCTCACCTACCACAGAGTCGGCGATTCGCTGCCGCTGTGGGACGAGACGAGCAGGGAAGGCGACAAAGGAATGGTGGGGCTCGCGGTGCTGGTGGCCGGCCCCTCGCTGAGACAGCTTCTCGCGAATCCGTCATGGGGGCCGGCGGACATCGCACTGTTTAAGGATGTCCTCAACGCGAAATGGTACAGTTTGATATAGAGGAAAACTTAAAACTCCTGCCCGCCGCGCCCGGCGTATATCTGCATAAGGACGCTGACGGCGAGGTCATCTATGTCGGCAAAGCGTCCTCGCTGAGAAACCGCGTCAGGCAGTATTTTCGCCCGCACGGGCAGGACGCTAAGACGGCGGCGCTCGCGTCGAGAATCGCCGAGTTCGAGTGCATCGTCACAAAGACCGAAGCCGAAGCGCTGCTTCTGGAGAACACGCTCATCAAGCGGCATCGCCCGCGCTACAATATCATGCTGCGCGACGACAAGACCTACCCGTATATAAAAGTCACGCTGGCCGAGAAATGGCCGCGCCTTTTGAAAACGCGGATTCTCGCGCAGGACGGCAGCAAATACTTTGGGCCTTACGCCGATGTCGGCGCGGTCAACCGCATCGTCGGGCTTCTGAACGACGTATACCGCTTGAAGCGCTGCCGCAAAAACTCATTCCCGAAGAATCACAGACCCTGTCTGCACGGGCATATCGGGCGCTGCCGCAGCGTATGCGTGGCGGGCAGCGAGGAGCTTCACGATGAATACATGTCTGATATCGGCAAAATTGTTGATTTTTTGAAGGGGCATAGCGCGGAGGTTACGAAGTATATAACGGCTCGCATGAACGAATCCTCGGAGCGCATGGAGTACGAGGACGCGGCGAGATGGCGCGACTATCTGGAGTCGGCGAAGGCGGTGACGGAGAAGCAGCGGGTGGAGCTGCTGTCCTCGGGCAGCATGGATATTCTGATAGGCAGCGAGCACGGCGATGACACCGCCCTGACGGTCACGGTATTCTTCGTGCGCGACGGCAAGCTCGTGGGGCGCGAGCGACACCTGCTTGACGCGGGGACCTCGGATATCGGCGGCGATGTGGATGCTGCCGTCGCAGCGTTCATCTCCCAGTATTACGCGAACCAATCACAGCCGCCCAAGGAGATACTCCTGGAGCGGCATATCCCCGATGAACAGCTCACCTCGGACGCGCTCTCCGAAAGCGCGGGATACAAGGTGAGGATTTTCGCGCCCGAGCGTGGCGCGAAGAAGGAGCTGGTCGGGCTGGCGAGAAACGACGTGGACGATGCTGTGCGGCGGGAATCCAAGCGCCGCGACGCTGAAGCGAAAAAGCTGGAACGGCTGGTCGGGCAGCTGGGGGAGGTGTTCGGCGCGGGGTTCGCGGCGCGGCGCATCGAAGCATACGACATATCGCATACGGGCGGCGCGGACAGCGTGGGCGCGATGGTCGCGTTCACGGACCGGAAGCCGGACAAATCCGCGTACAGAAGATTTCGGATTCGCGGCGAGACGCGCGGCGACGACTACGCTGCCATACAGGAAACGCTGTACCGCAGGCTCCGCCGCGCCGTAGAAAACGACAAGAGCTTTCTGCCGTTGCCGGACCTGATTCTCATCGACGGCGGCAGAGGGCATGTGGCCGCCGCAATCCAGACCATCAGCGCGCTCGCGAAATCGGAGCCTGGCGCGGCGAATCTAGCGGACATCCGCGTGGCGGGCATGGCGAAGGACGAACACCACCGGACGCGCGCATTGGTAGTGCCCGCGCAGGAGGATTACGAAGAATATGACATCAGCGAAAAGCGCGAGCTGTTGCAATTGACAGCCGCCGTCCAGGAGGAGGTCCACCGGTTTGCGATCGAGTACCACCGCAAGCGCAGAGCCAAACGCATGCTGGGCGATGACTGACGACAGTGCCGCGTTATTTATTATTCCTTGGCCGCCGCCGAGCCCGTTCCGATTATTATTCCAAAACCTGCTTGCGCCAACAAAATTATTATTCCAAAACCGACTTGCGCCGACAAAATTATTGTTCCAAAGCCTATTATTGCGCCGCCGAATCATTGAATTATTCCCGCGTGGATGATATCATTATTACACTGGTCAGGCGCGTTCCCGCGTCCGGCCGCAAAACTGACACATGCAGAAATGAGGTAATGAATCTATGGCCGTAAACAAGACAAGAGACGAAATTGAGGTTGAGGAGGAGCTTGATACCATCACGCTCGAATTTGAGGACGGTGTGGTGATCGAGACGGAAGTGCTCGGCGTCTTTGAGTCGGACGGCAAGGACTATATCGCCCTCGTGCCCGACGACGGTTCGGACGACGTGTATATCTATGGTTACAAGGAAGTGGGCGGCAGCGAGGACGAGTTCGAGCTGGTCGATATCGAGGACGAAGCGGAGTTCAGCGCGGCCGTGGAGACTTTCGAAAGCCTGATGGACAGCGAAGCCGTCTCGGATAAAAACTGACATTTCGCCAAGGATACGATAACAATAATTCTGCGCCGGTTCCGCCGCGCGCAGAATATTCCTGATTGCCAATATTGAATAAGGAGGACGCGATGTTTGCTACGGATTTAAACAGGATGGACGAAAAAATCAAGGCGTTCAGCAAGTTTGGTGAGCTGGACGGCGGAGGCATCACGCGCCTGTCGCTGTCCGCGCCCGCGCTTGCCGCGCGAGCCGAGTTCAAGCGCAGGGCGGAAGCGCTGGGTATGACGGTCGAGTCGGACGACATCGGCAATATCTACGCCACCTACCCAGGCACGGAGGAAGGGTTGCCGCGCATCATCATGGGTTCGCATATGGACTCGGTGCGGTCGGGCGGCAACTACGACGGCATCTACGGCGTATTGTCGAGCCTGGAAGCCGCCGAGACCGTTATCAAAGAAGGCATCAAGCTGCGCCACCCCATCACGGTGATGGTTTGGACGAACGAGGAAGGCGCGCGCTTCGAACCCGCCATGATGTCCTCCGGCATCGTTATGAAAAAATGGACGAAGGAGTCGATGCTCGCCGTTTCGGAAACGGGCGGTAAGGTCACTTTCGGCGAAGCTTTGGAGGCCAGCGGCTGGGTGGGCGATGAGTCGAACCGACTGAACGACAGAGACTATTGCGCGTATTTCGAGCCGCATATCGAGCAGGGGCCCGTGCTGGAAGAAGAAGGTCTGGACATCGGCGTCGTGGCTGGCGTCGTGGGCATGGTGAACTACGACATCATTCTGGAAGGCGTCTCGTCGCACGCGGGCACTACGCCGCAGAGCTACCGCAAGGACGCGCTGCGCGCGGCCAGCAAGGTCATCCTGGATCTCTGGGACAGCCTCGGCGCGATAGCGGACGATCTCGTATTCACGACGGGCGAGATAACGTGTCGGCCGAACATCCACACGGTGGTACCGAACTACGTGAAGTTTTCGCTCGACGCGCGCCACAGGGATATGGGCGTCATCGCCGAGGTGGTCGATGTCATCAAGAGTCTGCCGAGCGAAGTCTATGGCTGCAAGCTCAGCTACGAGGAGCATTGGGGAAGGAACACGATAGAGTTCGACGACAGGCTGCTGGATCATGTGGAGGGCGCGGCAAAGGGTCTTGGGTACAGCTACAAGCGCATGTATTCGGGCGCGGGGCATGACGCGCAGTATGTCTCGGAGCTGCTTCCGTCCGTCATGATTTTCATTCCGAGCGTGGGCGGTCTGTCTCACACGGTCGTGGAATACAGCACGCCCGAGCAATGCCACCATGGTGCGAACGTGCTGCTGAACGCGCTTATCGAAGCGGACAAAAGCTTTTGAGCGGTGCTTGATTCAGTAATCGCTTCGGAGCTGATCCGGAATCAGTTTGGAAACAAAATCCAGTAACAAAAAAACGCCGCCGGATGCGATATGCCGGCGGCCTCTTTTATTATTCTATTGCATTATTTTACTGAGCTATCGAAACTGGGCTATCGAATCCTGTTCCGCTTCGCCTGGGCTATTTCACCTGCTTGATGGAAGCGATGACCGGCGGGGTCACGAGCGTGTCGTTCATCGGGCCTGTGGTCTCGCCCTCCGCGATCTTGTCGACCACTTCCATGCCCTCTGTCACGCGCCCGAACGAAGCGTAGTCACCATCCAGCGAAGGGGTGTCACCGAGCATGATGAAGAACTGACTCGACGCCGAATTTTTGTCCAGCGCCCTCGCCATGCTGATGACGCCGCGCTCGTGGCTGATGGGGTTGCTGAATCCGTTGCTGTCGAACTCACCCTCGATATTCTCGTCAGAGCCGCCTGTACCGTTGCCGTTCGGATCGCCGCCCTGAATCATGAAGCCCGGCACGGAGCGGTGGAAGGTGAGCCCGTCGTAAAATCCCGCGTTCACGAGTTTCAGGAAATTCTCCACGGTCTTGGGCGCGGCCGCGGGTTCCAGTTCGACGCTTATCTTGCCGCCGTCCTGCATTGTGATTTCTACTACCGGTTTTTCTGTTGGCACGTTCTTTTCCTCCTGTTTCTTGTCACTGTCATTGCCGCTGCCTGCGCCGCTGCCGGAACTTCCGCATCCGGCGAGCACGGCAACCATGGCTATCAAAGCTGCCAGCGCGATGACGGCAAATATCCTGCTTGGTTTGACCTGATTGATTGTATGCTTCATTCTGTGATTTCCCTCCGTTGTTTTATCTGTCCGATTTGCCCTCTGCCGACATCGCCGCCGTGTGCGCCTTTATCATCCGGAAGGTTTCATCGGAGATGACGTGCTCCATGCGGCAGGCATCCGCCGCCGCGACGTTTTCGCTGACGCCGCCCGCCACGAGCCAGTCGTATATCGCGGAATGGCGCTCGTATACCTGCTTGGCCGTATTGAGCCCCGCGTCAGTCAACGTGATGAAACCGTCGGGATCCACCTCTATCATCCCGCCTTCGCGCAGTTTCTTGACCGCGACGCTGACGCTCGGTTTCGAATAGCCGGTCTCGCCCGCGATGTCGATAGACCTGACCGCGCCCGTTTTCATCGAGAGCAGCAATATGGTTTCCAAATAATCTTCGGCTGATGTACGTATCTGCATATCCTTGCAAACTCCAAATTTATATTAATCAGACTTTCACGGTGGCCTGTAACAGGTACTGGCTTGGGTCGATGACGCTCACCTCGTCAAAGAGGTAGATGTTGTATACCGGACCCGTGGGCTTCAGCCCCTGTTCTTCGATGCAGCTTTTCATGCGCTTCGCGATATCGCCGGTGTCGCCGTAGTAACCCCTATGGTATGACGTCAGATAGCGTCCCGTCGGGCGTTTCTTCGTGCCGCGCTGGTCGATGGAGAAGAAATGCTTCGGCCTGCCGGGGTTTTCATAGAAATATTCGATGTCGGGGAAATACCCTCCGACGGGCAGGCGCAGGTCGATGCCGCGCTCCTCGGCTTCGGCGCAGAAATTCATGAACGCGGTGTGGAAATTGTCCGCGCCGCCGAAGTCGTTCTCAGGTCCCATGATGACGCCGAGACCTTCGCGAAACTCGATGCCCGTCCATGACTCCTTGGAATTTAGCCCGATTTGCACCATTTTACGTATGGTCGTGATGACGTTGTACGAGCTTTTTAGCCTTTGGATTTCGGACTCAAGCTCCGACTCTTTATCGATAAGCGTTTCGAGGATGTGCTCGGGTGTGCGGTTCTTTGCCAGGGGCACTATTTCGCGCGTAGGCATGTCCAGCTCGTACAGCAGACGCACGGCGTTGATGGTGATGAACTGCTGCGGCGTGTAATATCTGTACCCGTTCTCCTTGCGGATGGCCGGTGAGAATATGCCTAGCTTGTCGTAGTATCTGAGGGTAGATTCTTTTACGCCTGTCAGTCGGGAAAAATCCCTCACGGTCAACATCTGTTTCATTGTCATGGCTTAGCTCCTTTAATAAAACAACTCTTATGTAATGTAAGACTAGCAGTAATATTAAATATTATAGCATACAGCGTAGACAAATGCATTATGGTTTTGAGAATAATTTGACAATTATATGTTTACGCGCAGAAAGGGTTTTTTTCAATGAAAAATTCTTGACAGTTCTGTTACCATGCGATAAAATGTATAATCAACATATGTTTTTCAAGTATCCAAGGCATGTTGTTCAATTCGTCGGGTGTGTGAATTGATGGAAAAACAGCGGCGGATTTGAATAGTGTTGAATATCCCGACATCGGGAACGCCAATTGGGAAACCTGTTTCCGCGTATATGTTTCAATCCTGAATGAACGGACATTTACCGGACATATACATGGAGGCAGAAGCGGCGTCATAAACCCCCAAACGCATGTTAAGGAACAATAATAGTCTTAGCTTCGGCGCGAGTCGTGTGATTTCGTGCTGCCAAATGGACGTGCGCGAGCCGTGCATAGGGACTTTTCATATGTTTTTTGACGTTGGAGGTAATGTAATGAGGCAAAGCGGAATGGTGAAATCCAATAGGGTGTTGGCGGCGGTTTTGATAACGCTTATGACTATGGTGGTGCTGGCTAACGGTATGCCGTTGGCGGCGCTCGGCACACAGGTATTGGAGGAGGATGCCGCTGTCGGCAAGCAGCAGACAGGTGTCGCCGATGAAGCGGAGCAGGAATGCGAAACGGTGGAGGGCATCGATGAGGGCAAGGGTATCGTGTCGGACAGTGGGATCGCTTTTGAGGAAACCCTCATGGGCGAATCGGACAAAGACCGGAGCGAAGGCAAAGAGCAAGGAAAAAACCAAGGCAATGACATGAGTGAAAGCCTTGATAAAAGTCAGAGCGAAAGCTCCGGCGAAACGGGAGTGCCGGAGCGGGAGAAGTCTCACGGCCGCGGTGGTGCCAAAGCGAATGCATCTGACGTAGACGCGTCTGACGCAGAGGTTGCTGACGTGGATCAGGCTCCGAGCACGGCGCAGATTCCCGCGAGGGCGGCAGGCCCTAAGGCCGCGGTGCGCGGCATCAGCCCGATGGAAATCTCCCACAGCTTCAACAGCAGCTTCGACAGCCACGAAGCTGTGCGCGATAATTCCAAGGGTGGCACTGACGCAGACTTTCCCGCGTATCCGGCGGGCGGCTCTGTCAAGATGACGAAGGGCGCGCAGTGGGACGACCCCGCGGGCGGCGACGACGCGACCGTGTTTTTTGATATTCAGGGAGCTTCATCGATGACCACCAACCCAGCGGACGTGGTACTCGTCATGGATATGTCCGGAAGCATGGGGCATTTCGAAACGGGTGATTTGACGCGCATGACTTTGGCGAAGGCGGCGGCAAACCAATTTCTCGACATTTTTTGGGCGAACGGCAACCCCTCCGGCAGCAGGGTCGGCCTTGTCGGATTCGACGTAAGCGTTAAAGTAACGCAGGCATACACTACGGACCGCATCATCATGGACGCTGCTCTTGACAAACTGTATCCGAAAAGCGGCACTGATTTTGCGGTGCCATTGCAGAAGGTCATTGATAGGTTTCCGCCCGAGGCGGGCCGCAAATTATATATCCTGTTCATGAGCGATGGGCAACCGAGCGCAGGCCAGCAGAACGGAGCCAAGGAAGCGAAAATACTGAAGGACAAAGGCGCCATTATATACTCGCTCGGCTTCACCGGTATGCCGATAGACGGCGAGGACATTTCAATTATGAACAAATGTCTCCGGGACATTTCAAGCGGCCCTGGCTATTGCTTCACGGGGCTGTCGAGTTCGGAGCTTGCCGCGAAATATCAGGACATAGCCAAAGATCTCGTGAAGATAACGGGCATCGGCAATGTTGTTTTGAAAGACCCTATTAACACGAAATTTTTCAATCTGCGCGACGCGAACTCTGCCGCAAACAACGTCAAGGTCTTCCTCGAAACAGCGGAAAACTCGAACCAGTTCAACCAGGTCACGTCCGGATATCGCGTATCCTGGCAAGAACCGTGGATCAGCGTCGACCTTGGCAACATAGACCTCGACAAGAGAAGGGTGCGCGTATCGATTGAACTCGTCCGGAACGGGACGCTCGCGCCGAATGGCGAATATGACACCAACGGGGGACAGGCCGAGCTCGAATACACCAGCGTGCAGGGGAACAATGTCGGGCAGAAGGTGGATTCGCCCGTACTGAAGCGGGACGACCCCGACGAGGACAAAAACATCGAGGAGAAGCCGCTTCCGCAAATCGACAATTTTTGCAAGACAGCCGTAAAGGGGCGGAATTTCAAGGGCAACGGTGATAATGTCACCTATGAAATAACCACGCGTCTGCCTAAGGATATAAGCGATTTCGCGGCTATCCGCATAGTGGATGAACTGCCGCCGGAGCTGGTCTACAATACGGACAGCATGTCGGTGTCCATCGGCGGAATCGTATTACCGAAGCTGGAGCAGAGCCGCATACTGGACGACCCCGCGACAGGATTTGTCGGATATACCCTGGATGAAAAAGACCTCGCCGGCAATGGTGACAAGGAGGTCGTCATCACCCTGACGACGACCATCGCGGGTTGGACCTCCGGCCATATTCTCAATACGGCGAAGCTTTACACTACGCCGAAGGGCGGCTCGGAGCCGAAAGATCCGGCGCGTACCGACAACGAGAGGATATCACCGCTCCCGCATATAACGGGCATCGCGAAGGAGGCCGCGCAGGACACGTTCCGCGATAACGGCGACGAGATAGAATACTCGGTCAGCTTCAGGCTACCGGCGGACGTTTCGGGTTACGGAGCTGTCCGCATAGAGGACGTGCTGCCCGACACGCTGAAATACAAGTCGCTATCGGTTCAGATAGACGTAGAAGGCGAAACCCGATCCATCGTGCTCAACCCAATGAACCTCACCCTGCCGCAAGGCGTTGCGGGCGGCATACTGGGTTATACATTTGAACCCTATGAGCTGGATGCGCGCGGCGGCAAGAAAGTCACGATGACTTTCACCGCCGAGGTTTCCGGTTGGACGGATGGCAGCATAACGAACGATGCGGAAATTTTCGCGACACCGAAGGACGGCGATGAGTTCTCCGCGGGCAAGGCCACCAAGACGGTTGACCCGCAGGAACAGACCGAGCCTGAGCCGACGCCGGAACCCGAGCCAGAGCCCGAGCCGACGCCGGAACCCGAGCCCGAGCCCGAGCCCGAGCCGACACCGGAGCCCAAGCCGGAGCCGACACCCGAGCCGACACCGGAGCCCAAGCCGGAGCCCAAGCCCGAGCCGACGCCTGCGCCGGTGGCCACACCCACGCCCGAACCGGAGAAGCCCACCAGCGCGGGATTTGAGGCAAAGCAGCAGGAGCCCGCCGCCATAATCAGCGACATAAGCCCCAAGGTCAACATCCCCTCCGAGATGCCAAAACAAAAGGAGAGCGGCAAGGTGGTGAAAGCGAAAGCGAATACGAAAGTGAAAACGATCGCGAAAGGGGGAGTGCCGAAAACGGGCGACGACTCGTTCGACCCGAGACTCCTCATGGCAATCATGCTGGGCGCGGCGATAATAATAATCCTGTCCGGAAAGCCCAGACGAAAGGACAAAGAAGCCGGCGAAAGATAGCGTCATGAGGGCTGACGCGGCAGGTTCCCGTAGGCAAGGAGGATAGCCGGCCAGCCAAGCCAAACCCGAGTTGAATAAAAAAGCGCCGAAATCTCAAGGATTCCGGCGCTTTTTGTGGTGCGGATTGAGGGACTTGAACCCCCGACCCCATGGTTGTGACCCATGTGTTAAATATTGGTATTTCAAGGCGCGTCGGCTCTGCTCACACATTCCTGCGCACATCACATGCCGAGCGCGTCTATCTTTTCCCGTGCGTCCTCGAACGCTTTTTTGCTTGAATGCGTGTAGATGCGCGCGGTCATTTCGATGGATGCATGCCCCATCAGCTCCTTGGCGACGTTGATGGGCACTCCCGCCGCCGCCGTCTTTGTTCCGTCAACGTGCAGGATCATGGCTTTCAGGTCTATGTCCTTGCCGCGTATCCTCTCCGTTTCGCCCGGCCGAAGCCCGCAGTGGTACATCAGCAGCGCCCAAAGCCCGTAGGGGCTTGTCTCACAGGCGGAGAGGAAGGCGGCCCGCTCGCCGTCAGTGAGGGCGCGGTGCGTCCCCCTGCTCGTTTTGGGCATGGAGATATCGGCGGCGGGGTTCTCTATCATCAGCCCATTTTTGATTGCTGCCCCGAACATGGATTTTGCCGTCTGCCGCACCTTGCTGGCGGCCGACCATGACTTCCCCGCCATGTGGTTCAGTATGGACTGGCAGTCGAGGGGCTTCACGTCCTTCAGCATCATGCCGCCGATGTCAGCGTTGATGTGGTTCAGCGCTGTGCGGTACGTTTCCAGCGTGGGCGGCGACACCGAGCTTTCTTTGTACGCCTCCAGCCATTCGGCGGACCAGTCGCGGACGGTCATGTTCTTCGATATGCTCCGCTTGCCGTCTTCGAGGTCGCGCTTTTTTATGGCGACCTTCGCCGCCAGCTCCCGCTTGGTCTTGGCGGTAACGCTGTGCCGCTTCCCGTCATGGGTGAACGTCTCCCTGTAGTTTTTTCTTTTCCTGTCGTAGTACATTGTAGAAAGCTCCCTCACTTTTTCGTCTATTTTATCTATAGCCGCCAGAATTTTTTTTTGCGCGTAATATTGCTTTTCGCCTAAACAGCTGTATAATATAGATATACGAGATGGCTTGTGAAGGGCGAAAGCTGGGTTCCCGAATGGGAGTAGGTCGTTGGCCGAGAATTCCCTAGCTCCTGGGGTCATCTTTTTTTATGCTCTTCATTTTGCGGCTCGTGCCGATTTCATACTGAACTGCTCGAAAATCTTGGGCGGCAGCTCGCCGCCGCCTCACTCCGTTGGCTCTATCAAGTCCTCTATGCGGCAGCCGAGGGCGTCGGCCAGCGCCTTGACCGTCACGACCGCCGCGCCGTTGATATCTCTGCGCCCCTGCTCGTAGTCCTGCAATGTGCGGAGGGGCAGCCCGCCTTTTTCCGCTAGCCCCGCCTGCGACAGCCCCGCCCTTTTCCTTTGCTCTTGTATTTTACTCATTTCTTTCCCTCCCGCACAGTTCGTCAAGCGTCATATCGAGCGCGTCCGCAAGTTTTATCGCGGTGGATATGCGGCAATCGCCGCGCCGATCGATATCCTCAATTGTGCGCTTCGGCATGTCCGCTTTTTCCGCGAGCGCGGGGACGGTCAGCCCCCGCGCCTTTCTTATTTCGCGCAAGTTCATTTTTCGGCCCTGCCTTTTACTGCCTTGTAGAGCATGGCTATGACGATAAGCGTTGCGATGCTAAGTCCCAGTCCTGCTATTTCCATTATCGTGTTTATCATTTTGCAATCTCCTTTGCTGCTGCGACAGTCATGTACATTTCCGCGCGTCTTTTGGCGCACTCATTTCGCGCGTCTTTCAATGCGCTTTCTGATAAGCCTGACCGCTAGGCTCGCGCCCATCACGCAGATGATAGCGGCCGCTATGATATAGATGGCTTCTTGCATAGTGTATTCGGGTTGTGGTAAGATAATCACATCGCCCCGTTAGGGGCGGGTGGTGGGCATTTGCCCCCACCCTTAGGGCTTCTTGATTGTCTTGGTGAGCTTGATGACTTCGCTGGTCAGCTTCGTAATCTCTCTTGTCAGGACAATCAACCCTATCAGTATGACTATCTCATTCAACCCTGCCTCCTTTCGTGTGTGCTTTCGTTAACTTCTGATATTATAATACCACGTATTTGCGTGAGTGTCAAGCCTTTTTCAATAATTTTTTCATAAAATTTTTCAGAGGAAACTAATATTAGGAGATATTGACGTCGTTCTTCTTCGCGCTGTGCGGGAAAGAAGCGGCTGGCCCGCGTCCGGAGACGGGGCCAGCCTAGTCTTGTAGTCATGCTCGCCGCCGCTTCACTCCGCTGGCTCTATCAAGTCCTCTATGCGGCAGCCGAGGACGTCGGCCAGCGCCTTGACCGTCACGACCGCCGCGCCGTTGATGTCCCTGAACCCCTGTTCGTAGTGCTGTATCATGTGGACTTTGACCCCGCTGGCCTTGGCGAGGCGGGACTGCGACAGCCCCGCCTTTTTCCGCTGCTCTTGAAGCCTACTCATGGTCTTTTGCCTTGCGCCTGCCCGCTATCGCAAAGGCAAGCCCCGCGAACGACGCGACCGCCGCCGCTAGCACCAGCACGAGCCTGGGCGTTCCTCCCGCGATCAGCGCGGCGATCAGGCAAGCGGCGGACGCGGCCGAGCATATTGCATTTTTTATTGACATTTCTGTTTACCTCCTGTATCATGTCTACTATGTGGCGAATCCGATCCCCCGAAAGGGGGAGGGGGAATGCTCCCCCTTCGCCGTCTAGTCCTTCTTGGACTTTTCGGTGGCCCTGATAATGGTTGTTGCGAGGTTAATGCTTGCCGTTACCAGGGCTATTATTATTGCCGCCTTATCCATCCGTTCACCTCCTCTCTGTTTACGTCGCCCTTAACTTATAATACTATTATACGGCAATAGCCGTAGTTTGTCAAGCCTTTTCAATAATTTTTTCATAAAATTTTTCAGAGGAAACTAATATTAGGAGATATTGACGTCGTTCTTCTTCGCGCTGGCTATGCCGTCGCGCAGCCGCTGCTTCCGCGCCGCCCGGTCGTCGGAAAGCATCTCGCCAATGCCGTCCCGAAGCCATCCCTCGCTGACGGGGAACTCGGAGAGGATGAGGCGTATTGCCTTGCGTCACAGGTGACTGCCGAGAGCGGAATCAAGGCCGGCGTAATGGAGCTGGACTACGTGCTGCACACCTATCTCGGGTATATGGCA
The DNA here is from genome assembly GCA_031256875.1 of Eubacteriales Family XIII. Incertae Sedis bacterium. Lineage (GTDB taxonomy): Bacteria > Bacillota > Clostridia > Peptostreptococcales > Anaerovoracaceae > JAIRPC01. Next base: position 3,894 of record JAIRPQ010000114.1, on the reverse strand, counting down.
ATAATAGCGCTGAACCCCGATATCGAGGTATCCGACCTAAAGCAAATCAAGGGCATCGCCAACGTGCTGATAACGGAGATCGGGAGAAATTTTATTACAGAGGGGTCGGACGGCGAGAGCGCCGAAAGCGAGGCGGAGGAGAGCAGTGGCTTAGCTCCGACACCCTCAGAAGGATGTTTCGTGAATACGGCAGAAGATACCACGAGCCCCAGCGAGGGCTGCGGGGAATGAGGCTTGCGGAGTTCCTTGTCGAGTACGACGGCGCATGCCAGGACGCCCTTGAAGAAAGGCGGGAATACGAGCGGCAGATGAATCACCCCGTCCGAAGGTGAGCGGCGGCGAAATGCCGCGCATCGCTTGCTATGGCAGCCTGAAATAGGGTAAAATACAGGTAAGAGGTTATCACTGCATGAAGGAAGGGCAAAGGCGCGGCCGTGCGCCGCAGGAAGGGATATGGAAAAGGCAAAAAAGAAATTCAGGTTTGGATTTGGCTCTTTCATCCTAGCATGCTTCATTCCGGGCGTGGTATTTGTTGTGCTGGATTATGTTAATCCGGAGCTGGGAGACAGGGTATTCGGCGGGTTTCTTAGCGCAATGTTCATGTGCGCGAGGATTATTCCCGTGTTCTGGGCTATCATGGGCGTGGTGTTTGTCGTACTCGTTGTAATTGCGGTTGTACTGTTCGTAAAGGCATGCAAGAAGGGGATTGTATAGAAGCTATACAATAGGCATTTTGTTTTTCAAGCCGGTCCGCAGGGCCGGTTTTTTTATGGAGGGAGCGCATGGCGAATTCTCAAAAGCTGCAAGCGGTCATATCCATCGCGGGCAAGCTCGACAAGTCGCTGGGCGGAGCGATATCGAAAACGGTGAAAAGCGTCAACAAGGTATCCGTAGGAGCGGCGATTACGGCTGCCGCTACCAACGCCGCAATGGTGGGGATCGTGGCAGGAGCGGTGAAGGCTGGAAAGGGCTTGGTTGACCTCGGAATCGACTTCGACAAGGCGGCCGATATAATCCGCATAGGCACGGGCGCCACGGGCGACGCGCTGAAGGGGCTGAACGCCGACTTCGACGCGGTATACAAAAAAGTGCCCGCCGACATGGAGGCGGTGTCAACCGCAATAGCAGACTATAACACGAAGCTGGGGCTGACCGGTCCCAAATTGCAGGAGATAACGCAGCAGGCGGTCGAGGTGGCCGATATGTTGGGCGAGGACGTGGCGGGCGTTGTGGAGAGCTCATCGCGTGCGTTCCAGCAGTGGAGCATCGATGCCGACGGTGTTTCCGGTGCCATGGACACAGTTTTCAAGGTTAGCCAGGCGACGGGCAAAGGATTCACCGATCTGCTCGGCACGGTGCAGAAGTTCGGGCCGCAGCTCCAGTCCATGGGGTTCGGCTTCGAGGAAGCTACAGCGCTCGTCGGCCAGCTGGAGCAGTCCGGAGCGAATACGGACGAGGTGATGGCGGACGCGGGAGGCCGCATGCTCACGGGCATCGTCTGCGCCGAGTGCGCCAAAAGGCTCGCCGGCGGCGAGGGCTACATATTTTCGACAAGGCCGCTCCTGCCGGTAGAGGAGCGGCTTTACAGCATAGGCGAGGGGCTTGACGGGCGGACGGTGCGGATCACCATACCGGGCGCGCCCGCCACCAAGAAAAACCACAACAGGCTTGTCAGGCTGCCGAATGGCGCGGTGCGCCCCGTGCCGTCCAAGCCGTTCATGGCTTTCCAGAAGAGGGCTGCGGCGCACTGCCCCGAGCTGGGCATAGGCTACCCCGTCAACGTGAAGGCTACATATTATATGCTGAACCGCGGGCTGGTGGACATAGCCCACCTGCACTCGGCGCTGCACGACGTGCTGGTGAAGCACGGGACGCTGGAGGACGACAGCTGCCGCATAGTGGTTTCCACGGACGGCAGCCGCGTGAGGTACAGCAAGGAAGACCCCCGCGAGGAGGTGGAAATCACGCCGGCGGTGGACGATGGCGTGATGTGCGCGGCGGAGATGACGCCGCCGCAGAAAGCGCCGAAAAAGAAAAAATAGAACAGGGGTTTTGTTTTTTGATGAGCTCGGGCCAAGAGCATTTGACTTGGTAAGAACGATTAATAAGTCGGAGGGCAGGAAGATATGTCAGGGGCGAGGAAAAACCTAAGTTCGGAACGGAAGGCCCGGTATGTCAGGGAAGTGGTGTACGCGGGGGCATGCGCCTTCGTCCGGATATTCCCCAAGGGCAGGGAGCATGACCCGTGCGCCCGCCGCAGGCGAATGGACGGGACTACGCCCGAATGCGTACAGCGGATGAACCGCCGCAACGGGGAGCGGGTGCTTGCGGGCAAGCTGGGCTACAATTTCCGCGACGGCGACTACCACCTGGTACTCACGTACAGGGGCGACCCGCCGCCGGCCGCCGAAGCCATGAAAAAAAATGCGGCATATGTGAAAAAGCTGAAAAAGCTATACAATGCGGCGGGCGCGGAGCTGAAATACGTCACCGTGCCTGGGTATGGCTCCAAGACGGGGCGCATCCACCACCACACAGTGATAAACCGCATCCCGGGCGTAGGGATAGACGAGATCATGGCGCTATGGAAGCACGGCAAGGTGCTGGACGGCAGGCTGGACACGGGAGGCGAATACCGCGCGAATCGGTGGGAGATCGTCAGGCGCGAGCGCAGGATAGAGGAGCTGGCGGCGATGGCCGAGTCGCACGGGGCATCGGCATACATCCAGCGGCAGGACGGCGCACCCTCCGCGCACCGGCCGGAGGATGCGGAGGTCGCCATACACTCCGACCCCACGGGGAAGTACGCCAGCAAGATAGCAGACTACGAGCGGGAGATTTCGGACATCGAGGAGTGGCTTGCGCCGTGCGCCCGCAAGTTCTCGGAGATGTGCGGCAGGCTGCCAAAGAAACACATGCGCGACGTTCTTGTGGCGAAATACCACAGCTGCAAAGGCTGGAAGGATGCGGCCGAAGCCATCGCGTACAGCGAGAGGCAGGCCCAGTACCTGCACGGCGAAGCCGTCGCGTACTTGTCGGACGTCTACGGGTCATTGGAGTGGCGGGCGTGAAGCGTGGCGACATGGCAAAAAAGAATTAAAAACTTTCGCGAAACCTATTGACAATTACGTAATTAACACGTATAACAATAATGATATACGAGGAGGTACGGAATGAATAAAATGGACAAAAGAAAATTGGTTTACCCTGTGGTGCTGACACCTGCGGAAGAAGGGGGATACTCGGTGTATATGCCCGACTTCGAAAAGAACACGCAGGGCGACGATCTTGCCGAGGCTCTTGAAATGGCGCAGGACGCGTTGGAGATGATGGGCGTGTTCTGGCAGGATGAGAACAGGGAAATACCGCCGCCGTCCGATATCGGCGACATCAAGGCGGAGCAGGGCGATATAGTGACGCTGGTACCCGTCGACTTCGACGCATACCGCAAGCGCACGGACTCGCGGGCGGTGAAGAAAACGCTATCGCTCCCATCGTGGCTCAACGCCAAGGCGGAGGTCGCTGGCGTGAATTTCTCTGCGGTGTTGCAGGAAGCGCTGAAAGAAAGGCTAGGCGTGGAATCGTAGGCGCAAATGGCGACCGAAAAAGATTGCGCACCATTGCGCACCATTGCGCGGTTCTGCGCCCTGTTTCTGTGATATAATATATTCTGTGAAGGCGTCGGAAACGGCGTCTTTATTCTTTTCTCCTCCCACATCGCCTGCTGCGAGCAGGGCATGGGCGGCGCGGCATTTACGCCTGCGCCGCCCTGCTATTTGTCGGGGGATGGCGGCCGGCGGCCGCAGTGCCGGAAGATATCGGACAAATCGGACACCCTAACGTGCGCACATGCGCAGGCGCGCGCGCGTACATTATAGCGACAAAGAAACAAAT